>JASMKM010000075.1 GCA_030749235.1 Planctomycetota bacterium | reverse complement strand
GTCGCCATCGGTACGGTGCAAGCCACGTGCTTGCCTGCTGCCAGCGCCGCGAGGGTCAACTCGGCATGATTCGGTATCGGCGTATTGATATGAACCGCATCGATGTCGGCATCCTTGAGCAGCTCGTCGAAATCGGTGAATCGTTCCTCGACTCCGAAGGCATCGCCAATCTCATTCAGCTTGTCCTGATTGCGCTGGCAAATTGCCGCCAACTCAGCCTGCGGATGCGCCTGATAAATCGGAATAAATTCAGCGCCAAAACCTAGGCCGACGATGGCAACGCGCACGGGAGGATGTTGACTCATGTTAATTCAGGGGAAGACATTTGAGCCAAGATAGCAGCTTGATGGAAACCGGTCAGTCGTAAACCTCGCTCCCGGACTTGCGTCGCTTGTTAGGGTTGTCGAGTCGCTGAACCCGAACACCCCCTCCATGCGAACCCTCCCTCTTGCCGCCCTCACCCTGCTGCTGGCATGCAGCCCCAGTTGTTCCAGGAGTGAGGGTGTGACCCAAACGCTGCTGCCGCCGCCTTCGCGCGATGGTTGGCTCAGCGAAACCCCCTTTCCCGGCTACAACTTAATCTCGCCATTGAAGAGCACCGACGTCTTCCTGGTGAACCTGGAAGGTGAGGTGGTGCATCGATGGGAGACCAAGGTGGAGCCGGGCAACTCGGTCTACCTGACCGATCGCGGCACGCTCTATCGCTGTGAACGCATTGAGGACAACAAGCCCTTCCGCGGCGGCGGCATCGGCGGTGCCATCCAGGAAATCGATGCCGACGGCACCATCCTCTGGGACTATCGCTTCGCCGACGACACGCGCCATGCCCATCACGACATCGAGATCATGCCGAACGGCAACATCCTGATTCTTGCTTGGGTCATGCATACCCGCGAGGAAGCCTTGGCCAATGGGCGCGACCCGGAATTGCTTCGTGGTGAGATGTTCTGGCCTGATTCGATCTTTGAAATCAAGCCGTTGCCGAATAACGATGCCGAGATTGTCTGGGAGTGGCACAGCTGGGACCATCTAATTCAGGATTTCGACAAGGATGCCAACTTCTTCGGCGTGGTTTCTGAGCATCCTGAGCGCATCGACATCAACGGCGACCGCGATCCGGAATTGATGTCGGAAGAAGAGCAGGATGCCGAGTTCGAGCATCTTCAGGCACTGGGTTATGCAGGTGGAGCGAAAGAAGAAAGTGACGGCAAGCCTCCCGTCAAGCGCCCGGATCGTCCCCCACCAAAGAATGGTGACGAAAAGCGCGACGACAGGGATCGCCGCAAGACACGCGACGCTGACTGGATGCACACCAATGGCATCGACTACAACGCGGAACTGGACCAAATCGTCATCAGCGTTCGTCGCTTCGACGAGGCCTGGGTCATCGATCATTCCACCACCACTACTGAAGCCGCATCCAGTGAAGGTGGGCGCTACGGACGCGGAGGCGACCTGCTTTATCGCTGGGGCAATCCGTCGGCTTATGGCATGGGAAGTGCCGAGGACCGTGTCCTTGTCGTCCAGCACGATGTGCAATGGATCGAAGGGGGGCGACTGGGCGCTGGCGGCTTCCTTGCCTTCAACAACGGGCGCGGACGCCTCGGTGGCGACTACTCCACCATCGAGGAATGGTGGCCACCGATCAACGAGGCCGGTGAATACGTAATCGAAGCGGGCACTCCCTTCGCACCCACGCAAAGCTCGTGGACCTACATGGCCGATACGCCAAGTGATTTCTATTCAAGCTTCATCAGTGGCGTGCAGCGCCTACCCAATGGCAACACTTTGATCTGCTCCGGCGAGAAGGGTAATGTCTTCGAGATCAACAGTGCTGGCAAGACCGTATGGCAATGGGATTGCGACCTGGTCCCGAACGAAAAACCTGAAGAGAGCAAGGAGAAGAAGAGGGGCATCCGCAAGAACGCCTTGTTCCGGGTCACGCGCATTGCACCGGATCATGCTGGGCTTGAGGCCTTGCGCGCCAAAGGCTTGGAGATTCCACGGTCCGTCGCCATGCCGATTGCACATTAAGCATTGCCATTCTGCCAGCATGTCCAAGGAGCCTCTGGTCGACCCACTGTTCCTGCTGCCGATGCTGGCCTCCAGTGCACTCGTCGTCGGCCTTTCCACCGTGAGCCTACTCACGGACTTCCGCGAATCACTTCGGCAGTTTCGCCAAGCAAGCCTCTGGGTTGTCCCAGAAAGTCTTCGGGCAGTTCGGGCAACAGAATGCGATGACGCGCCCTTCATAGACCACCGAGTACTTAGGGTCGGCTGGTTGCGACGAGACCGGGCAGACCGTGTTGATTGGGGTCAACGACGCCACGGTACTCGCAGGAGTATCGTCGCCGTCGGCAGGACCGTCGATTAAAGGAGCGTCACCGGTGAACACAAGGTCGGGCTCGACCTCGAGGATATCCACTTCAGTCAAGTCGCCGGCATCGATGTGCACGTGCGGAAGTGACTTGCGTAGGGCGGCAAGGCCGTCGGCGGTCATCTGGGAATCCCAGACCCAAAGGTGTTGCAGGGCGGGCAGCGAACCCAAGGTGGTGGCCGCCTCATCGGTGATCAGTGTCTGGCTCAACACCAACCGACTCAGCTGCTGGTGATTGCGCAGCTCGGCTAGGCCTGCATCGGTAATGGCGGTGTTGCGCAGGTCCAGCCGTGTCAACGCAGGCATGGCCGCGATTCTGGACATGCTGGCGTCGGTGATCTTGGTTCGCGCCACCGACAACTCGCCGACGTGAGCCTGCAGCGGTTCAAGCAAGGCTTTCACTTGGGCATCGTCGATTGTGGCTGCCGGTGCGGCGAAGTCGATCCACAAGGTTCTCGCGCCCGGTTCCACCGGTTGCACATGAATCAATGCGGCTTCCAAGGCGAGTAGGGCTTCGGCGGGTGCCGGCGCGGTCGGTTCGGCGGGAACGACGGAATCGCCTTGGGTGCCAATCGAACTGGTCTCCTGCTCAGGCTTCGGGGTCTGCTTGCCCGGCTTGGGCGGATCCTTCACCGTCGGCGGCGGCAACTGCTTGCCAGCACCGAGCTCAAAAGGTTCCTCGAAAGGCGCACCGGCTTCCAGCCATAGACGAATGAACTCGATCTCGGATTCGGTGAGTTGGGTCTTCGATTCCGGCGGCATGTGGTCGTCATCGTCAAGTGGCAATATCAAGCGCTGAAAAATCTCGCTTTCCTCGATGACTACGCTGCCTTCGGGGTGGTCGATGCCCATGCCAAAGACGATGATCTCGCCGCCGTCACCACCAGCGAGGATGGCTTCGACCGAATCCATGCGCAGGTCGCCCTTGGACTTGCGTTCGCCATGACATTTGTTGCAACGCGCGGCAAACATCGGCGCGATGTGCTCCTCGTAGCTAGCCAGAATCGATGCCGGTTGTTGCGGCGTTTCGCCCTCGGCGGTCGGCTTTCCCGGGTTCCCAGTAGTCTTAGAAGATGTGGTGTCGGGGGTTTGGTCGCCGGCATTGTTGTTCGGCACCGTAGGGATGACAGGCGGGATGTACTCCGGCTCGTCCGAAGCCACGAAGGGTTCCCACAGGAAGCCCTTGCCGTGAGTCATCTCGGCGCCAAAGTGACCAGCAGGTACGATCACGACCACTGCCAGCAGCAGGAAAATGCGGTAGAGCTTGATCGCACCGACGAGGCGCATGGCGAAGCAGGCACAAGCAAAGGCTGCCGTGGCGATACCGAGCCATTCATGCCACTCCATCACCGAACTGCTCTCGTAACCGGGCTCCTCGTGCAACACTAGGCCGCTTGCGACGGCAAGGACCGCGGTGCATGCGGCCAGAAAGACGTAGAGTCGAGCCATTGGCTTGTGGCCACGCTTGAAGGCAATCCATTCCACTAAGCCAAGGCCGACGATCATGCCAATCGGCATGTGCAGCAGGAGAGGGTGTGAGCGGCCGAATACCGCCAACAGGTCAGCGAAGAAATCCATGTCTTGCGAGTGCTAGGCCAACAGGCTCTGGTTTACATGGCCACCAACGTCGGTGAGGCGCATGTCACGACCTTGACTGCGATAGCCAAGGCGTTCGTGGTCGAAGCCGAGACAATGTAACAAAGTGGCGTGCAGCTCATGCACGTCGACCGGATCCTCGACAATGTTGTACGAAAAGTCATCGGTCTTGCCGTAGGTGATGCCCGGCTTGATGCCACCGCCAGCCGCCCACACGCTGAAGCAGCGTGGGTGATGATCACGACCGTAGTTCTCGGTGGTGAGCGTGCCCTGACTGTAGACCGTGCGTCCGAACTCCCCTGCCGACATCACGAGGGTGTCGTCCAACAGGCCACGACGTTTCAAGTCCTTGATTAAGGCGGCCTGCGGCTGATCGACTGCGCCGGCTTGGGCGCGAATCTCGTTCGGCAAGTTGCCATGCTGGTCCCAGCCGCGCATGTAGAGCTGAATGAAACGCACGCCGCGTTCGGCAAGCCTACGCGCCATCAGGCAGTTGGCGGCGAAGGAACCCGGCTTGTGGACGTCGGGCCCGTACATGGCGAGTGTGGCCTCATCCTCATTGGAGAAATCAGTCAACTCGGGCACTGACATCTGCATCCGATAGGCCATCTCGTATTGAGAGATGCGCGACTGCACTTCCGGGTCGAAGCTACGCTCGTATTCCTTTTCGTTCAGCTCACCGACCAGGTCGAGCATGCGTCGACGATCGGCGCGCGACACGCCTTCGGGGTTGCGCAGGTACAGCACAGGGTCACCGCCTGACCGCAACTTGCAGCCTTGGTGTTCGCTAGGCAGGAAGCCGGAACCCCAGAATCGCTGCGACAGTGCCTGCATATTGCCGACGCCCTGCGTGATCATGACAACGAAGGCTGGCAGGTTGGCGTTGGCACTCCCCAAGCCGTAGGACATCCACGAACCGAAACTCGGCCGGCCAGGTTGTTGGTTGCCGGTCTGAAAGAAGGTGATACCCGGTTCATGGTTGATCGCCTCGGTGTGCATCGAGTTGATCATGCAAATCTCCTTGGCGACCGAGCCGGTGTGCGGCAACAGCTCCGACAACCAGAGGCCATCCTGATTGTTGCGGTAGCGCGAGAACTTGAAGATCGACGGCGCTACTGGGAAGCGCGCCTGGCCGCTGGTCATGCCGGTCAGGCGTTGGCCATCGCGCACCGACTCCGGCAGGTCCTGATTGAAGCGTGAACGCAGACCTGGCTTGTAATCGTAGAGGTCGATCTGGCTCGGCCCGCCTTCCATGTGCATGTAGATCACACGCTTGGCTTTCGGTTTGTAGTGCGGCCCGGCGATGCGATTGCCGACGGCGTCCACTGGCGATGGTCCGAGTTCCGGCAAGCCGCCTAGGCCACTGGCCATCGCGCCGAGTTCCTTGCCGAGTAGTCCGTTCAAGGCGAGGGCACCGAAACCAGCGCCTAGGCCCTTCGCGGCGGTGCCGAAGAAACGGCGTCGCGTCATCAACAGTTCGCGTTCGCGAACTGGATTGAGAGGGTTATTGGTTTCCATGGTCAATGGTTGCTTGACTGGCTTAGCGGTGGGAAATAGTCTCATCCAGGGCCATCAGCGCGTTGCCGAGCATGGTCCAGGCGGCGAGGGTTGCGGGTTCGATGCCATCAGGAAGCGGTGAATCCCCTGCAGCAAGGAGTTTGGCTGCATCCTCCGGTGCGGCAGCGTAGCGCTCCTGAAAAGCGTTCAAGGCATCTTCCAGCAACGGTATCTCGGAAGGTTCCGGTACACGACCGGTGCAGCGGCGGAACATCTGACGGATGCGCGAGCGCACTTCCGCTTCCGACGCTTCTACTCCACCCAAGATTGGGACTGTAGCTTCCATCAAAGTGCGTTGCGCGAGCACGCGCGCGGCTTCAACGAACTGCTCGTCATTCCACAACACCAAGGCTTGCAGCGGCGTGTTCGTGGTGCCGCGACTGGTGGTGCAGAACTCGCGGGTAGGCGCATCGAAGGTCAACAACGACGGTGGCGGCACGGCGCGTTTCCAATAGGTGTAGAGACTACGACGCCAAAGCGCATCACCATTGTCGCGCACGAAGTTGCGCGTGTTGGACTGCAGCATCGCCACTTCCTTCCAAAGGCCTTCAGGTTGATACGGCTTGACCGAAGGACCGCCGAACTCTTCGATCAGCAAGCCGGCAACGTAGAGCGCCTGATCACGAATCTCCTCGGCGCCTAGACGTCGGCGTGGATAACTAGAGAGCAAGCTGTTCTCCGGGTCGACAGCGACAGCCTCGTCACGCAAGCGCGAATCCTGTCGGTAGGCACTGCTGGTGACCATCAAGCGGATCATGGCCCTGGAATCCCAACCGCCTTCGCGGAACTCCACCGCAAGCCAATCGAGCAGTTTCGGGTGCGTCGGCCAGGCGCCTTGCAGGCCGAAATCGGCCGGGGTTACGACGATGCCAGTGCCGAAGATCATCTCCCAGAAGCGGTTCATCGAGACGCGTGACAGCAACGGGTTGTCGGCGTGGATTAACCAACGCGCCAAGCCTTCGCGGTTGTTCGGTGCGCCATCGGGCAAGGTGCCGAGGGCTACGGGTACGCCACGCTCGACCGGTCGGTCTTTGTCAGGCAGGTCGTAAGCTCCGCGCATCAGCAGGTAGGTCTGACGTGGCTCGGCGCGCTCCTTCATGACCATGGTCAAGGGAATGGAGTTCTCGATCTCGGTCAGCTGTGCCTGCAGGGCTTCGGCCTTGGCTAGTTTCTCCCGATAGATTGGCGAGTGTTGGGTGCGCCAGGTCGACGACAAGCGTTGCTCCAAGTCGTCCGCACCGAGGTCGCGCACATGTTGTGGAGCCACACTCCATACCAAGTTGTCTTGCAGTTCCTCAAGCGGCGGAAGCGGCTTCCAGTACATACCGCCAGAACCACCGGTGTTGATGATTTTCATCACCATGGTGTGCTCGCCAGGAGTCAGCTTCAGCTTGATGCGGTCCTGATCGGCAGCAGCGCCACGATTGACACGATTCTCGAAGACCATTTCACCATCAAGGAAGACTTGCACGCCGTCGTCGGAACCGATTGAGACTTCCAGCTCTCGCGCGCTCGGTGAGAACAGGCGGCGACCAGCGAAGCTAACCTTGGCGCCGGCAGGCAAGACGTTGTTGACCTCGTTTTCCTTCAGCTGCGGCACCAACACCCAGCTGTAGTTGTCTGGCGCGTACTTTTTGCTGAGGTCGATGGTGGCATCGGCTTCCGGACCAAAAATCTGATCGTAGCCAGCCTCCCCTTCCTTTGGCGAGTAAGGCCAAGTGCCGTACCAACGCGAATCAGCCACCGGCAAGGCGGCCAAGCCGGCCTCGGTGATTGACGCCGGGGTTAGGCGCACGCGGCCAAAGGCATGCTGTGCGTATTGCGATCGGTAGTGCAATGTCACGTGCAACTCGGTGCCATCCTCGAAACCAAAGGGCTGGTCGGCGAGGAGCATGACGTTGCGCCCGCCCTTTGTGCGGTGTGCATCGACTGCCCAACCGAGCGCGTGTTCGCCGTCCAGGGCGTTGACCACTTGGAAATCGCCATTTTCCTGCTCCAAGTCAGCCCATGCCCAAGTGAAATCGATTTGTTGACTCTGGCTCGGATCGTCCAGCGAGAACGCTTCGGCTTCGATGGAAGTCAACACGGCATTGCCGTTCGGCGCACGCCCGACGCGACCCTCAAACATGGAGTCATGCTGCAGGGCTTCGACCAACAGCAGGCGCATGTCGGTGCCTGCGGTCTGCAGGATGATGGTGTGACTGTCCTTGTCGGGGTTCCCGCCCGAAGCCAGCACCGACGAATCCTTGAGCACTGTGAGGTCTGTGCCGTCTGTAGAAGTTGCGTTGCTGACCGTGCTGCTGATCCAGTCTACGCCGTA
>JASMKM010000074.1 GCA_030749235.1 Planctomycetota bacterium | reverse complement strand
CCGGCACCGGCCTCGAGAGCCTGTCTGCCCTGCAAGGCATGATTAAGCCTGACAGCGCTGTCGAGCTGACTCCGATCGGTTCCCCTGGTCAGGCCAATATTGGTCAGCTGGCGGTGAGCTTCGGTGGTGGCGACGTGGTCGCCAATGATGGCACCACCTTTAACGGCAACGCCAGTGGCGTGCGCAGTCGTTGGTATGAACCAGCCTCGACTGTGCAGGAAATGGTCTTCGATAGCTGGATCGTGGAATACGAGTGGTCGCCGGATGGCACCACTGTCAACACGGGTAGCTTTAGCAACACCACGCCGACCGATCCAGACAGCACCCCGATCTGGGTTGGTTTCCAGAAGGGCTGGATGGAGGCTGGGCAGTCGGCCTTGGCAAACCCGACCATCATTAACCAGTCTGGTTGGATTATCCCCGGATTTAATGGAGTCACTGATGGTCTTAATGAGCTGAGCGGTTCGATTGTGCGTGCCCTGCGTTATATGATCGTCTTCGACCACGACAAGATCGAGACACTGATTGGCACCAGTGCTGGTGCTTACTTCCGCGTGACCGAAGTTACTTTCGATTACACGGGCGATTGAGCCACGGTCCCTTGTGGGCTTTATTGCCCGATGCGCTCCTGCAGGATTCTGCATCCTTGCAGGAGCGCACTGCTTTGGTGGTCGATGCCGCCGGTTTGATTCATGCCGTCACCGCCGAGCAAGACCTGCCTAGAGGCATTGCACGACAGGCCTTCCCCGGTGAGTTGTGGACTGCCGCGCCGGTGATGGCGCATGCTCATCTGGAGAGTTACGACGCCCCAAGTGCCGATTGGCGCGGCATAGGATTCAGTGGCTGGGTGGAGCATCTGCTTGCTTGGCGCATATCGGAAGGGCGCCTGGATGCGGCCAGCAGTGCCGCCCTTTCCTTGGCTGAACTGGCGCGCTTCGGTTGTGGGCTGGTCGCCACCCATGTCGCCGAAGCAGGTGCGGATGGTCAACAACAAACACCGGTCTTGCCTAAGGTCCTGGCTATGCGTGAGGTCTTCGCACCGTCGCAAGCGGATTTCGATCCAGCCATCCTCCGCAGCTTGGCACCTGGTCAAGCCTTGGCCCTCCATGCGCCCTTCTCAATTGCGGACGAGGTTGCCCGTGCAGTGTTTGCAGCCGCCAAGGGAGCCTTGGTTTCCATCCATCTCGGTGAGCACTGTGAGGAGCGACAGATGTTGGCCGAAGGCAGCGGACCGCTGGCGGATTTGCTGCATAAACGCGGTCGCGCCATGAAGGATGAGCTTTGGTCCTCGCCGGTGGAATGGCTGGAGCAGGTCGGCGGTCTGCAGAAGGGCACCTTGGTGGTGCATGGTGGCGACCTGAATGTTGCCGAGCTACGGCGCCTCGCTGGAGCACAGGTAGACGTGGTGTTCTGCCCTGGCACGCATCGTTACTTTGAACGCCCTGCACCTAGCTTCGTGCAGGCTGGCGTGCCGCTGCCGGCTTTGGGCTGTGATTCGCGGGCATCGAATACGCGGATGGATCCGCTCTTCGAGTTGAACTTGGCCTTCACGATG
Organism: Planctomycetota bacterium; assembly: GCA_030749235.1. Taxonomy (GTDB): domain Bacteria; phylum Planctomycetota; class UBA1135; order UBA1135; family UBA1135. The sequence goes on along the minus strand of JASMKM010000074.1, from coordinate 2,989 downwards.
ATGCCGGATGCAGGGCCGCAGGCATGGTGGCATGCCTTGACTGCCCGCGGTGCCGAGGTCCTGCAGCAGGATGACTGGGGGAGCTTGCGCGCCGGCAAGACCGCAACCGTTTTGCGCTTTCAGTTGGATCAAGGCGAAACACCGCCCATGTCCGCCGCATCCGTCTGTGCTGCCTTGTGCGAAGGTTGGCGCCCCGAACGCCAGCTGAGCGCCTGGCCAGACTCACCAGAATCCTACCCTTAAGCACGCGTCGTTAGAATCTGTCTCGTGTTGGAAGCCGTAAACCTCGTGACCGAAAGCCGCCGCGTGCTGCTGTCCGGCCACCTTCGCGCCGATGGCGATTGCCTCGGAGCACAAAGCGTGGTCTATCACGCCCTGAAGCGAATGGGCAAGGAGGTCGAGGTCATGTTGCCGAACGCACCGGACGGTCGTTATGGCTTCCTCGAAGCGCATACGCCATGGACTTTGTACGACGGTAAATTGCCCGAAGCCGATCTCTTGATTGTCTGCGATTGCAATACACTCCGCCGCCTTGGTGAAATGGGTAAGGCCGTCGAGGCCAGTGGGATGAAGCGTCTGGTCATTGACCATCATCCGATGGAGGAGGATCAGGGTTGGTCGGCGAGCGTGCATGACTGCGGTTCTGCTGCCAGTGGTCTATTGGCACTTGATTTCGTCGAGGCTCTCGGCGTCACGGATTTACCTGCGGAGGCCTACGAAGCCGCCTTTGTGGCGTTGATGACGGATACTGGTTGGCTGAAGTATTCCAATGCCAACGCCGACGCATGGGCAGCGGCCGCACGTTTGGTCGCCAATGGTGTGGACACCTCACGTATCTACGATCTGGTTTATCAACAGGCCGAGATGGGGCGCCCCCTAGGCATCGCCGCGGTCTTGGAGAGCCTCGAGTACCACGCCGATGGCCAAATCGCGATTGCCTGGACCAGCCAACGACACCTGGAGTCGGTCGGAGGCAGCATGGAAGACACCGATGATGTGCTCGACCTGTTGCGTTCGGTGCGCGTCGTCGAGGCCGTAGGCCTGTTGACCGAACGTGATGGGGGCATGGTGAAGTTGAGCCTGCGCAGCAAGCATCATCTGGACGTCAACAAGGTCGCCCGTCGCCTCGGTGGTGGAGGTCATGCACGTGCAGCCGGCGCCACCTTTGAGGCCGGTACGAGCTTCGAAGATGCGGTCGAGCAGGTGCGCAGCGAATTGCTGCGCGAAGTCGAGGACTAGAGTCTCCTAATTCAACCTTTCGCCACGCTTGAATATGCCGAAGAAGGCATGGCGCGCCAGCTTCGGATTCCTCTTCAGGCGTCGCGTGACGTACTTATGCCACGCTTCACCGTAAGGCACGTAGACACGCACCGGCAGGCCGGAATCGCGCACATGTTGACGCATTTCCTCGCGGACGCCGAGCAGCACCTGGACTTCGGTTTTGTCGCGCCAGCTTGGGTTCTCGGCGAGCAGTTGCTCCAAGCCGGCCACCAGCAGGTCATCGTGGGTCGCAGCAGCGACGTAGGCACCGCCCTCAAGCAGCACGCGCAGGGTGCGCAGGTAACTGTCATTGACCCGGGAACCTTCCTGATAGGCGACATCATCCGGCTCCAGGTAGATGCCCTTCACCATGCGCACGTTCAGCGGCCGGTCACTGCTGGCGATTAGTGCGCGCGCATCCTCTTCGGTACGGAACAACATCGACTGCAGCACGACACCGACGCTGCTGCCGAACTTGGCGCGCAACTTCTCGAATACGCGTAAGGTGCCGTCGACGGTGAAGGATTCCTCCATCTCGAAGCGCACGAAGGCACCGTATTCCTGAGCCTTCTCGAGTACCTTTGCCATCGAGTCGTGGCACAGCTGTTCGGAGATGTTCAACCCCATCTGTGTCGGCTTGGTGGAGATATTTAACTCCAGATTGCCATTCTTCAGGTCATCGAGTAGCCGTAGGTTCTCCTCGACGGCGGCAGCCACTTCGGCCTCGTTGGTGACCGCTTCGCCGAGTTGGTCGTAGGTCACGCGGTACCCTGCTCGCGCGAGTCGGTGGCCACGCTCCAACGCGTCGGCGCGCTTTTCTCCGGCAATGTAACGCGTACTCAGTCGACGCATGATCGACTTCGGGATCAGGGGGATGAAGGAAGCGGCTAGGGAATCGAACCAGGACATATGGAGTGCTGTCGGGTTAGGCCATAGTTTAGCCATCTGCTTGCTTATACTGGGAGCATGAACTGCAGGCTGGTCATGATGTGCGCAGCGATTGCCGCCCTTTTCGGTGGCTGTTCCGGCGACGATTCGGTAAGCCCACAGGCGGCCACCCTCACCCCGCTGGACATCCCTGCAAGGGGCGTGCTCGGTGCGGCAAGGCCACTCGACCTGGTGGTGGTTTCAATCGATACGCTACGTGCCGATCGACTGCCCTTCTATGGGGCGGAACGCGCCACCGGTGGCGATCCCGAGCGTAAGTGGTCGTTGAGCTGGATTGCCGCTCAAAGCACCTTGTTCGAGCAGGTCTGGGCACCGGCAGGCATGACTTTGCCTTCCTTCGGATCCTTCTGGACCGGGCTCAGTGCGCTGGAACATGGCGCAATGCGTAATCATCATCAGGTGCAGGCGCCGACCTACGTTGTGGGCCTAGAGAAGGCCGGTTGGCAAGCCCATGCCAGTGTGGCCAATTATTCGTTGCGGCCGGCACAGGGCAACCGTCCGGGCTGTGGCTTAGACCCCGGTTTTGACAGCTATCAGGTCTTTCGCAAGGAGCAGGAGCCCATGGGCCCGGCGGAACTGCTGAAGAAGACCGCCGCCGACATCGCCGCCAGTAAGCGCAGCCTAATCTGGGCGCACTACATGGCGCCGCACCAACCTTATCAGCCACACCAGAGGCACCTGGGTACCTGGAGCCAGGCCGATGGACCGGCCGGCACGCGCGAAATTCTCGATGTCATCCATGCTGAACCGACCGCCGCCGACGTCGCCACCGTCGACGCGG
>JASMKM010000073.1 GCA_030749235.1 Planctomycetota bacterium | reverse complement strand
CCGGCACCGGTGCTTCGGGACTGATGCGATTAGCTTCACCCCAAATGTAACGATCGAACATGTAATCGCCGATTACGGCGATGCGCGGCTTGCCCATTTGCTGTGCTCGACCTCGGCTACGAGGAGAACTGGCTGAAGAATAAGGGCGAGCATTCCGACTGGTTCACCAGCCACGGCGACGTCTTCCCAGTTGGCAACGCCTCGATGGTGGCAGCGACCCCGATGATCGAATACATCGGTGCCGATGGTGAAGCCTACACCGTGGGGAATCCCAACAGCGCACGCAGTTTTCCAACACAGCGCTTGGTGCGCCCGGCCGGAGAATGGAATCAATACGCAATCCGTGCCATGGACGGGGAGGTCAGCCTGTGGGTCAACGGCACGATGGTGACGCACGGCTTCAAGTGCAATCCTTCTGAAGGTTACATTGCCCTGGAATCCGAAGGTGCACCGGTGGAGTTCCGCGACATCCGCCTACGCGAATTGAACTAGGCGGCCAAAGTCGCCGCAGTCTCGAAGGCTGCATTCAGCGAGTCTCCACGCCTTCGATTCCGAGCAGGATTTGCTTTAGGTCCAAGCCACCTGTGAAGCCACCCAGCCGACCGCCGGACGCGAGCACACGGTGTCAGGGCACCACCAACGGGATCGGGTTCTTGCCCATCGCAGTGCCAACCGCGCGGTAAGCCTTTGCCGACCCGGCGCGCTCCGCCACCCCGCCATAACTCAAGGTTTCGCCCGGCTTCAAGGCAGCCACTGCGGCATAGACCTTGCGCGCGAACTCACTGCCACCTGGCAGCTGCCATTTGCCAGGGAAGGGGTGCTGGCGCCCCCTCATGTACGCCGCCAGCCACTTCTCCAGCTTGGCGCGGCTAGGAACCCCCTTCGGCGCCTTGTGCTGTGAACCGCTGCGGCTATCGGCGCGCATCTTAATCTCGATTAACTCACCCTTAGCGTCAAAACCGAAGCGGACACGCCCCAGGTCCTTGGTCGGGATCGTCTCTACGTAGACGTTAGGCATGTGGCCAGGATATCCTAGAGCTAATGGAACGGACCCTCGCCCGCGTCAACCGCCTGATTCTGGTGGACGGCCATGAGCAGCAGTACTTGCAGCTTCGCGAGACCGATGTTGGCGCGTCCCCGCGCGAGCTGACCATGGTTATCGGGCGCAGTGCGGCGCAGGAGATCACGATGTGCTTGAAGGGCGAGCCGGCACCGCGGCCAATGACCCACGAGCTCACCCACACGCTCATCCAGCGCTTGGCCGGCAATATCCAAGAGACCGTAATCCACGAGCTGGAGCAAGGCACGTATTTCGCCGAGCTTCGTGTGGAGCATGATGGCGATGTTTTCGGCATCGACTGCCGTCCAAGTGATGCAATCGCGCTATCCTTACGCGGCTCAGCGCCTATTTATGTCACTGAGAAGGTCTGGACCCAGGCTCAAGGCTAGGGTTCACGCGGAGAGGTGCCAGAGTGGCCGAATGGACTGGTTTTGAAAACCAGCGTCCTTCACGGGACCGTGGGTTCAAATCCCACCCTCTCCGCCACCTTTCCCTAGCCGACAATTGGCGGCAAGATAATCGCTTGGCAACCTAGGGAGCCAAGGCTAAACTTTGCGCCGCTTGTGTGGAGAGATGGCAGAGTGGCCGAATGCGGCAGCTTGCTAAGCTGTTGAGTCGTTTAGACGGCTCCGAGGGTTCAAATCCCTCTCTCTCCGCCAGCCCCCTTCGGGTGTGGCACCAGCCCCCTTCGGGTATGGCACCAGCCCCTTCGGGTTTTTTGCTGTTGGCGGCGCCTATGGGCCCCATTTCGGCACCCCACACCGCTAGAATTGCGCCTCATGCGCCCGGTAACCATGGAGTACCTGCACCCAGCGGACTTGAAGGACCAGAAAGTCCTGGTGCTTGGGCTTGGCGCCTTCGGTGGCGGAGCTGGCTGCGCACGCGCGCTGGTTTCGCTCGGTGCCCGCGTCACCGTTACAGATCTACGCCCCGCCAGCGCCTTGGCAGAGGGCATCGCTGCGCTGGAGGGCCTGCCTATCACCTTTGATTTGGGCCGTCACCATCGTAGATTATTCGAAGACGCAGATGTGGTCGTGGTGAACCCAGCGGTGCCGTCGGAAGCCCAATGGCTCCAGGTCGCCATGGAATGCGGCTGCAAGTTGACCACCGAAGTCAACTTGGCGATTGCGGCCGCTGCACATTTGCCAGCCGTAGCCATTACCGGCACCAATGGAAAATCTACCTGTGCAGCGCTAACTGCCCACCTACTGGAAGGCCTGCCAGGAACCACTGTGCTCAGTGGCAACCTTGGTGGTTCACTGCTCGAGGCCGTTTTGCCGCTACAACAAGGCAACCGACTGGTGATTGAGCTGTCGTCCTTTCAGACTGAGCGCCTGGTGGCCCCCAAAGGCTGGCCTCAGGTGGCGGTGCTCACGCATTTAGGCACCGACCACCTCGATCGTCATCACACGGTCCCCCAATACTGGCAGGCCAAGCGCCGCTTGTTGGAGTACCAAGATGAGCACGGTCACCTGCTCCTGCCATTGGATTGTGAGGATGCCACTCAGTGGCAAAAGGAAGCACACGGCACCACCCTCCAGCTACGACCCGAAGCCCTCCCAGACTTCGGCCTCTCAATCGAGGATCTCCCCTTCTCGGAACCCTATCGTTTGCCTTCGTTATTAGCGGCTCTCCATGCCGCGCGCCTCCTCGGTATGGATGACGCAGCCATTCGCGCGCGGACACGCAGCTTTCCTGGACTTCCTTACCGCATGGCGCGATTCCGCGACAAACATGGTCGCAACATCATCGACAATGCCGTCGCCACCCACCCCGACCCGACCGCTGCTGCACTGAAAGATCTGCAAGGCAAGATTGTCTTGCTCGCTGGCGGGAAAGACAAAGGATTGGATCTCAGCAAATTAGTGGAAACCTGCAGACGCTGCACCCGTCTCTACTTCTATGGCGAGGGTGGTGCGCGCTTGGCCAAGGAATGTCAGGCTGCTGGCCTGCCATCCACATGGTCGGAGCAATTCAAGGATTCTGCCACCAAAGCCCTGCAAAGCATCGGAAAAGCTGAATTCCTGCTGTTTTCACCGACCTTTTCGTCCTACGATGAATTCAGGAACTTCCGCGACCGCGCTGAATTTTTTCACTCCCTTTGTGCAAGAGTCCACGTAGGCAAAGAAGAAACCGGCCGCGCTTCATCGGCTACATGAAACAGATGATTTGCCAATCCTGCCAAAAACTGCAAGCCACTTTGCACCAGCTCGATGTCGTCTACGACGACGCCGGTCATGCACAGGTCAAGGCCACAGATTTTTGCCACATATGTGCAAAGAAAGCTGGCTTGCCTGTGCCGAAAGCTGCTTCTTTCCCAAAGATTATCAGCATGCTTTCGAAGGCCTTCTTGCCCCAAACCGGGGCCGGGCCAGCCACCCCTATAGCCTCCGAGTCGCAAGAGGATCTCAGCTGTCCCGATTGCGGTTGGACCTTACGGGATCTTCGTCAAACCAGCCGCCTTGGCTGCCCCAATGACTACGAGGTCTTCGCGGATTACGTCGGCGAAATGCTTGAGCGGCTTCACGGCCACGAGCAGCATGTGGACTGGCGAGAAGATAACCTCCTTGACCAACTGAACGCAGAACTCGATACAGCAGTCAATCAGGAAGACTACGAGTCAGCCGCGCGCATCCGTGACCGCATCCAAGAGCTGGAAAGCGGCCCGGAATTGGGGGCTTGAGCGAATTTTCTGAGAATTGAAAGTTTCCGGCCATATCAGCCGATAAGAGAAACGTACCAACAGGGGAACCTACAAAATGTTCGACAGATTCACCGAACGCGCAAGGAAAGTCATGGGATTCGCACGCCGCGAGGCGCAACGTTTCCACCACGAGTACATCGGCACGGAGCACATTCTGCTCGGCCTGATCCAAGAGGGTCAGGGCGTGGCAGCGAATGTCCTGAAGACAATGGCCGTAGACCTCGACAAGATTCGTCGCGAAATTGAGAAGATTGTGAAGTCCGGCCCAGCGGTAGAGCCGTCGGTCCAGATTCCATTCACGCCACGCGCAAAGAAGGTCGTGGAACTGGCCCTCGAAGAGGCCAGCAACTTGGGGCATAACTACATCGGCACCGAGCATCTGCTGCTCGCGCTGTTGCGCGAACAAGAGGGCATCGCCGCCCACGTATTGCGGGCACTTGGTGTGCGTCTCGATGAGGTCCGCGAGGAGGTCATCGAGTTCCTGGGTGGCACCATCCAAGAAGAGTCCGAAGAGGAAGCCGCGGATCTCTCCCAAGGCCCTGCTCCGGAACAAGGCGCCCCCTCGCACGGCAAGTCGAAGACTCCGGCGCTGGACACCTTCGGCATGGACTTGACCGAAGCCGCAAGTCGTGGCGATTTGGATCCGGTCATCGGTCGCGCCGACGAGATCGAGCGCGTGGTGCAGGTGCTGTCGCGCCGCACCAAGAACAACCCTGTCCTTCTAGGTGAACCTGGTGTCGGCAAGACCGCCATCGTCGAAGGCTTGGCCCAAGCGATTGTCGGTGGCTCGGTACCTGAAATCCTGCGAGGAAGGCGCATCGTGTCGCTCGACCTCGCCGGCATGGTCGCTGGTACCAAGTACCGCGGCCAGTTCGAGGAACGCATCAAGGCCGTCATGACGGAAGTCAAGCGCGCCAAGGATGTCGTGTTGTTCATCGATGAGATCCACACTTTGGTTGGTGCCGGTGGCGCGGAAGGCGCAATCGACGCCGCCAACGTGCTGAAGCCTGCGCTCTCGCGTGGCGAATTGCAGGTCATCGGTGCAACCACCCTCGACGAATACCGCAAGCACATCGAGAAGGATGGCGCGCTCGAGCGTCGTTTCCAATCGGTAATCGTGGAGCCACCTTCTCGCGACGACGCCGTCGCCATTCTGCATGGCTTGTCGGAGCGTTACGAGAACCACCACAAGGTCAACTACACCGATTTCGCTCTTGAGGCCGCAGTCGATTTCTCAATTAAGTACATCACTAGCCGCTTCCTGCCGGATAAGGCCATCGACGTCATCGACGAGGCCGGTGCACGTCTGCGCCTGCGCACCATGACTCCTCCACCAGATGTGAGCGAGTTAGATGTCGAGATCAGCGCGCTCGAAAAGGCCAAGGAAGAGGCCGTCGCCGGTCAGGATTTCGAGGCTGCAGCTCGCAAGCGCGACGAGGCTTATCAGCTACGTCGCAAGCGTGAGAACCTGCTGGCCGAATGGAAGAACGAGGAGTCTTCGAATGAGGCCCGCCCCGACGTCTCGCGTGAGATCATCGCAGAGACCGTCTCCAAGATGACTGGAATCCCAATCACCAACCTCGCCAAGGAAGAGGCCGAACGCCTGCTCCTAATGGAGGAAGAGATTAGCAAGAAGGTGGTCAACCAGGATACGGCAATCAACGCGATTGCCCGTGCAGTGCGACGTAGTCGGTCGGGATTGAAGGATCCGGATCGTCCGACCGGTAGCTTCATGTTCCTCGGCCCATCTGGTGTCGGTAAGACCTGGTTGTCGAAACAACTCGCCACCTTCATGTTCGGTAGCGAAGAAGCCTTGATTACCATCGACATGTCCGAGTACATGGAGAAGCACAACGCTTCCCGCTTGGTCGGCTCGCCTCCTGGTTACGTCGGCTATGAAGAAGGTGGTCAGCTCACCGAACAGGTGCGTCGTCGCCCCTACTCGGTGATCTTGTTCGACGAGATCGAAAAGGCCCATCCTGATGTCTACAACATGCTGTTGCAGATCATGGAAGAAGGTCGATTGACGGACAACTTCGGTCGTCATATCGATTTCCGCAATGCCATCATGATCATGACTTCGAACGTCGGTTCGAGTGTGGTCCAGTCCGGCGGCGGTGTGGGCTTCCACACTTCGGAAGAAGCGCAGAGCGACCGCATCAAGGAAGGAATCATGGAAGAGGTGCAACGTCAGTTCCGCCCCGAGTTCCTGAACCGTCTTGATGAAATCGTGACTTTCAACCCTCTGGTCAAGGAGGACTTGGTGCGCATCATCAACATCGAACTGCAAAAGGTCGAGGAGCGCATGCGCCTGCAAAAGTTGGTACTGCATCTCAGCGACAGCGCCCGCAACTTCCTAATCGAGAAGGGCTATCACCCTCAATATGGTGCACGTCCGTTGCGTCGTACCATCGAACGCTACATCGAGGATCCATTGGCCGAGGAGCTGCTGCGCGGCAACCTGCCTGAGAACTCGCTGGTCGAAATGGATCTGGACGAGGAAAACGAGAAGCTCAGCTTCCATGCCATCCCGTCCAATGCGCTCGAGGAAGGCCCGAGCGACTCCAGCGACAGCAAGGCTTCAGCCAAGGACTCGGAAGACAAGGAGGCCTCGCCGCCTCCGGCCGATAAGTCAAAATAAGCACCCCGGTGCTCGGCCTGGTCGCTGTACTCACCCCACGCGAGAATACCTAGGTCGTTCTAGCCGAGACCCTGGCAGGTCAAAACTCGTCGCAAAAACGTGCCAAGCAGGGCCTGCTGCAACGCTAAATTGTTGCTCACTAGTTGCCCGCATAGCCCGTAGGCGCATAGTCCCCTGTCCGTGAATCGTCACGGCTACCCCGAATGTCCCGCCTAGATTGCCGCTCCCTGCTGACGCTTTTCTGTTTTGCAGTGGCCGCCTGCGCCACCCCCGAAGAGCACCGAACTGCTGCCGACGAAGAGGTATACAGCCTTCTCGATGAGCGTCGGGCTGCCCTTTTTGATCGTCCCGCCGGCTTCACCGCCGACCGCAATGCCGATGCGCTGCGCTTTCAATTGCTGAACAAAGAGGCCGAAGGCAAGCCACTGCAGTTGGACCTGACCACCTGTCTAGAGATCGCCGCGGAGAATAATCGCAGCTACCAGGCCAGTCGCGAGCAGCTTTATCGCAGCGCCCTGGACCTGACTTTGGAACGCTGGCGCTTCGGCTGGCGCCCCAGTTTCGGCGCCAGTGGCACAATTTCCGGCTCTGGCGACGATGCCAATAGCGCGCAAGTCGATGGCGATTTCGGCCTATCGAAGCAGTTTGGCAATGGTGCGCAGATTATCGCCAGCATCGGCACCGATTTATTCCGCGCGTTATCCAATGGCGACGGCTGGGATGCCATAGGCAGCCTGGGACTTACTGCCACCATGCCGCTGCTCCGCGGCTCGGCGCGCGCCGTAATCTTGGAGCCACTCACGCAGGCTGAGCGTAACTTGGTCTATGAGGTACGCACCTACGAGCGTTACCGACGCACCTTTGCGGTCGATGTGGTCAGCCGCTACTACGCGATCCTGCGCACCTTGGATAGCATCACCAACCAAGAGGCCAACCTTGAGTCTTTGAAGTTGCTGGTGGATCGCAACGTGGCTTTTGCGGATGCCGGGCGCATGAACGATATCGAGGTCGACCAGGCTCGCCAGGACTTGCTGGTCTCCGAGGCCGCACTGGTCAACCTGCTTGAGTCCTACGGCGGCCAAATGGATCAGTTCATGTTGCTGCTCGGTCTGCCTACCGAAACTTATGCCGAACTGGATCGCAGTGAGCTGGAAGCGCTGAAGCTGTTGGATGGCGCCGACTTGGTCGGAATCGATCCCGAAGCCCTTGTGGAACTTTCCTTGGAGCGTCGCCTCGACTTGGTCACCGTGCGTGATCGTCTGATCGACGCCGAGCGTCGTGTAACGGTTGCGGAAGACGCCTTGCGCGCGGGCCTGGACCTGGAAGCCACTATTGACTCAACCAGCCAGGAAGGTAAACCATTATCCTTCCGCTCTGATGCGAGCCCATGGTCTGTGGGCCTGGATTTCGATCTACCGATTGATCGCTTGCCGGAACGCAACATCTATCGCCGCAGTTTGCTCGATCGTGATGCGGCAGTTCGCACCGAGGAAGAGCTCACCGACACCGTGCTTGCCGACATGCGCGACAACCTGCGCCAGACGCGGAGCACGTCGGAACGCTATCAACTGCAACTAATCTCGGTCGAACTAGCAGAGCGTCGCGTGCGGTCGTCGGAAATGAAACAAGAACTGGGGCGCACCGATACGCGAACCGTTCTTGAATCCCGTCGCTCGTTGCTGAGCGCACAGAACTCCGCCACTTCGGCGTTGATCGATTATGCACTGGCGCGCTTGCGTCTTTACCGTGACTTGGAACTGCTCGATGTCGACTTGAACGGCATCCAGCTCGACGAAGCCTCACTGCCCCGCATGCCCGTAACTGTCGAATGAGTACTCCCCCAATCAAGAAGAAAAAGAATCGTCTGGTCTTGCCGATCCTGCTGGTCATTGTGGCAGGTGGTTTGTGGAGTGGGCTGCGTGATGGTGGCTGGATGAACGCCACTGCCATTGAGGAAATTGAAGGCCAAGCGGTGCAACGCGGCCCCTTGCGTATCACCGTGGTCCAACGCGGCAACCTCTCGGCCAAGAACAGCGTGAAGGTCACCAATGAGCTAGAAGGCAATGTGCAGATCCTGAGCTTGGTGGAAGAAGGCAAAGAGGTGGATGAAGGCGACCTGCTGGTGGTACTGGATACTTCCAGTTTGGAGGATCGCGAGAATGCCGGTGAGATTGCAGTCCAGAATGCCGATGCGGCGCTGACCACAGCGAAGCAGGATAAAGAGATTCAGGTGTCGCAGAATACGTCGGACTTTGCCAAGGCCGAGCAGGACCTACAGTTCGCTAGGGACGACGAGGTCAAATATCTTGAGGGCGATTTCGAACAACAAAAGGCTGCCGCGGAAGAAGCCATCCTGTTGGCGGACCAGGAACTCTCCCAGGCGAAGGATCGTTACGATAAGTCCACCGACCTGAACGAAGAAGGTTTCCTGACGGCTACGGAGCTCGAGTCGGACCGCCTGTCTTGGGAGCGCAGCAAAGTCAAATTGTTACAGGCACGGCGTGCTCAGAAATTGCTGCTTGACTACGACTACAAAAAGCAAGTGGCGGTGCACAAAGGCAAGATTGAAGAAGCTGAACGTGAGTTGAAGCGCGTAGAACTGCAGTCGGCCGCACGTTTGGTCAATGCTGAATCCAAGGTCCGTACCAGCCAAGCTAAGTACGACCTCGAGAAGGAGAAGCTTGACAAGCTGCGGGACCAGCTGAACAAGTCGAAGATCTACTCGCCCAGCAGTGGCATTGTGGTCTACACCCGTGAGCGCAGTCGCTGGGGTCAGGGCGACCTGATCGAGGAAGGCGCCACCGTCCGTGAACGTCAGGAGATCATTACCATCCCGCAGTCGGGTGGCATGATCGCAGAAGTGAGCCTGCACGAATCAGTAATCAAGAAGGTCGCACCGGGCCAGGCTTGCACGATTCGGGTGGATTCGATTCCCGACAAGGATTTCCACGGCGTGGTCGATTTCGTCGCGCTGCTGCCTGATAGCGGCAGCTCTTGGATGAACCCGAACCAACGTCTGTTCCGCACCAACATCGCCATCCTTGACACCGATCCGGAGATGCGCCCAGGCACCAGCTGCAGCGTTGAGATTCTGGTAAAGGAAATTCCCGACGCGCTGTTCATTCCAATCCAGGGTGTGTTCCACAGCGGTGGGCAGGCCGTGGCCTTCGTCGATGGCAAGCCACGCGAGGTGGAAGTTGGCTCCGCCAGCGAGGAATGGGTCGAGATCCTTGGTGGCCTGGAAGAAGGTGAAGTGGTGCAGCTTGCTCCACCTCGAGGCTTCCAGCCCGAGCCTCCACCAAAAGGAGAAGACGACGAGGTGGGCGGCCCCCCATCCGGTAGTGGCTCACCAAGTGGGCGCCCTGCCGGTAGCAACTCCGGTAGTGGCAAGCCCTCTTACGGTGGCGGCAAGTCCAGCGGTGAGTATGGAAAAAAATAATCCCGTCGTCGCGGATCTCGGCAACATTGGACGTGTTTACAAGATGGGCACGACCGAGGTGCGCGCGCTGGATGGCATCGATGTGTCGTTCAAGGCCGGCGAGTATTGGGCAATCATGGGCAGTTCGGGTAGCGGCAAGTCCACGCTGCTGAATATCCTCGGGTGCATCGACCGCCCCACTTTCGGCAACTACGTGGTCAACGGCTACAACGTGAACGACCTGAATGATGATGAGTTGTCACAGCTACGCGGCCGCGAGCTGGGCTTCATCTTCCAGTCCTTCAACCTGATCCCGCAGTTGAACATGTTGGAGAACATCTTGGTGCCGGTTTTCTATCAGGACAATCCACGGCCCGACGCCGAGGAGCGCGCTTACATGTTGGCCGAGCGCCTGGGGCTGGCTGATCGTTTGGATCACCGTCCGGTGGAATTGAGTGGTGGTCAGCAACAGCGCGTGGCGATTGCGCGTGCCTTGATCAACGATCCACCGATTCTGCTGGCGGACGAAGCAACCGGTAACTTGGATACCCAAACAACCGGCGAGATCCTCGAACTCTTCGATGAGTTACACGAGGAAGGCAAGACCATCCTGTTGGTAACTCACGAAGCCGAGGTCGGCGCGCATGCCGAGCGCGTGATGTGGTTGCGCGACGGCAAGGTCGATCGCGTGGTCGAAAATCATACGGTGGAGGCTGGTTCATGAGCGGCATCCTTGCACGCACAGTGCAGCTCGGCGTGAAGAGCCTGCTGCTGCACAAGCTGCGTTCCCTGCTCACTACGCTTGGTGTGTTGTTCGGCGTGAGCAGCGTGATCGCCATGTTGGCGATCGGCGAAGGTGCCAGTGCCGAGGCGCAAGAGCAGATCAAGCAGCTCGGTAGCCAGAACGTAATCCTGCGCAGCGTCAAGCCGCCGGAAGACGTCAACAGCAACCAGACCACGCGCCTGATCGAATACGGCCTGACTCACAACGATTTCAGCCGTGTCACCAAGACTTACCCGTGGGTAGAGAACGCCGTGCCGGTGCGCATCCTGCAGCAGGAAGTGCGCTACGACGCCAAGGCTATGCGCCCACGCGTGATGGCCACCGAAGCCAACTACCAGCAGGCGACTGGCCGCATGATGCATGAAGGCCGTTTCCTGACCGCCGCCGACGATTTCAATGTCTCGAACGTGTGCGTGTTGGGTTATGAGGTGGCGCGTGAGTTGCTTCCGTTGAAATCGCCGCTCGGCCAGCGCATTAAGATCGGTACTGAGTACTTCACCGTTGTGGGCACGCTGTTGCCGCGTGTACCAATCGGTGACGACATTCCCCTACCTGGTGCAGATGTCACCGGCGAAATCTTCATCCCGCTGACCACGGGAGCCCGTTGGTTCGGCGAGATGCAGGTCAAGCAGCGTGCCGGCAGCCGCGAGATGGAGACCGTCGAGCTGCACGAGATCATCGTACATGTCGACAAGGCCGAGAACGTCGAGCGCACTGCTGCGGCTTGCCGCGAAATGCTGCGCCGCAATCATGATCAGGATGATTACGAGGTGGTGGTCCCGCTTGAGCTGCTGGCTCGTGCAGAAGAGACCAAGCGCATTTTTAACATTGTGTTGGGTTCGATCGCCGGTATTAGTTTGTTGGTCGGTGGTATCGGCATCATGAACGTGATGTTGGCCACGGTAACCGAACGCACCCGCGAGATCGGTGTCCGCCGAGCGCTAGGTGCCAAGCAACACCACATTGTCTTCCAGTTCCTGGTCGAAACCGTAGTGCTGTCCGTCGGTGGTGGCTTGGCCGGCATCATTCTCGGCCTAGCGATCCCAATCGGCGTGGAGCACTTCGCTGACATGCGCACCATCGTCGAGCCAAGCGGGCCAATCCTGGCCTTTGGGATTTCCGTGTCGATTGGTTTGTTGTTTGGCTTGTATCCAGCTTGGCGAGCTGCGCAAATGGATCCGGTGGAAGCGTTAAGGCACGAGTAGTTGAGTCCTCGACGCACCCACTTCCACCTTTTAGAATCCTCCCATGCCCGAGGCCCCCGGTAGACGCGAGCGACTCGGACGCTGGCTGGTGCCTGCGGCGGCGCTGTTATTGCTGCTGTTCGGCGACCTGGATCCGGAGCGCCCGGAAGTCACGCGAATGGCCGCGGTGGCATTGTTGATGGCGGGCTGGTGGATCACCGAGGCCATCCCGATTCCGGCCACATCACTATTGCCGGTGGCCTTATTCCCCTTGCTGGGGATCTTAGATGGACGCAGCACCGCCTCCACCTATTTCAACCACCTGATTTTCCTCTTCATTGGCGGCTTCCTGTTCGCCTTGTCAATGCAACGCTGGAATCTGCACCGACGCATCGCATTGCGGATTCTCCGCATATTGGGGACCAGCGCGCCCATGGTATTGCTGGGCTTCATGGCATCGACCTGGTTTCTGAGCATGTGGATTAGCAATACGGCGTCGACCATGATGATGGTGCCAATGGCGTTGGCGATCTTGGTGCCGTTCAAGGAGCACCTGGAAAAGGACGAGGCGCGGCGCCTGGGAGTGGTGCTGATCTTGGGGGTAGCCTACTCGGCGTCGATTGGCGGCATGGCCACCTTGATTGGCACTCCACCGAACCTCAGTTTCGCGCGAATCCTGGAAATCATCTTCCCGGCCGCGCCGGAGATCAGCTTCGCGGACTGGTTCCTGTTCGCGCTGCCGACTTCGGCCGTGTTCGTGACGATTGCATGGGCGGTGCTATGCAAACTGGCCAAGCTTAAACGCGGGCCGATGCCCGTTGGCTCAGACCTTTTCCATAAGGAACACAAGGCCATGGGCCCGATGACCAGCGAACAGCGCTGGATCGGTGGGCTGTTCCTGGTGCTGATCTTCGGCTGGATGTTCCGGGCAGATATGGAACTGTTCGGCGCCACCATTCCAGGCTGGTCGCGCCTGCTCCCTAACCCCTCCATGGTGGACGACGGCACTGTTGCCATCGTCGTGGCGCTGTGCCTGTTCCTGATTCCCTCCAAGTCTCGCCCTGGCGAAGCGCTGATGGATTGGAAGGGCGCGTCTGGCATCAAGTGGGGCATTGTGCTTCTGTTCGGTGGTGGCTTCGCACTGGCCAAGGGCTTCCTTACGAGCGGGTTGTCGGATTGGTTCGGTCAACAGCTCGCGGCGCTGTCGGATGTGCCGCCTGTCGTCCTGGTGCTGGTCGTCTGTCTCACGATCACCTTCCTGACCGAACTCACCTCCAACATGGCCACCACCGAAGTGGTGTTGCCTGTCCTCGCGGCAATGGCCGTGGCCGTGGAGACCGATCCACTCCTGCTCATGATCCCGGCCACCCTGTCGGCCTCCTGCGCCTTCATGCTGCCGGTGGCCACGGCACCCAATGCGATTGCTTTCGGTTCGGGCGAAATCAAGATCACCGACATGATGCGCTATGGATTCCTTCTGAACCTCATTGGCGTAGGCCTGATCGTGGCGACCATCTTCTTAATCGGGGTGACCGTGCTGGATATCGAGCCGGGGGTACTGCCGGAGTGGGCAAGCACTCAGGGAACGGCCCCTCAGCACCACTGATTGTGGGCAGGTTGGCGGCACTCCATCACTAAAGTTCGGAAAGCACGCCAAGCACTGCGTTCACCTAGAACGACCGAAGGGGAAGAAAGCAGCCCCCAGAACAGGAGCCGCGAACTGCGAAGGCACTATTCTTCTGAATATTCAAAGCCACGGGCAACGCCCCATCGGAAGAGTTCCCGCCATTTGGCGAGGTGAGCGCTGACTTCTTCTGGCTTATTGGACCAATAAACGCGGCCAGCACCCGAGGCCATGCCGTAGGTCAGGATTTCATCACCGTTGACCAGACCTTCGAAGGACGCAAGCGGGAAGTCGTTTCCTTTTTCAAGGTTTAGCCGGATGATGCGTTGCGCGATATCGTCGGCTTCAAAAGCGTCTTTCAGTTCTTTGATTCGGGCGGATGGATCTTCCGGCAACTTTTCATCGTATTCCCCCGAGAGCCAATAGATGAAGCTTTGAGAAGGGCTGTCTGCCCAGCGATCGAATCTGTGCTCGACGAGCTTGCCATCCTTGCGCTCAAAGACCGTGCTGCCGCTTTCGCCGCTCCAGGCGACTTTGTGGTTGCAGGGAGACGGCTCCATGTCATCCATGAGGTCTTCCGAGAGATTGCCACAGAAGGGACACATGCACTGATCTGGATCGTCGCACCAGCGCTCAAAGGGATCCACGCTTGCCAGCTTCTTAAGGAGCGCGCCGAGCCTCTTCTTGGTTTCCGCCCATCGCTCGCTGGGCTGCCCCTTGGCATCGTCCCAGTAAAGGTCGCGGCGAACCTCGATCATGACGGACTGCACCAGGCGGTTCTTGCCGTAGTGGCGCAAGGGAACGATGGTGCCGGCGAAGGGCCAGTTGACCCGGACCGGCTGGCCGCCGCTCTCGTCTTCCAGCCAAGGATCGACTGGAGGAGAAGGCTCGGAATCTCCCTCCTCCGCAAATGCGCCGACATCGAGCGGTTCCCAACCGTTCTCGTCATACCCCATCTTGTCCCAGGCCAACTGCTCGATCGCCTCCGCCAGGTGATCAAGGGTGTGGAAGGAATCGGTGCCGATGCAAATCTCCGGTCGATAGTCAAACGGACTTTTCGGAAGCGGCTCATATCTACTGGCATCCGCCGGGAAACTATGGCAATCGACAATGAGGCAGCGCCCGTGCTCGTCCAGGGCAGCCTGAACGGCCGACTCGAACTCCTGATGGAATGGCGCCAGATAGCTTTCAATCAGCTCTGCGCGGCGCTCTTCCGAAATCGGTCGGCGCAACGCACCGCCTTCATTCCGCTGGAGGTACACCGCGCCCAGGCCGTGCTTCGCCATCGACTCCTGCTCATCGTCAAGAAAGCGCTCCGGATCTGCGACGAGCCTGCTGTGGGGATACACCACCCGCGTAGCGCCCTTAAGCTCGAAGAGTTCGTCGGTCGCGTGGTCCGTGACCCGGTCGAGCTCAGCCTCCAAGTCTTCGCCATCGATGACGAAATCCGCCTTCACATCCTCTGGGATGTGCCGCGAGGAGTGAGGGATATGGAAAACAACGTGACTCCTCGATTTTTTGCTACGCGCCATTAACCTTGTCCCCCGCTTGCGTGCTTCGAGCTAAAACAGGTTTCGGCTTGGGGTGTAGGCGTGTTTCGCCGAATCGAATGCGGGGTGCGTGGGCAAATATTCATTCTGCAGGCATCGTACAACCACCGGAACTATCTTGGGAATGCCTGCGCAGCAATCATTTGTAGTTCTGGTTATGGAACACGAGCACGTCTTGAACGCTGAACTCCGGGGGACAGTAATAATCAACGTACCCCCCAGGCACGGTGGCGAGGTCCACAGTATCGGTCGGCATTGCGATTTTCCGAAACGGTTTGCCGTTGCGGAAAACCAAGGCTTCCCCATCTGCGAACTCGACGGAGGCATTGCGCCATGCAGTGCCCTGATGCTCAAGATAGTTCCACCTCCAAATTCGGTCGGCGTCTCGAATATAGAAACTGACCTGATATGGCTCGGTGAGCCCCTTGTAGGTCTGCACCACACAAAACTCCTGCCCGGTGGGCGACTTGCCTTGGGCAAGGACACCGCTCATCCCCGGACGAACCCAAGCGACGAAGCCAGCGATTGGCAGAATCAAGACTCCGAACAGGATGGACAGAAAGATGGTCTGGCTATTCTTCATGTTGTCTTGTCGAAGACTTGGCATCTGCGGGTGTGCGCCGCTCCTTTGGCTATTCTGGCCGCAGGAGACTCTGTGACCCGCAAACCAAAACGTACATTCACTCCTGAGAGAAGGCCGAGGCAGTCCGGCTTGCCGAGGAGGTAGGCAATGTGACCGAGGTGTCTATGAAACCGGGGCAAGGTCAATGATGGTTGTCGCAGGACCATTCTCGCTCTTCAACGTAATGGCCTTTTCATTGAAGTTGCAGCAGCAAGGGTGTTCCTGAAGATGCCGAGCGACTATTGGACAGTAGTGGCCACTAGGTTGCTAACGCGAAAGACCCCAGAAAGACTTTCAACTGCCTGAAACCAAATCGGTATCCCAGTTGCACCTGAAGGAACTTGAACGGTCATACTTGCTTCGCCATTGCTGTTGGCAAAATGATTCCACCCATTCTGTGATCCACCACCGATTGAGGGCGTTAAGTTGAGAATGAATCCATATGACATGGAAAGTGGCCCTTGCCCTGCGAGGGAGTAGGCAAAATAAACCTTGGCGTATGGGTGACCTCCTTCCGTACGAAGCGTAGATTGCTGGGATGCTATCAAGTTTTCAACCACGAGTGAGGGGGGGCCGAGCGGATAGTGATATCCCATGTCGAGGATATTGAGGTCTCCCATTCCGTCTGTGCGGGTGGTACTTGCTGGCAGAGAGAGACCAGGCATTCCTGCATTTAGACAAGGACTGTTAAACGATTGGCCACTAGCTCTTTGGCTCAAGTAATAGTCACCTTGAGGCCCAATCCGAAAGCGAGGATCGGCATCAATATTTCCGATCCCAGGCCATCCTCCGCCAATATCAGAATAGCTAACTGTGAACGAGCCACCACTTAGAGAGATAT
>JASMKM010000072.1 GCA_030749235.1 Planctomycetota bacterium | reverse complement strand
ATGGCCAAATTGTGAGCACCGCCACCGCACAAATAGACCGGTCCACCCTGCCAACCCGCCGCGCGCAA
This sequence comes from Planctomycetota bacterium, assembly GCA_030749235.1. Lineage (GTDB taxonomy): Bacteria > Planctomycetota > UBA1135 > UBA1135 > UBA1135. The sequence goes on along the minus strand of JASMKM010000072.1, from coordinate 8,700 downwards.
GCTGCTGGAAACAGACCATGCCACCAACTCCACCAAAGTCGCTAACAAATCCGCGACCTGGATCTTGGGGTGATTTTTGCGAATTTCCGCGATGAAATTCGCGCCAAATAGTTCCAGGCCGGTGCTCTTCGGCGGCTCCAGGGCAAAATATGGATTCGCTTGGAGCTCGGTCAGCAAGCCCTCGTCGACCTGTCCGCTACGCGCCAACTCACCATCGCGATCAAAAGCCTGCTTGGTCTCGGCGCGCATCAAGGCATCGAGAGGTCCGTTCGCCGGCCCGGAATCCCACGCCATTGGTGGGCCGTCGGCGGGCAACAAGGTGAGATTGCTGATGCCCCCCATGTTGAGGATGGTGAGTTCCTTGCCACTTCCTCCATGGAGCACCCAATCCGCGAATGGACTGATTGGGGCACCTTGCCCCCCGCGCGCGATGTCGGCGCTACGGAAATCCCCCACCACCGGGATGTCAGCAGTTGCGGCCATCGTCGACAGGCAACCTAGTTGCAGAGTGCCTTCCTTGGAATCGCCGCCATGGTGGAAGACCGTCTGTCCATGACTACCTAGACAAGTCAGGAAATCCCGCGGCACGCTGACCGTTGCCAAGAACTCGCGCGCGCACCGGCCAAAGAAGACACCGAGCGCATGATGGAAACGAGCGACGTCGGCCAAGGCCCATGCCGGTGCGATTTGGATTGCCCGTTGCAGGTCGACGGGAAACTTGGCGCTTCCAGAATGCAGCAACTCGACGTTCCGGTGGCGTCCGCGGCCATCTACGCGAATCAGCGCCATGTCGACGCCGTCGGCGCTGGTACCGGAATTGATCCCGAGGATATGGCGAGGCCGCTCGGGATCTGCGCCAAGCATAGCGCTTACTCAGGTATGCTCAGGAGCTGACCTATTTTCAGCAAGGAGTTCTTGCCGTTTTTCAAGCTGCTGTTGGCTGCCACGATGCGCTCGATCCCTTTTTCCTCGTTGCCAGGACCGTAGTAGGTGCGTGCAATCTTCCACAGCGAATCGCCACTGGCGATGGCGTGCATACGGCCACCACTCAGCTTGACAGCGTCGCTGTTCTGGGCACCGGCTTCCCGAATCGTGGACTTGTTGCCGCCCCGTGCTGGCAGGATTAACTCATCGCCAGGCTGGATATTCTGCGCTGTTACGCCTGGGTTCATGTCCAGGATACTCTGCACATAGCTTGGCTTACTGGAGCCAAGTTGCTTCTGGGCGATTTCCGACAGGGTGTCGCCCGACTTGATGGTGTAGCGACGCACCTCCGGCTGCGCGGGCACGTCCAACACTGGCGTCTTGTCGTTCTTCAAATCGTTGCGAGAATTGCCCCGGCTCAGCGAGACTTCCTCGACCTTCCCGTAAGTCTTCTCCTTGCCGTAATCCTGAACTGGCTTCACTGGCCACTTCGCCTCGTCGTTGTCAGTCTTGGGCTCTTGCTCCGCTGGCTCAACATCGACGGGTCCCAACGGGATGTCGGTGATGATCAAAGGCGGAGCCGCAGACGACTCGCCTCCACGTGGCTTGAGGCCCTTGAAGACCACTACTGAAAGAAGCACGCCCACGAGGACGAGAGCGCCAATGATGATTTGTTTTTCCAGCCGACCCATGATTACCTTCCGGTGCCCTCAATATATTGTTTGAGAAGGGAAATCCAAGCAAAATCTTGTACCACAATATGTTGTGGCAATTGGGCGCACACCCACTATATATCCTCGAGTCGCTTGCGTACTGCATTCTCGATGCCACGGGAACGATACGGCGACAACAACCAAAGCTTGCGTTTTCTCAAGCCGCGAAGCACCTCTTCAGCCTCATTTCGAGTCAGATGTTCGGGGGCGAAGAGTGCCAAATACTTCAAGGCTGCCGACCGATCGACTTGGCGCAGGAGGCCACCGAAGAGCCAACGCGTCATGGGGTTGGGCGCCCAAGCTGCACCGAAATCGATGATTGCCACCTTGAGGCCCTTGCCAATTAGGACATTCTGCCTTTGACGCAGGTCCAAATGGAAGACACCGCGCTCGTTCATGGCTGCGGCCATCTCCAAGAGTGCGTCGGCAAGCCGCCGCGGTGCCAAGCGGAAAGTCTCGGGCTGCAACGGCTCCCCCGCCATTTCATTCATCGTAAATGCGTTGCGGTCGACGACCTCCTGCACCACCGGAAACCCCTTCATCCCCTCCAACCGACGCATGATGCGTCGTTCACGGCCCATCAGATAACGGGCCGCCCAGCGGGTCAGGGGCGAAACGCAAAGGCAATCCTTGACGATGCGCACTCGACCGTCGGCGTCGACAACCCGCAGGACAGCCGGCTTCCAGCGCGAGCCGCGGCTCAGTAACTGCTGTTCGCAGCCTTCCAGCTGCGTGCGTGGCCACTCAGGAAGCGGCGACTTCTTCATACTCAGGTAACGGCCCCAGTCAGCACAAAGGGCGACCAGAGGTGTGCGAACCACACCAAGAGCATGACCACCGCGAGCGCGAAGCCCCACGACAACTCATGGTTCTCGCGCACCATCTCCCACGAGAAGGAGCGCTGTTGGCCACTCTTCCATGGGGTCAAGCGCGGCCAAAAGTCCGGCACGTTCTGGGCGTGGCGATCCACCTCGGCGCCGAACAGTTTCTGCAGACGCGGGTATTCGCGCTTCATCTTGCGCGGCAAGTAAAAGGTGAAGAAGACCACCGCCAACACCACAGCAAAGCCGTAAACCACTTGTCCACGGGTGGTTTCGTGATTGCCGGCAGCCAGGGCCACCCCCAACATTGCGAGGAAGGTGCCAAAATAAGCTGGGTTGCGCATATGGGCATATGGCCCAGTGGTGACCAGGAGCTGGTTCTTATCCAGGTGACCGAAGGCCCACAGGCGCAGGAACCACGCGAAAGCGACCAGCACGCAACCGATGGCAAAAGTGACGGGGCGCGGATCAGCAAGTGAAACCAGCAACAAGCCGCAGATATATACTGCGGACTTGCGCCAGGTCAGGCGCTTGGAAGCTCGGTTGTTGGCACTCATTGGTCTTGCGGGGAACGATCCCGGATAGGATGATTGTCCCCTAGTCCGCTCATCAATCAACCCTTGGTCATGCGAATCCTCCTCTTAGCCCTTCTGGGCCTGCTCCTCTCCTGCTCAGGCGCCCCTAGCACCAGCAATACCAATCGCCAAGCTGAACCCAGCGATATGGTGAACGCGACCAATGCCAGCGGCAGCGGCATGATCCATGGTATGCCGGTCGCGGAGTGGAACGACCTCACTTCGCTGGAACGCAGCGAGGTCATCGCCGAGCAAGAAATGCTCGCCGACTTGGCCAAGCAAGGCATCTACCCCGAGCTAACCCCCTGCCAGGTGACGGTCAAGGATCACCGCTCCGGCGTCACCATCGGACTTTACAACGAGGCCTACGTCGACCAGAGCACCTACTACAAAGAATCGCGCCAGTCGGCGAGCTACAAGGTCATCCCCAACATCAAGATGGGTGCGCTGCTGAAGTCCCTCGAGGATCAGGGCTACTTCGAGGAAGCGGCGGAAGGTGGGGTCAGGATGCGCGGCTCCTTCCTGTCGGTCTTCGTGCGTCGCGGCAATGACAAGTGGACCTTGAACTGGGGGCAGGTGATGGGCGACGAGAATAAGGAACTGACTTACGCATGCAGCGATAGCGTACGCGTGGTTTATGACACCCACTTATCGATCCAGGTGGTCGACAACCCCGATGCGTCGGACTTCTTCGAGAAGGAGCGCGACCGCATTAACCGCGACAACGCCCAGCGTATGTCCAACCGGGATCACTAAGTTGACGACCTCGCGAGTTATCGTGGTTGTCCCGGCTAGGCGGGCGTCCACGCGACTCCCCAATAAGTTGCTACTGGAGGAATCCGGTCAGCCACTGCTGGCTCACACGCTACAACGATGCCTGGCTGCCAAATTGCCGCACCAGGTAATCGCCGCTGTCGACGATCCGGCCCTCGCCGATGCCGCCCGTAATGCAGGCGCGGAAGCCATCCTGACCGACCCGGAGCTGCCCTCGGGCACCGATCGCATGTGGGCTGCGGCCGAGCAATTCCCCGATGCGGAGTTCCTGGTCAACGTGCAAGGCGACGAGGCCGAGATCGAGGCCGACGCCATCGATGCTGTGTGCCAAGCGCTGCTTGATGGCGCCGACGCCGTGACCCTCAGTGCCCCACTTTCTGCGGAGGCATTCGACGACCCGGCCGCTGTCAAGGTGGTGACCAACCTTGAAGGTCGTGCCCTGTACTTCTCGCGCGCACCTATTCCGCATCCGCACAATGCTCCAGGCAAGCCACCGCGCCTCCATGTCGGGGTCTATGGCTATCGCCGTAAAACGCTGCAAAGCTTCGCTTCGTGGGCACCTACGCCACTTGAGCGGACCGAGAGCTTGGAGCAATTACGCTTGCTCGAACATGGTGTAGCGCTGCGAGTCTTGGAATGGTCACGAGCTTTCGCAGGAATCGATACGCGGAGCGATTACGATGCCTTCCTGGAACGTCGCCGAACCCTCGACTCCCCCCAGCTATGACCCGCTTCATCTTCGTTACTGGTGGTGTTGTCTCGTCCCTAGGTAAGGGCATCACAACTGCCGCCATCGCCGTCATGCTTGAAAAGCGTGGCCTGAAGGTTTCCATCCAAAAGTTGGACCCCTACATCAACGTCGACCCAGGCACCATGTCGCCCTTCGAACATGGTGAGGTCTATGTGACCGAAGATGGCTATGAAGCGGACCTGGATCTGGGCCACTACGAGCGCTTCTCGCAGGCCTCGATCGGCCGCCACTCCAATGCCACCACCGGTTCGATTTATTCTGAGGTGATTCGCAAGGAGCGCACTGGCGATTACCTCGGCCAGACGGTGCAGGTGATTCCGCATATCACTGACGCCATCCAGGATGCGATTAAGCGTGGTGCGGCACCCGGCACGGATGTCGCCATTATCGAGATTGGCGGTACCGCCGGTGACATCGAATCGCTGCCCTTCCTCGAGGCAATCCGTCAGTTCGGCCTTCGCCAGCCCAAGGACAACACCATGTACGTGCACCTGACGCTGCTGCCATACCTGGCCGCCTCTGGCGAGATGAAGACCAAACCCACCCAGCAATCGGTGGGCAAGCTGCGCGAGATCGGGATCCAACCGGATGTGCTGGTGTGCCGCTGCGAACAACCGATGACCGAGAGTATGCGCCGCAAGATCTCGTTGTTCTGCAACGTTCGCCCGGAGGATGTCATCCAGGAACAGGATGTCGAAACGACAATCTACGAGGTGCCGCTGGACTTGGTCCGCGAAGGATTGGATCGTGCTGTTGTCGAGCATCTTGCCTTGAACGACGACGCCCCCATCGACATGTCCGACTGGGAAGACCTGCGTCATCGTTGGGCAAACCCTGAGAGCGAGATCGAAATCGCGGTGGTCGGCAAGTACATCGAGCTGCATGACGCCTACAAGTCGATTTACGAAGCACTCGCTCATGGTGGTGCTGCAAATAAGACCAAGGTGCGCTTCCGCAAGATCGCCGCCGAAGATTGTGCCGATGGCGACGTCGCCGAGATACTTGATGGCATCAGCGGCTTACTGGTCCCTGGCGGTTTCGGCGAACGCGGTTTGGAAGGCAAGATTCGCGCCCTACGCTGGGCCCGCGAGAATCAGATCCCAGCCTTTGGCATCTGCTTCGGGATGCAGGCCATGGCGCTGGAATATGGTCGTCATGTGGCTGGTTTGGAAGACGCCAATACCACCGAAGTCGACCCGACCTGCAAGTCGCCGCTGATCCACCTAATCGAATCGCAGGAGAGCATCGACGACAAGGGCGGCACCATGCGCTTAGGGGCTTATGCCTGCCGAATCATGGAAAACACCCGCAGTGCCGAGATCTACGGCCGCGACCTAGTGTTCGAGCGCCATCGCCATCGCTGGGAGTTCAACAATGACTTCCGCGCCCAGCTGGAGAAAGCCGGCCTAACCTGCGCTGGCATTCACGAGAAGGAAGACCTAGTCGAGGTCGTCGAGTTGACCGGCGCCCCCTTCTACATCGGTGTGCAATACCACCCTGAGTTCAAGTCCAAGCCCTTGGCACCGCATCCGCTGTTTGAAGCCTTCATTGGCGCAGCCTTGGCCTTCGCCAGTGGCAACACCGCAGCAACTACTTCCGAAGTCGAAGCAAGATGAACGATACCGAAAACATCCCTGGTGGGGATTTCCGCATCTTCCTGCAGAAGATCGCCATGCAAGGTTTCTACGCCCTGGGTCTGATTGAGATCCCCGGCCAGCCTACTCCCGAGACCAACCTGGGCATGGCGCGCGCCGTGGTCGACGACCTGATGATGCTGCGCGAGAAGTGCGAGGGCAACTTAGAGGAGGGTGAGCGCATGACCTTGGACAAGTACATTTCAGACCTGCAGTTCCAGGTCGTCGAGCGCTCCAAGTAGCCCCCCCACAGAACGCCCATGTCGCGTTACCTGGTCACCTCCGCCTTACCCTATGCCAATGGGCCGATTCATTTCGGCCATGTGGCGGGTGCCTATCTTCCGGCCGACGTCTATGTGCGCTACCTGAAGATGGCCAAGGGTCCGGAGAACGTACTCTACGTATGCGGCACCGACGAACACGGGGTGGCGATTACCTTAAAGGCTGAGCAGGCGGGCGTGGGTTATCGCGAATACGTCGATGGCTGGCATCAGGAAATCCGCGGCCTTTTCGATCAATTCGGCATCGAGTTCGACACTTTCTCGGGCACGGCTCGCTGCGAATACCACGCCGAGGCCTCGCGCAAATTCTTCTCGGTGCTGCTCGAGCGTGAGTTCGTCTTCGAGAAGACCGAACAGCAATGGTTTTCGGAGCAGTCCGGACGCTTCCTGCCTGATCGCTATCTGCAAGGAGGCTGCCCGCAGTGTGGCTTCGAGACCGCGCGGGGCGACGAATGCCCGAACTGTGGTGCTTGGATTGACGCCCGCGAGCTGAAGGATCCGATCTCGCTGATCGATGGATCTTCACCAATCCTCAAGTCGACCAAGCATTGGTATCTGGACCTGCCCAAGCTGCAGGAAGCCGGACTGGATGCTTGGTACCGTGGCCAGGATCCCGAACATCCGGTGCACGCATGGAAGCCCAACGTCGATGGCCATGTGCAGGCCATGTTGCGCGACCTGCATGAACGCCCGATTACCCGCGACCTGCCTTGGGGCGTGGAGCTGCCCAAAGGCCTCGAGGATGCCGACGGCAAGGTGCTCTACGTCTGGTTCGATGCGCCAATTGGCTACATCAGCGCCACCATGGAATGGGCTGCCGCCAACGGCGAATCCGATGCCTGGCGGGACTGGTGGCAAGGTCAAGATACACGCTTGGTGCACTTCATCGGCAAGGACAACATCGCCTTCCACGTGGTGGTGTTCCCTTCAATGCTGCTCGGCCAACAAGATTCCTGGGACGGCAAGCCCTTCGTCCTGCCTTGGGCAGTGCCGGCCAACGAGTTCTACAACCTGCAAGGCCGTAAGTTCAACACCAGCAGCGGTTGGTACCTGGACAACAAGTCCTTCTTTGAACAGTACAACGCCGACGCCGCGCGTTTCCATGTGTTGATGTCCTCGCCCGAAACTGCCGATTCGGAGTTCTCGTGGACCGAGTTCCAGGTCACCAACAACAACCTGCTGGCTGACAAGGTCGGCAACCTGGCGAGCCGCGCGTTGAAGTTCGTGGACAAGCGCTTCGATGGTGCGGTGCCTGAACTGACCGAGCAGATGCTCGCATCTGATGCGGTGCAGGCGGTCTTGAAGCATACATCGCTTGCCGAGGCCGACGAGGCCTTCGCCGCAATCGCTGGCTACCTGGAGAACTTCGAGTTCCGCAAGGCCGCCCAATATTTCATCGCCGGGTGCTCCAGCTTGAACCAGTTTTTCGACGCCATGGAACCATGGAAGAAAATCAAGGGCGACGAGCAGGATCTCGCTTGTTGCGCCGCGACCTTGGAACGTTGCGTGGCTTATTTGGAGCTAGTCAGCCGTCGGATTGCGCCCTTCTGCCCCACCACCGCCAAAAAAATCCGCGCCATGCTCGGTGAAGCAGCCGAGCCGGAAAAGGCCAAGAACTGGGGATTGGAAAGTGCAGGGAACGCCCCTGCGACCGCTCCTGCCGGAGCCAAGATTGACGTGGTCGAAGTGCTGTTCAACAAGCTCGACGACGACCAAATTGCGGCCGAGATCGAGAAACTTGAGGCCTCGGCGGCAGACGCAGAATAAGGCGACGGCTCGAGCAGCATCAACAAGAGAAAACGGCTGTGTCCCGCAAGAGGACACAGCCGTTTTTGAGTAGCCTCCATCGAGGCCACAAACCTGATTTAGTTCAAGGAATCTTTCCAGGCCTTAGCGGGCTTGAAGCCGACGCTCGTGCTTGCCTTGATATCCATCGGGGCACCTGTTTGTGGGTTACGGCCGGTACGAGCGGCGCGCTGCCGCAGGTTCCAGGTACCAAAACCAGCAATGGAGACTTGGCCATCACTTTGGACGCCTTCTTGTACCGCCTTTAGGACCACGTTCACGGTCTCTTCAGCAGCAGTCTTGGTGGTTTCAAGCTGAGTACAGACAGCTTCTACGAGTTCGCGTTTGTTCATTTACTAATGGGTGATCAGGGGATTGGGGGGGGTATTGGGGAGTGGCCCCAGATAGCTATCCTGCCTGGGGCCACAGTATTCGTCAAGAA
>JASMKM010000071.1 GCA_030749235.1 Planctomycetota bacterium | reverse complement strand
CCCCAGATCCCATACTGGAGGAACATCATGATGGAGAGGCGCGGCTTCAGGTTCACTTAGCGTGCTCCGTGATGCGAATGTTGCGGAAGTGCACGGCATCGATGTCGTCGTGATTCTGGAGGCCGATGTAACCGCGCTCGGTGCGCTCACCGACGAAACGATTGACAACCTCGCCGTTAACCTTGATGGTGTAATCCTGGCCGATTACGGTGATTGAGTAATCGTTCCATTCACCGACCGGCTTGGTCGGAATATGGGTCGGTCCCTGGAAGGAATAGACTGACCCGGTGTTGTGCTTATCCCCAGTGGTATCGCAGATCTGCAACTCATAACCCTGGTTGACGGCCACCCATGGGTCGTTGCCAGGGTTCGGAAAACGAACGAAGACGCCGGCGTTGTCTTCCGCATCTTCGACCATCCACTGCAACTCTAGGGTAAAGTCAGCGAAATCCTTCTTGGTGTACCACAGCAGGCCCATGCCGCCGGTAGCCTTGATGCCATCGCCTTCGACAACAAAAGCGCCTGGACCAGCCATCGCCCAGCCGTGGTCGAGCGGATTACCACTCTCCCACAACGGAGTCGGTGTGGAACAAGAGAATAGAGTGCTGGCGACGAGCGCGCCAAGCGAGGCAAACAAGGTTCGGGACATGGTTATTTCCTCAGGAAGCGCACCTCGAGGTCTTCTGCGACCAACTCGGTGCCAGGGGCGATTTCAGGGCGTAACTGCACGTTGCCCGGAGGCAGCGGACCGTTGGTGTCGATTTCGTTGACCAACACATCGTTGAGCCACACCGTGATGTTGGTGGACTCAACCAGGTTGACCACACGCACCTTCAGCCGATAAGGCACGCCTGGTTGCAGGAACTGGGTCTTGATTGGTGGGTAACCGGCGATGGTACCGGTGCGGCCTTCACTGGTGCCAGTGTCATCAAGCAGCAGCGACAGGATGGGTTCTTCGTTGACCACACGCAGATCGATGGCGGCCGAGCCGGCATCGGACAGTGTGAAACGGCCACGCAATTCGTAGTCCAGGAAGGAATCACCGACGTCGGCCAACGGCATCCACCGCTCAGGCAGGCCGGTGGCGTTGGCCTCGCCATCCTGGATCAAGCGTACACGCACGTCGCCGAGCGCAACCAGGCCCGCATCTCCTTGGAAACGCAATGGCCCCATGGCGACCTCCTTGCCGCCATGCGCACCACCTGTGGTCTCGGCAACCTCGGTAACGCCGATGACCATCAAGCCATCGACAGTAATCTGCTCGAACTTTGCGTTGGCGGTCTTATTGCCGTTGCTGTCGAAGCGCGGTGCGTAGAAGCGACCAGTGACGGTGTGCCATTCGCCCGGCCCGCGGTAGGCCTGGGTACGCAGCCCCTCGCCACCAAGCACGGCGAAACAACCGCCGGGGTCGTCGATTAGCTGTAGCTCATAACGGTCCATGAGGAACAAGCCCGAGTCCCCGCCTTCTGGCAGCATGACGTTGAAGCGGAACTCGATATCGCCAAACTCCATCTTCGAGCGGAAATCTCCGGCCTTGCCGTCACCATTGACCAGCGCACCATTGCCTGGCGAGGCGACGAACTTGCTCGGATCCTTCGGATCGAGGCCAACATCGACCAGCCGCCAGCCTTCGGCACTCCATGCGTCGAAGGGGTCCTGCCAGGTGAGGGTAAGCCAACCCTCCTCACCAGCCGCATTCGGGGCCGGTGGCTCGACCTTGACCGCGATCTGCTTGGTGGTCTTTGGCCCTTCCGGCAATTGGTTGATGGTGTAGTCGAATTCATCGTGCAGCAGACCTGCTCCATCGACCTTGACGCGCACCGCCCAGCCGGCCTCAAGGTCCTTGCAACGCACGATCATCGACATGCGGTCCTCGGCCACTTCGACACCGGTGACTTCGAGCTGATGCTCGTTCATCTGCGGGGAACCGTAGTCCCACCACCAGTTATAGTCGTAAGCCATCATCGAGACCTGCTCGGCGGTCGGGATGGTCTCAAGTGGCTTAGTAAAGCTCAGCGCAAAACCATCCTGGAGCAGATGAATTTTGTGGAATTCCATCGGCAGCTCACCAGTCCAGCGCATGCGGGAAATGCCGTTGCCAGGACCCAATCCGCCCCAGCCGCGGTTGGTGAAACCGGTGAACAAGGTGCCGTCGGGAGCAAACTGTACGCGGAATGCACTGCCGACCTTCTGCCGGAACAATACGGCCGCGCCTTGCACCTGTCCTTGAACCTCCTCGAACATGGTGCGCAACACCAAGCCATTGGTCAGCTCGGCGACGAACATTTGATCTTTGAAAGGACCGAACCTGCCACCACTGGTATCGGGCACCAGGTTGCCAGTGGAACGCGACCATTCATAAGGCAACCAAATCGCCGGCGGTGTTCGCTCAACGTCAGATGGTTCGATGCTGCTCGGTACGCGACGACCATAGCCATACTTGCGCGTCCAACGCAGCGAAGCCGGGTGGCCGAAGAAGTCGCCCTCCTGAACATGGAATATGGCGCACGAAGGCATCCAATCACCTTGATTGTCGCTGTAATAGAGGCGACCCTCGCGATCCATGCCAAAGCCAGCCGGACTGCGCACCCCGCTGGCAAAGGGGGTGGTCTTGCCGTCAGGCGCGACCTTCAGAATCCAACCACGATGCTTGGCCTTACTGATGCCATGCCACCATTCCGGCGACCAGAAGCCGAGGTTGGTGGAGATGTAGAAGTTGCCTTGGTCATCACGCGGCAGGCCGAAGGCGAACTCATGGTAGTTGCCGCTCATGCCCCAATTCTGCGAGATCACCTCGATACGATCGCAGACCCGATCACCATCCAAATCGATCAACTTCGAGAGCTCTCCCCGTTGTATGAGATAGACCTCATCATCGACCACCTTCAAGCCGAGGCCTTCATGCAGGCCTTCGGCGAAAATATGGAACTTTGCATCTGCTGGATCGTCGGCGAGGGCGTTTTCTACCCACCAAACACGACCGCGCCGTGTGCTCACCAAAAGCGTGCCATCCGACAAGAAATCCATGCCGCCAACCTCGAGCACTTCGCCGTCGGGCGGAGTCAGGTAATCGACCGTGTAGTAATCAGATTCCTGCTGCGAAGGCGCAAGACTTGCGAGAAGCAGTAGGCAAGAAATCAACGAAAGGCCTCCGCAAGTTCCGCGAGGTTCTCTGGGGTGTCGGCGCGGCCGAACAGGAAATCGATGGTCTGCGTGGCACTGGCTTCGCCATCGGCAACGATGTCCATCGTCGACATCATGATGAAAGCGGTGCCGTCGGCCTGTTCGAAGACTTGGGCGGTGCGGCCACCCTCGCCAAGTTCCACCGTACGCCCGTTCAGCTTGGGGTCGCGGAAAGTCAAGGTAAGACCAGGTGGCCGGTTGATGCTCTTGAACACGCGTCGGTAGCCGGACCAACCGCCAAAGCTAATGGCGCTGCCAGTCTCCTTCATGCGCATAAACTCCTTGCCGTTGCCATCCAGCAAAGCGTATTCCAACCATGCTTGGCCGTCGGCGATTTCGGTGGCCAACATTTTCAGTTTGATGTCCATGTTGCCGCCAAGCAGCGACCCCAGAAGCCACATGGTGTCGGGATCGCCACCATCGACGAGGTGGATTACGGTGCCAAGAGGCTCGAGGAAATCACCACCACGATTCTCCCAATCCTTGCGTTTGACAAACTCACCTTGGCGCACGCCAAGAAGACGCACGTTCTCAGCGTCGTACTGAAAGGTCAGACCATCAGTGCCACCGAGCAACAGGCCTCGATGCACCGTCGGCAAACCTTCCGCGATTGGGCCGAGGCCGCCACGCACCACCACCGGCCGGTCGACGACTTGCATCACTGTGGCGCTTTCTAGCGGAATGTCCTGCTCTGGACCTAGGCCGATGACGTAATCCACCACCGCGCTGATTTCGGCTTCGCTCAAGACCTCAGCAAAGCCTGGCATGGGCGTGCCGCCGATGCCGTGGCTCACCGTGCGCGTGACTGCGGTGGTGGTATTGCCGAAACTGTAGGCTCCCTCGAGAAAGCTACGCGCAGGGCGATCCAGCACTACGATGCCCTTGCCGTCACCATTTTCACCGTGACATAAAGCACATTGGGCCTGATAGACCCTGGCCCCTTCACTGACCTCTACGCTCACGAATTCCGTGACCGCAGAGGTGTTGGTGATGTCGTCTTCCTCCGCATCGGAAGGCTCTGGAGCTTGATCACCACAAGCAGTGCAGAACAACAGGAGGGCGACGCAGCTCAGGCACCTGCGGAACGATGGCGCAAACATTGCCATCAGGATAGCGGCACCTCACGCCGCTACAGCGGGCTCGCCTTTACTTCTTCTTTTTCGACTTCTTCGGCTTCTCGTTCCAGCACCACGGATCCAGCCACCATTCCTGGAAACGCTCCAGGAAGCCGGCCTCGAAGCTGGCGGTGAGGGTCCTTTGGGTCAGGGCAAAGGCTAGGAATGCAAAGGACTCATGCGCGAAAGGAACGTCACAAGGATTGGACTTGTAGGTGAAAATCCGTTCCAGGTCCTGCAGGCAAGCAACCTGTATCTGGGCCTACTTGGCGCTGCCCTAGTATTCCACGCCGTGCTTGGCAAAGACGCTGTCGCGGTAGTCAAGGACCTTGCGGACGAAAGCACGCTTCTCACTGTAGCGTCCAGGGAAGAAGCTGCGCTTGAAACCGTAGACCAACTGCTCCGAGAGTTGCTTGGGGCTCAGGCGGAACTGATCCACCGCAAGGCGATATTCGCGGCAGACGCTGGTGCGCGAGACCAAGCGGTTGTCGGTGCACAAGGTGGATGACAAGCGTGCGTCCAGCATGCGCTTGAAGGGATGATTCCTGAGACTGGTGAGCTTCGGGATTGTCTGCAGATTGGAGGTCAGGCAGACCTCCAAGGTGATGCGACGATCGGCCACGTATTGCACCAAGCGGTCCACATAGGCCTTACGGTCCTGGATGCTGCGGTCGTTGATGTGATTGGCGTTAAATAGCCAGGTGCCATGGCCGATCCGGTCGCAATGCAGATCGGTCAGCGCCTGGAAAATGGATTCTGGGCCATAGTCCTCTCCGGCATGCACGGTCTTGCCGAGGAATGCGTCGTGAGCCAACTGGAAGGCAGGTTGGTGGGTCTTGGCCGGAAAGCCGCGCTCGGCCCCCGCCAGATCGACGCCAACGATCGGCAGGTCGAGCCGATTCCGTGCCTCAATGCTGGCGCGCACCAAGGCTTCCGACGCCAAGCCATAGAGATCCTCAGTGGGCAACTCGCCAAAGGCCTCGAACATACTGGCGTAGGTCGGCGAGAAGGGTGCGGCGAAGAAACGCATCGCGCAGACGATGATGGCAGCACGATAAGGAGGTTCCACGCCGTTCTTGATTGCTGCCTTGCGGTTCCACTTCCTTTCCGCCTTGCGAATGCCGCGGGTGACGGCCTCGAGGACTTCTGCCACCGTCTTCATGGCGCCGCCGGTATGCAGTTGCGGAGCGAAGCGCATCTCCAGATAACGCACCCCTTCCTCGAAGTTGTCCTCACACAGCTCAAAGGCGATGCGCTCCATCGAGGAGGCGTCGCGCATCACCGCACAGGTGTAGGCGAAGCCATGCAGGTATTCCGGAAGGTTGGCATAGCTTTCCTTGAAGACCTTCTTGTGCAAACCCTTAACGCTACGTGCGGGCAGCTTGACGCCCTGGGCGTCGGCCAATTCCAACAAAGTCTCGGGACGCAAGGATCCATCGAGGTGTAGGTGCAGGTCGGTCTTCGGCAGCTCGCGTAGAAGGTCGTCGGTGATCGTAGACATGGAGTTTGCAGGAGGGGTCAGAACTGGAAGTAGATGAATGGCGGGTGGTCCACGCGCATAAAGGCGAAGCTTAACGCTGCCAGCACGCCGAGCCCAAAGGCGAATACCGGTGTCGGGACCTTTTCAATGGCCTTGCCTTGCTGCAGGTGGCTGGCCAGACGATGGGCTACATAGAGCAACACGAAGTAGATCCACCATGAAGTGCTAAGGCTCTGCTCTCCGTCACTATGGAAGACGGTAAAGGCACGAAGAATCTCCCACGCGGTGCTGAAGTCGGTGGCGCGAAAGAGGATCCAACATAGGCAAACGAACCATAAGGTGAAGGCGCTGCTGATCAAGCGGCGCAGTAAGTTATCGGGAAGGCGCACACCGAAGCCACGCTCCCACGATCGCTGCAGGGCCAAGGCCAAGCCATGCAGTCCGCCCCAAATCACGAAGTTCCACGAGGCACCATGCCACAGGCCACCGAGCAACATGGTCAGCGCCAGGTTGCGCTGCACGGCGAAGGCGCCGCCGCGGTTGCCGCCGAGCGGAATGTAGAGGTAATCGCGCAACCAAGTCGACAAGCTAATGTGCCAGCGACGCCAGAAGTCGCGGATGTCGCTGGCCAGATAAGGCGCGTTGAAGTTCAGGCACAGGCGATAGCCGAGCATGGCGGCACAGGCGATGGCCATGTCGGAGTAGCCTGAGAAATCGCAGTAAATCTGGACGGCGTAGCCTGGCACGGCGATCCAAGCGGCACTGGAGGTCCATAGGCTTGGGTCCTCGAAGTAGGCCTCGACCATCGGTGCGATGTTGTCCGAGATTACTGCCTTTTTGATGAAGCCCGACAGAAACAGCAACAACGCCGGCTTGAAGGCGATTGAAGTCAGCCCCTGGGGCGCGCGCAGCTGCGGCAGAAAGTCGGCCGCCCGCACAATCGGCCCAGCGACCAGTTGCGGGAAGAAACCCACAAACAACCCCATATCGAGCAGCGAACGGGTGGGCTGCAGGCGCCGGTAATAGATGTCGAGCGAGTACGACATCGTTTGGAAAGTGAAGAAGGAGATGCCAACCGGCAGGATGATTTGCAAGGTCGGCAGATTGGCCTCGAAACCGATGCTGTGCAGCAGGCGGGCGGTGCTGTCCAAAAAGAATCCGTAGTACTTGAAAAAGCCGAGGATGCCTAGGTTTGCCGCCAGCGACAGTTGCAGCCAACGTTTGCGGCTCTTCGGCGCTTCGGTGGCAGCAATGCCCAAGCCGGCGACGTAATCGACGATGGTCGACAACCAGATCAAGCCGAGGAAACGCCAATCCCAAGCCGCGTAAAAGGCGTAGCTGGACAGCAACAACCATGCCTTACGCAAGCTCGCCCCGCGCAACAGCCAATGCAGGCTGAAGACCATGGCGAAGAAGGCCAGGAAGCGAAACTCAGTAAAAATCACTGGCCGCCAACTCCCGCAGCAACTTGCTCAATCGCAAGGAAATCCGCAGCGAAGATCTTCGTCATCATCTCCGCACCCTTGCGATTCAGGTGATAAAGATCGAAACGCCAGCGCACCTGATAGAAGGCCGGGTAGAGCGCCGGATCGTCGTAGGCCACGAGATGGTGGATGTCGCCATCGGCCTTCATCTTGCGCCAACCTTGGTAGCGCTCCAGGTTCGGGTGAAGCCACCAGATGATGCCCACCCCCGCAGCTGCGGCTTGGGCTTCCATACCCACGACCAGGGAATGCAGGTCCTCATCGACAGACTGTTCCTCGGCTTTCAACTTTGGTAAGGCCTGCGCCGCTGCCAACAAGGCTTGGGGATTCTGCAGGAAACGCTGCCGCATGCCGCGCGACCGCTTGGTGACGGTGGCCATCTGCAGCGGCACATAGCCATCTTGGTTCATGCCCAAACCGGGATTGCTATCGAAACTCGGTGGCTCTGCGCTCACCGCCTCAACCACATCCAATCCCCGTGCAAGGTTGATCGAGCGCCGCCACCAATGCTCAACATGGCGTCGGATTAGCGACCACTTCTCGTTGCGCGGCAGCTCGCTCTGGAACAAGGAGCGCACCAGCCGCCAGGTACTCTCGGTGTCATGCCATTCCAGCCGACGCTTGCCGAAGTCGTTCTCGTTCTGGAACTGGAGATCGAAGGGCAAGGCCTCGATTACGATCCAGCGAAGCTTTGGCGAACGCTGCTTGAGGATGCGGTTCAACAGGAAGGCCTCCTCGTTCAAGCCCATGCCCAAAGCGCCCATGTTGATTGAGCGCACACCGTTGGCGGCGGCGCCCCGCTGCAGATCGAAAAGCTGGGGGTCGAACTGGCGATAGACGTGGCTGGAACCGAGGAAGATGACGTCGGTGTCGTGCTTGACCGTATCCAGCCATTCCAGCTTCTGGCGCTCCGGCACCAGACTGTGGATCCAGGTCGCGGTCAGCAGGAAACCGGCGAGGAACAGCAGCAGGTGAAGGAACGCGCGCAGCAAGGACTTGTGGTTTATCCGGAACCGACGATCTCGAGCAGGAAGCTACAGGCGATACCGGCGAAGGTACCGAGCACATAACCAGCCACCGCCAGCAGCACGCCGACTGGGGCAAGCGCCGGGTGGAAGGCGCTGGCGACGATCGGTGCCGATGCGGCGCCGCCAATGTTGGCCTTCGAGCCCACTGCGACGAAAAAGATTGGCGCCTTCATCAAGCGCCGGAGGCCGAGCATAAGGATGGCGTGAAAGAACATCCACACCGCACCTACCGCGACCAGACCGGTATTCTTCGGATCCAGGACCTCGGAGAACTCGGCTTTGGCGCCGATGGTGGTCACCAATAGATAAAGGAACACCGAGCCCACCTTGCTCGCCCCTGCACCCTCAAGGGTGCGCATCTTTGTGAAAGAAAGTGCGATGCCGACGAAGGACACCAACACCACCACCCAGGTGAAGCCAGAGATGAACTTGCCGATTGGCGGCAGGATGGTAGCCAGGTAGGTGGCCAAGACGGCGCCACCGATGGCAAGACCACAAATCATCAACAGCGCACCCAAGTCGGTCGGGCGAGCAACCTCGGCCTCGTATTCGGCGACACGATCGCGCACCTCATCGAGGGTGGCGCGATCGGCATCGATGCGTTCGTCGATCATCTTTTCGCGGCCGGCGTACCACAGCAAGAAGGCCATCCATACGTTAGCGACGGCGACGTCCACTACGATGATTGGCCCGAGGATGGCTTCGCTGGCGCCGGCATGTTCCTGCAGCACCACCATGTTGGCTGTACCGCCAATCCATGAACCGGATAGCGCCGACAAGCCACGCCAGGCCTCGTCCATCATGTCCTCGGGGATCAGTCCCTTACACACCAGTAGCGCCAAGGGGCCGCCGATGACGATGGTGGCGGTGGCACCGAGGAATAGCACCACCGCGTTGCGCCCGAGCTTCATGATCGCGGGCACGTCGACCGACATGGTTAGCAATAACAGACTGGCCGGCAATAGGTACTTCTTGACGAAGGTGTAGAGCTCACTCTGCAGTGGAATCAAGCCTAGGTTCGAAAAGACCGTTGGCACAAAATAGGCGAACACCAGTAGCGGCAGGACCTTGAAGATGCGTCCATAGCGCTCATGGCTGTTCATCCAGAACAATACACCCAAGAACCCGAGCAGGACCGCGAGGACCTGCATGGGATCGGTCAACAATGGCAGTTGCGCGACGTCGGCGACGGCCTCGGGAATCACTTCCAGCACCGCATCTGGAGCAGCTTGTGGGGCTGCATCTGCGGCGACTTTTGGAACGGCTTCTTGGGTGGCTTCTTGGCGCATCCGCTACCTAGTTCTGCATGAAGTCTGGCGGCGGAGGAATTGCACCCGGATCGCCTGGAGGCGGGCTACCTTGCTGTTGCGCCTGCACGTGATCGAGGCGGTGCACCGGCCATTCAATTGGCGCGCCATCGAGGACCAGACGGAAGGTGTAAGTTCCAAACTGTTCGAAGGGCATGCCGGCTAGGCGAATTACTGCGCGTGCCTTGGCTTGGCGATCGGCCAGGCTCACGGGAGGTAGTTTCATGCTCTGCGCACTGCCATCCGGGGCCTCGATTTGCAGGCCGACCTCGTAGTCGCCAAGACCGTCGGCCAAGCCGAGGGCCACACACAACACGGGCAGGCGGCCAGGCAACTCCTGCGAGGCCAGAGAGTCGAACAGACCGATCATGCAAAGCTTGCCGGTCTCGTCGCGGAAGGCGTGGTCGCACACATGCAGCCACTCCAAGGTAGGTAGAGGTTTGGTCATTTCTCTTGATTGTCTCGATGGACTAAGGTGCAACTGGCCTGATCAGTAGGCAGAAGCAGAATCTCGGCAGCGTTGACATGGGGCGGGCGGGAAGCCACCCACACCACGGTCGCAGCGACATCGGCGCCCGTCAGAGGGGTCATGCCGACATAGGTTTGGGATGCACGGTCATCGTCCCCATGGAAACGAACCTTGCTGAACTCGGTTTCGACCAGGCCCGGGTCGACAGTGCTGACGCGCACGCCAGTGCCATTTAGGTCGATGCGTAGGCCGCGGGTGATGGCATCGACGGCATGCTTGCTGGCGCAATAGACCGCCCCACCTGGGTAGACCTCATGGCCGGCGATCGAACCAATGTTGATCACCTGGCCGCTGCCGCGCTCGATCATGGCCGGAAGCAAGGTGCGGCTGATATTCAATAGGCCCTTGACGTTGGTGTCGAGCATCTCATCCCAATCCTGGTGACTGCCTTGCTGCAGCGGCTCGAGGCCGCGCGACAAGCCGGCGTTGTTGACCAGGATGTCAATGGCTTGCCATTCCGCTGGCAAGTTCCTTAAGGCGACCTCGGTGGCGGCGCGATCGCGCACATCCAGTGCAAAGGCCAGCACCTGGACTTTGAACTTGGTCTGCAGGCGCATAGCCAGCTCCTCGATGCGGTCTGCGCGACGGGCGCAGATCAACAGGCGCGCACCAGCGGCAGCGAAGGCCTCAGCGCAGGCCTTGCCGATGCCAGAGGAGGCACCAGTGACAAGGACGGTTTGTTGAGAAAACGGCATGGAGGGCAGCAAGGGTGAACCAGAGAGGATACCGTCGCTGAAGCGGGAAGGAACCTCCCCCCGCTTTCCCTTCCTTGATCATGACTCTCGACTTCACCAGACGCGGTTTCCTCCGTTTCACAGCGACTTCCGCCGCCCTGATTGCCGCCTCCCGCACAGCCACAGCTCGGCATCTTTTCAATGGAGGGAAGCTCCGCCATGCCCATGTGGGCGTCGGCGGCATGGGTAGGGCGGATCTAGGCTCCATCTCATCCCATCCGGACCTGGAGGTCGTCGCTCTTTGCGACGTCGATGCAAACCATCTAGCTGCAGCCGCAAAGCTCCACCCCAACGCTAAGATCTACGCCGATTGGCGCGAGATGTTCCAGGAAATGGCCACCGAGATTGACAGCGTATGCGTCTCTACGCCGGACCACATGCACGCTCCGGTCACGATGACGGCGATGTCCTTGGGCAAGCATGTCTATTGCCAGAAGCCACTCACCCATACGGTCAAAGAGGCTCGCTTAATCGGCACTGCGGCGGCCAACTCACGAGTGATGACCCAAATGGGTATCCAGAACCATTCCGGCGGCAACTACCTGAGCACCATCGAGACCTTCAATAGTGGCATCACCGGCCCGGTGTCCGATGTCCATGTCTGGTCTGACCGGCCTGCCGGTTGGTGGCCGCAGGGTGAGGAACGCCCCGAAGGCAGTGACTCGATTCCGGAGCACCTATCCTGGGACCTATGGTTAGGCGTGGCGCCGGAACGGCCCTACAAGGCTGGCCGAATCTATCACCCCTTTGCATGGCGTGGCCGCAAGGATTTTGGCACCGGTGCCCAAGGCGATATGGCTTGTCACCTGATGGATCCGGCCCCGTGGTTCCTGGGTTTGAAGGACCCATTGACGGTGAAGTCGGTTGGACCGAAACCAACCGCCGATTGCTTCCCGCTGTGGTCGCGGGTCAGCTATCGCTTCCCGGCCACGCCGAAGACTCACAAGGATGGCGTCAACGTCACTTGGCATGACGGCGGCAAGAATCCAGCCGAATTAGTCAAGGAGTACCAGATCGAGAACCTCTACTCCAACGGTTCGCTGTTTGTCGGCCCCAAAGGCGCCTTGCTGGTGAGCCCCTATGAACCTTGCCGCTTCTTCAAAAAGGGCGAAGGCGAGGTGGAGTTTGAGCGCGTCACCGTGAAGGCACGCGACCACTACCACCAGTGGGTTGATGCCTGCTTCGGCCGCGACCATTGCACGGCAGCATTTGGCTACTCCGCGCACCTCACCGAGGTCGCCTTGCTTGGCAACATCGCGCTGGAGTTCCCCAACGAAGAACTGCGCTGGAATCCCAAGGAGATGCGTTTTGACGGCAATGCCAAAGCAACCAAGATGGTGCACAAGCCTTACCGTTCCGGCTGGGAAGTCCCGCGCCTGAAGTAGCGATGCTTGCCGCCTTAAGCTGAAGATTTAGTCCAGCGCGTATTCCAAGCTCTTGGATGCGCGTTTGGCGATTAGGGCGTTCAGGAAATCCTCGACCGGCAAGGTCTTCTGTTCCTTCACACCGTGCACGCGTACGTTGACCTCGCCATTCTCGGCCTCACGACCGCCGATAACAGCCATGTAAGGAATCTTATCGAGCTCGGACTCGCGTACCCGCTTGCGCAGCGGGCCGTCGGACTTCAGCTCGGCGCGAAAACCCGCGGCACGGATGCGGTCCAACAGTTCGTGGGCGGCGGGCAACTGATCCTCGGTAATCGGCAATACCGATACCGGGGTCGGGCAGATCCAAACCGGGAACCACGCGGCGAAATGCTCGATCAAGCCGCCAACAAAACGTTCCATCGAACCAAAGATGGCACGGTGCACCATGACCGGACGCTTCAACTCATTGTCGGCATCATTGAACTGCATGTCGAAACGGTCGGGCAAGTTGAAGTCCACCTGCACAGTCGGACCTTGCCATTCACGTCCGAGCGCATCCTTAATCTTGAAGTCAATTTTTGGGCCGTAGAACACACCACCACCGGGATCATCCTCAAGTGGCAAGTCCTGGCGACCCGCAGCTTCGACCAATGCAGCCATCGCATGCTCCCAGACTTCGTCGGTACCGAGATACTTCTCCGGGCGTGTGGCCAGATAAGCGGTGTACTCGTAGCCGAAGGTGGTCAGGATGGTATCCACCAGCTTTAGCACGTCGACAATCTCGTCAGCCAACTGCGCCTGGGTGCAGAAAATGTGCGCATCATCCTGGGTGAAACCGCGCACGCGCAACATGCCATGCAAGGTGCCCGAAGGCTCATAGCGATAGACGGTACCCAACTCGGCAAAACGCCGAGGCAGGTCGCGATAACTATGGCGTACCGAGTTGAAAATGGTCACATGGCCCGGGCAGTTCATCGGCTTGACCCGGTGCGGCCGGCCGTCAACGTCCATTGGTGCCCAGATCATGTCGGAGTAGTTCTGCAGGTGCCCTGACTGGCGGAACACCGGCTCACCGGCGACATGTGGAGTGAACACTGGCCAGTAATCGCGAGCCTCATGCAGCTGCCACCACCATTCTTCAAGCTTACGACGCACGTGGCCAAGCTTCGGATGCCAGAACACTAAGCCTGCGCCGAAATCGGAGTTCAAGCTGAACAGATCCAGCTCGCGACCGAGCTTGCGGTGATCGCGCTGGGCGATTTCCTCGAGGTAAGCCAAGTACTTCTTGAGATCCTTCTTCGACCACCAAGCTGTGCCATAGATGCGCTGCAGCATGGCCTTCTCGGAGTCGCCACGCCAATAGGCACCGGCGACCGACAACAGCTTGTAGCCGTCGGTGCGGACCTGCTTGACGCTCTCCACATGCGGGCCTTCGCAGAGGTCCGACCAAGTTCCGTGATCGTAGAAGGTGATGTCCTCGCCTTCCGGGATGTCGTCGAGCAACTCGACCTTGTACTCCTGACCGGCAGCACTCAGATGGGCGACCGCGTCCTCGCGACTCATGGTCGAGCAGACGAACTCGCCACCCTCCTTGAGGATCTTCGCCATCTCGGCCTCGATTGCCGGCAGGTCCTCCTCCGTGAGGGGCCGTGGCAGCTCGAAGTCGTAATAGAAACCATGATCAATCGGTGGGCCGATGGCGACCTTGGCATCCGGGAAAATCCGCAGCACCGCGTCGGCCATGATGTGACTCACGGAATGGCGAAGCGCGTGTAGAGAGGCGGGACCGTTTTGTGGTTCGAAGGGAAGACTCATGATGCTCGGTACGGCCATACCTGGGCCGTGCGAGGGAGGCATTTTACAAGCCCGGTTTGTTGATTCATGCTTCCGTCGTGATATTCCTTGCGATGCTGCGTATTGAGACGCATCTCAGCAAAGGTCAGGAAGTCTATTTCGACGGCTTTCGCTTCAGCGAATCACGTCGCTATAGCGGCTCTGGAATCACTGCCAGCTCACGCTCTAGAGAGATGCCGAAGCGCCCCTGGACCGCCTGCTCGATCTCCGCGAGCATCTGGCGAACGTCAGCAGCGGTGGCACCACCTTCATTGACCAGGAAGTTGGCGTGGATGTCGGACACCTTCACCCCACCAACCTGATGCCCCTTCAAGCCCGCTTGATCGATCAGGCGACCAGCCGATTCCCCGCTTGGATTCTTGAAGGCGCAACCCGCCGACGTCAGTCTGACCGGCTGCGAACGGTTCTTGCGCTTGAGGAAATCATCCTGGGTGGCCTTGACCACCAATGGCGAGCTTTCCTCCAGATTCAACAAGGCTTCCAAGACCACACGGCCGCCCAGATTGCCCTGCCGATAGGCCGGTTGGATCTCTTTAGGGCTCCAGGTCCGGAACTTCAGGCCATCCTCCTCATTGACCGCGCCCGGGCTCCACAGCACCACCTCCTCGACCTGATCCCAAATGCCCCATTCGGCACTGCCGGCGTTCATCGCCAAAGCACCACCGACATGGCCAGGCACGCCGACCAGCTCCTCGACGCCGGATAGGCCTAGGCCTTGGGCACTGCGCACCAGACTCGGCAAGGTCACGCCTGGCCAAACCCGTAGGCCATTGCCGTCGCGGAACAGACGCCGCATGTTGCCGGTGTGGATTACCGCACCTGGTATGCCACCATCGGGAGCGACGGTGTTGGCCCCACCACCAAGCAAGGTCCAGGGCACACCATCCTTCTCGAGAGCAGTAAGCAAGTCGGCCAGGAACTCGGGCTTATGCGGCTCGAAGAACATCTCCGCTGGACCACCGATGCGCATGGTGGTCCAGTTGGAAAGCGGCTCGTGGAGCCGCATGGGGCCGAAATCAGAGTAGGCTGCGGGCGAAGGCATCGACGTCTCCGGCGCCCAAGCACATGACGACATCGTCGGGGCGCCACCAGGAAGCCAGTATTCTGCGCCCTTCCTGATGATTTTGCACGGTACTCAGCGCACGTTCTTGATGCGGCAGCCGCTGCTGCAGTTCCGGCACCAACTCGGCGACACTGGCCTGCAGCTCCTCAGGGTCGCGGGCGCGATAGATCTCGAGTAGCAGCAGGGCGTCTGCGAGGTCCAAGGACGGCGCGAACATTTCACGATAGGCATGGAAACGCTGCGCCTGGTGCGGCTGGAACACCACCATCAGGCGTCGACCAGGCCAGCGCTCGCGAGCAGCCTGCAAGGTGGCCGCCACCTCGACCGGATGATGCGCATAATCACTGACCACCAAGGCACCGTTGCTAGCCTGGCCGACTTCTTCCAAGCGACGTGCGGCGCCACTGAAAGTGGCTAGGGCATGGTCGATGGCGGGCTGATCTAGGCCGAAGGACTTTAGGACGGCAGCGACCATGGCGGCGTTGCGTCGGTTGTGTCGGCCGGTCAATCCGAGCGGCAAGTCGGCTGGCAGTGGCGCGCAGTCCTGCCACTGGCCATCGCAAGCATGGCGCAAGTCTGGTGTCTCCGGACCTGCGAAGACTGTGCCTGTAGCGGACATGCCTTGGAGGAAGATCTCGAAGGCCTCAACCACCTCGGGCAGGCCGCCTGGGTAGGTATCTGGGTGTTCGGCGTCGACGTTGATTAAGGCTACATCGGCGGGCCGCAGATGATGAAAGCTACGCGCATACTCGCAGGACTCGACCACCAACGGTAGCTCGGGATCTCCCCAATCGGCCGAAGCGCCGAGTTGCGGTACCTGGGCGCCGACCAAGTAACCAGCTTGCACACCGGCTTCACGCAGGCCATAGGCAATCCAAGCAGTGCAGGTGGTCTTACCGTGCGACCCAGCAACCGCAAGCACCGGGCGTAGGAGACTCAACTCACCAAGCATCTCGGCGTAAAGGGCACTCTTGGCTCCAGCAGCTTGCGCGGCGACCACATGCTCTTCTTGGGCAGGCACTGCGGCGGAACGCACGACCCAGGAAACTTGCGGATGCGGATCGCTGCCCGCGGGCCAGACCTTCATGCCAGCGGCAAGCAAGGGATCATCAGTCTGGAAGCCATGCGCATCTTGACCATAGACCTGCCACCCGGCGTCGAGAAAAAAGGCAGCCAAGCCACGCATGCCGCAACCGCCGGCACCAACCAACAACAGGCTGCGGCCAGCGCTGCCAGCTAGACAATCGATCCCGCGCGGAGGCTTGGATTGCCCCTTGATGACGCTTTCGATGACTTCGGCCATGTCCTACTCTACGCTTTTCGTGCGGCGATTTCTGCTAGGAGACGTGCCCCTTCTGTACGGCCGTCAGCTGGAGCACTTTGTTGCAGGGAAGTGGCCATGCGTTGCCGTTGTCTTTGGTCCTCCAGGCAGGCACGGATCGCCTGCAAGGCTTCCTCATCGATGCGGTTGATGCACAGGACTCCAGGCTCCAAGGCCTTGGCATTCCATTCCTGCTGCCGATCCTTGTGGTAGGGGTACGGGATTACCGCCGACGGCAAGCGATGCATCCACACCTCCCCCATCGACGAGGCGCCACCGCGGGTCAGCGCGAAATCGGCGGCGCTGTAGGCCAGGCCCATTCGGGTGCAATGCTCGAGGATCCGACCTTGCACTTGTGTCTCCTGCAAGGCAGTCTCCAACTCAGCGGTCTTGCCGCTGCCGACCAACGCCAACAGTTGCCATCCCAAGCGCTTCAAGTCGGGCAACAGCTCGCGGGCGACCAAGTTGACATCGCGCGCGCCCTGACTGCCGCCCATCACCAACAAGGTGGGCTTGTCGGGATCCAACTCCAAGGCGTTGCGCGCCTCCGCGGCCGCGACCGGATCTAACAGGCTACGACTGACCGGCCCCATGGCTTGACCACGGCGACATTTCTCGGCGGTGTCCTGAAACATCGTCAAAGTGGTGGCCGCAAAGGCCTCCATCAGCTTGACGCTGCGCCCGATCACGTAATTTCCTTCCAACAGCACCAAGGGGCAACGTCGGCGGCGGCCGATGCCGAGGGCGGCAGCGCTAGCGGCACCTCCGAGGGCGATGACGGCGTCGGGGTCGTAGTCTCGTGCGAAGCGGCGCGCTTGTCGCATGGCACCGAGCAAGGCCAGCGGGCGCGGCAACTTGGATGTGTCGAAACCCAGCGAGGCACAGGCTCGACCGTCAGCGAAATAGGCCTGCTCGACCTTCCGTCCACTGAGCAGAAACATGGTCTGGTGGCCCTGCTGCTCCAGCCCTTCGGCCAGACCAATCGCCGGGGTCAGGTGCCCACCGGTACCACCGCCGACGAAAAGGAACCGCATCAATCGCGCGGTGGAATCACCAGCACCTGACCTGCGTAGATCTGGTTGGCGTTCTTCAGGTTGTTGGCCATCAGGATGCGGTCGGTCTCGCGCACGGTGCCATAGTACTTCTGCGAGATGGTGCCGAGCACATCACCTCGCTGCACGGTGTGGGTACGTTGCCCCTGAGACTTGTTCTTGCTGAATTCTCGCGCTTGTTTTTGATGTAAGGACACGAAGGTGCCTGGATCCGGCAGGTAGATTAGCTGCCCCACGCGCACCGAGCGTTCATCCTCCAGCTGGTTCAACACCAGCAACTCGCGCCAACGGTCCTTGTCGCCCAACTCTCGCAAGGCGACCTGGCTCAAGGTTTCGCTCTGGCGCAGACGTACAGACCGCAAACCCCGCAAAGCCGCCTCACCACTGCCACTGCTGGTGGAAGCACTACCTGTTCCACCGCCAGCACCTGCATCCTTGACCGGTTCCAGGACCTTGCTACCAGAGGTGCGTCGGCCACTAGGGTTGTAGGGATCGTCCACCGGCTCGGCACGGAAGCGCCCCGCCGAAATAAATTTCTTGCGGCTTTCCGGAGGCAGAAGCATGACGGTTTCGGTTTGACTAACGTCGAGGGTCACGACATCGGGCTCGGAATCCTTCGGTTGCGACTTCTTGCCACCGAACCACAAGCCGACGAAGGCCATTAGGATCAACAAAAAGAAGGCGAGGAGTGCAGTGCGTTGGATTCTGTTCATGCGAACAAGGTGGTTACGGCTGGACGACGACTACGTGCGGTTGCGCAGGCCTTCAAGGCGACGCCGAGCAGCAAGGAAAGGGCAAGAATCGAGGAGCCGCCACGGCTGACGAAAGGCAGCGGCAGTCCCTTGACGGGCAACAGTCCGACGACCATCGCAATGTTGTAGGCGGCCTGAAAGGAGATCATGACGGTGGCCGAACCCATTAGGATTACGCCATAACGCGAAGCGGCGTTGCGGGCGGCACGGAAGCCGAGGAAGGTAAAGACGACAAACAGGCTCCAGATGCCGACTGTGCCCAAGAGGCCCCATTCCTCTGCGACCATCGCGAGCACGAAGTCGGTATCGCTCTCGGCAACCTTGCCATACTTCAGTAGGCCGTTACCTGGGCCCATGCCGGTCACCCCGCCACTCTCGAAAGCCTTCATGCCGGCCGTGACCTGCTCCGGCGGCTGGTCCCACCAAGTGAGGCGCGCGGCCACATGTGGGAA
>JASMKM010000070.1 GCA_030749235.1 Planctomycetota bacterium | reverse complement strand
GAAGCGGGGCAGGAAGTGCAGATTGGCACTCCTCTTTTCTGCGACCGACGTGATCCCGACGTCCTCTTCACCTCTCCAGCTGCAGGCACTGTGCAAGCAGTCAACCGCGGTGAGCGTCGGGCTGTGCTGTCGGTGGTCATCGAGGTCGCCCAGAACGAGGAACAGGTCGCTTTCAACACCGCCGACCTCACCAAAGCAGACCGCGAGTCCCTCGTGACCGCCCTGGCCAAGTCCGGCCTATGGCCTTGCTTGCGTCAACGCCCCTTCGACAAGGTGGCGCAATCGGGGGATACACCACGCAGCATCTTTGTGACCGCCATGGACACGTCGCCGCTGGCGCCGTCGCCGTTGGCGATGCTCGAAGGGCGCGAAGCCGCGTTCCAAACAGGCCTGAAGGCGCTGACTATCCTGTCTGGAGGCGCGACTTACTTGTGCACCGCCGACGGCGAGGACTGGAGCGGCTTGCTCGCCGATGGCGTCACACACCAGGCTTTCCAAGGCAAGCACCCAACCGGTAATGCCGGTGTGCATATCAACTCCCTGGACCCAGTCGGCTCCGAACGTTTGGTTTGGCACATCGATTACCAGAGTGTCGCCGACATCGGCGAGTTCGTGGCTGAGGGCAAGCTCGCCACGGAACGACGGATTGCCGTCGTCGGCCCGGCTGCCTTGAAAACCGGCATCGTCAAGACCCGCCGCGGCGCTTCCACCGCCTGCTTCAAGTCCTTCGCCAAGGACGGCACGGTGCGCTTCGTTTCCGGTTCGATCCTGGCTGGCTCAATCGCCAACCCACAATGCCAAAAGGGTTACCTCGGCCGCTTTGCCCATCAGCTCACCCTGGTCGACGATGCCCCAGAACGCGAGTTCGTCGGCTGGACCAAGCCGATCGGCAGCCGCTGGTCATTGAGCAACGCCTACCTAGCCAAGTTCCTCAAGAAGAAGTTCCGCGTCGACACTGACATGAACGGTGGCGAACGCGCCATCGTCCCCATCGGCAACTACGAGAAGGTCATGCCGATGGACATCCTCGCCACCCAGATGATCAAGGCGCTCGCTTCGGATGACCTGGAAGGCGCCGAGAAGCTCGGCGTGCTCGAATTGGCGGAGGAGGATATCGCCCTTTGCCAATACGTCTGCGCCTCGAAGATCGACATCACCGACATGCTGCGTGCCATGCTGACCCGCATCGAGAAGGAGGGCTAAGACCCTAGGCTCATGAAGTTCCTACGCAAGAAACTCGACGCCGTCGCCCCCCTCTTCGAGAAGGGCGGCAAGCTCGAGAAGTGGTACCCGCTCTACGAGGCTGGCGACAGCTTCCTGTACACGCCGGGCCATCGCACCCACAGCGGCCCCCATGTCCGCGACGTGCTCGACCTCAAGCGCATGATGACCATGGTGGTCATCGCGCTGATGCCGTGCATCCTGTGGTCCATCTTCAACAACGGCTACCAGGCCATGCTCGCCGATTCGAGCTACGGTCTCGCCGTCAACGATGCGATCACGTTTAGTGTGATCAAGTCCGCCAGCTGGATTGGCCTGCTCGCCTTCTTGCCGCTGTACATCGTCACGGTGGCCGCGGGTGGCCTGGTCGAGGCAATCTTCTCGATCGTCCGCAAGCACGAGATCAATGAGGGCTTCCTCGTGACCTCGATGCTGTTCCCGCTGATCGTGCCCGCGGACATCCCGCTGTGGCAGGTCGCCATCGGCATCATCTTCGGCACCCTGATTGGTAAGGAGGTGTTCGGCGGAACCGGCATGAACATCCTGAACCCGGCCCTGACCGGCCGCCTGTTCCTGTTCATCGCCTACCCGGCGCAGATCTCCGGTGAGGTCTGGACCAAGCTGCCGGACGACCCGGCCCTGGCCGTCGACGGCCATACCGGCGCCACCGCGCTGGCGGCGTTCTACACCGACGGTGCCACTGCGACTGCCAACATGAACTGGATGGATGCCTTCCTCGGCCTAATGCCGGGTTCCTTCGCCGAGACCAGCACCTTGGCGTGCCTGATCGGTGCGGTGATCCTGATCGCGAGCGGCATCGGCAGCTGGCGCATCATGCTCAGCTGCCTGCTCGGCATGATCGGCACCAGCTACCTGCTCAATGCCCTGGCCCCCAGCCCCGAGCATTACATGGCCATCGACTGGACCTGGCACCTGGTCGTCGGCGGCTTCGCATTCGGCATGGTCTTCATGGCCACCGACCCGGTCTCAGCTTCACAAACCGACACCGGCAAATGGATCTACGGCGCGCTCATCGGCATGCTCACGGTAATCGTACGGGTGCTCAACCCGGCGTACCCCGAGGGCATGATGCTCGCCATCATCTTCATGAACGTGTTCGCGCCCACCATCGACTACTACGTGGTCAAGGCCAACGTCAAGCGCAGGGAGAAGCGTCTTGGACTTCAGTAACCGTTACATCGTGGGCTTCTCGCTGGCCCTCTGTCTGGTCTGCAGCCTCGCAGTGTCCACCACCGCGGTCGCCCTCAAGGACCGCCAGGCAGCCAATGCGCTGCTCGACATGCAGACGCAGATTTTGCGCGTCTCCGGCATGATCGAGGCAGACGCCAAACCCTCCGCCGAGGAGGCCGCCGAGATGTTCAAGACCATCAAGGTCATGGGCTTCTCGCCCGAGTCCGGTGAGCTGCTCGGCGACATGCCGTTCGACTCCAAGGCCATCATCAAGTCCTCGAAGGCGGCGGCGACCTCCACGGACGCCACCTCGGAGGCGGCAGAGCGCGCGCGCGTAAGCAGAATCCCCAAGGAATTGATGATCCTTGAGGTCACGGACCCGGAGAACGCCTGTTTCGTGTTCCTGATCTGGGGCAACGGCCTTTGGTCGACCATGTACGGCTACATCGCGCTCGAGACGGACCTCAAGACCGTGAAGGGCATCGCCTTTTATGAGCATGGCGAGACCGCAGGCCTCGGTGGCGAGATCGTCAACCCGACCTGGGTTGCCCAATGGCCCGGGAAGAAGGTGTTCGACGACTCCGGCAAGGTCATCCTCGACGTAACCAAGTTCGGCAAGGTCGACGACGACACCTACCAGGTCGACGGCATCTCCGGTGCCACGATCACGAGTGTCGCCGTGGGAGCCACGGTGCAGGCCTGGTTCGACGACGAGGCCTTTGGCAAGTTCCTCAAAAAGGAGGTCCAGTGATGAAAAAGGAAACCAAGGAAATCCTCTTCGGCCCTGTCCACCTGGCTAACCCGATCACCCTGCAGGTGCTAGGCATCTGCTCGGCGCTCGCGGTGACCACCCAGCTGGAACCTGCCCTCGTGATGAGCGCCGCCCTCACCTTCGTGCTAGTCGGCTCCAACGTCACCGTCTCGCTACTGCGAAACAAGATCCCGGGCAGCATCCGCGTGATCACCCAACTGGCGATCATCGCCTCGCTGGTAATCCTCGCCGACCAGATTATGAAGGCGTTCCTCTTCGACGTCTCCAAGCAGCTGTCGGTGTTCGTCGGTCTGATCATCACCAACTGCATCGTGATGGGGCGCGCCGAGGCCTTTGCCATGGCCAACCCGCCGATGAAGGCGGCACTGGACGGCCTCGGCAACTCGCTCGGCTATTCGGTAATCCTGATAATCGTCGGCTTCTTCCGTGAGCTGCTCGGTTCCGGCAAGCTTCTCGGCCATGTGGTCATGCCCACTGTCAACAACGGCGGCTGGTACAACCCCAACGGCCTGATGGTGCTCTCCCCGGGTGCCTTCTTCATCATCGGCCTGCTCATCTGGGCGCAACGCAGCTACTCGGCGCAGCTGCAGGAGGACGAGAACTAATGGAACTGGTCAACCTGTTCCTGAAGGCCACGTTCATCGAGAACATGGCACTCGCCTTCTTCCTCGGCATGTGCTCCTTTCTGGCCGTGTCGAAGAAGGTCGAGACGGCGGTCGGCCTCGGCGCGGCGGTCATCTTCGTGCTCGCCATCACGGCGCCGCTGAATAACCTGATCTACACCTACCTGCTCCAGGAGGGCGCCCTCTCGTGGCTCCTCGGTGCGGAGAAGGCGGCAACGATCAACCTCGAGTTCCTCACCTTCATCGCCTTCATCGCCACCATCGCGGCGATGGTGCAGATCGTGGAGATGGCCATCGACAAGTTCTCGCCGGCGCTCTACGGATCGCTCGGCGTGTTCCTGCCTCTGATCGCGGTGAACTGCGCCATCCTCGGCGGTTCACTGTTCATGGTCCAGCGCGAGTACGACCTCGCCGAGACCACCGTCTTCGGCATCGGAGCGGGCACCGGCTTCGCTCTCGCCATGGTCGGCCTGGCCGCCATCCGCGAGAAGTTGAAGTACAGCAACGTGCCCCCCGGGCTTAGGGGGCTGGGCATCACCTTCATCACCACTGGCCTGATGGCCATGGGCTTCATGATCTTCGGGGGTATCCAGCTCTAAGCAGCGGAGTAGCGAACAATGGATTTCACAACAATCTTCCTGGGTGTCGGCGGCTTCTCGGTCGTCGTGATTGCCCTCGTGTTCATCCTGCTTGCGGCCAAGTCGAAGTTGGTATCGAGCGGCAACGTCAGTCTGGTCATCAACGGCAAGGAAGCCGACGCCATGTCGATCCCGGCCGGCGATACCGTGCTGAACTCGCTGTCTTCGCAGAAGATCTTCATCCCTTCCGCCTGCGGCGGTGGTGGCACCTGCGGCCAATGCCTAGTACAAATCGACGAGGGAGGCGGCACCTTGCTGCCGACCGAAGAGACCCACATCACCCGCGGCATGGCCAAAGAACACTGGCGTCTCAGTTGTCAGGTCAAGATCAAGCAGGACATGAAGATGCGGGTCGACGAGTCGGTCTTCAACGTGCAGAAGTGGGAATGCGACGTGGTCTCGAACCGCAACGTCGCCACCTTCATCAAGGAGTTTGTGGTCCAGCTGCCCGAGGGCGAGAGCATCGATTACAAGTCCGGTGGTTACATCCAGATCGAGGTTCCGCCGCACAGCATCGACTACACAAACCTCAACATCGAAGACGAGTATCGCGAGGACTGGGACAACTTCAGGTTGTGGGACATCAACTCCACCACCACGGAGACGGTCGAACGCGCCTACTCGATGGCTTCGTACCCGGCTGAAGGCAACCGCATCATGCTGAACGTGCGGATTGCGACTCCGCCGCCACGTACGGAAGGCCTGCCGACCGGCAAGGGCTCCAGCTACATCTTCAACCAGAAGCCTGGCGACAAGGTCATCATCTCCGGCCCTTACGGTGAGTTCTTCCTGAAGGAGAACGATCGAGAGATGGTCTTCGTGGGTGGAGGTGCCGGTATGGCGCCGATGCGCTCGCACCTGCTGCACCTGTTCAAGACGCTGAAGACCGACAAGAAAGTCAGCTTCTGGTATGGCGCACGCTCGTTACGTGAGGCCTTTTACGTCGACGAGTTTGACGAGATCGCCAAGGAGTTCCCGAACTTCGAATGGCACCTGGCGCTGAGCGACCCGTTGCCAGAAGATAACTGGAAGGGTAAGACCGGTTTCATCCACCAGGTGTTACTGGATAGCTACTTGAACAACCACGAGGCTCCTGAGGAATGCCAGTACTACTTGTGCGGTCCGCCGATGATGAACACGGCAGTGATCAACATGCTTGGTGACCTAGGCGTCGAGCCGGAAGACATCTTCCTGGATGACTTTGGCGGTTAAGGCTGCTTGAGTCTTAAGTGTGCCTTGGCTGCCAGGGGGCCGCTAGAATTCCCCTATGTCGACGCGACTTGCCCATCCGTTTTCGCACCTGTTGTTGGTTGGCGTCGGCATGCTTGTTGGTGCCTGTACGCACTCGTCCTCGCATGGTGAGAATTCCCATGGTTTGGCCTCGGACGCGGCACAGCAGCGCCCTAAGTTGGCCTTCAGTGGCGAGACCATGGGCGTCACTTGGAACACCACCATCGCCATCGTTTCCAGCAAAAATGGCACGGATGCAGCCGAGACTATGGCGGCGATCCAAGGTGCTTTGGATCGCGTCGACCAGCGCATGTCGACCTACAAGCCGGAATCGGAGATTCGTCGTTTCGCGAGGGTTCCTGCCGGCACCGCCTTCAAGGTCAGCGCCGAGACCGCCACGGTGGTACGCGAGGCGCAACGCATCGCCGCACTTTCGCATGGCGCCTTCGACGCCACGGTGATGCCCCTCGTGGACCTGTGGGGCTTCGGGCCAGCCACACCTATTGGCACTACCCCCACTGAAGAACAACTGCAAGCCACCTTGGCAATCTGTGGCTGGGACAAGCTGACTGTCGGTGATCGTCACACCTTGCAGAAGACCGTCGATGGTTTGAAGATCGACTTGTCGGCCATCGCCAAGGGATATGGCGTGGATGCAGTCTGCGAAGCACTGCAGGAACTCGGCTGGACCGACTACATGGTGGAGGTCGGTGGCGAGCTGCGCACCGCCGGAAAATCGCCGAGCGGTGGCGCTTGGAAGATTGGCATCGATGCACCGCGTGACTTATCGAACATAGGCCAAGACCTGCAGGCCGTGCTGCAACTAGGCACCGTAGCCGTAGCCACCAGCGGCGACTATCGCAACTTCCGTTACGTCGACGGCAAGCGAGTCTCGCATACCATTGATCCGCGTTATGGCCTGCCGGTCGAACATGACCTGGCGTCCGTCACGGTGTTGGCGCCCAATTGCATGCTCGCCGATGCGCTGGCCACAGCATGTATGGTGCTCGGCCCAGAAGACGGCATGAAGTTAATCCGCGACTTGAACCATGTGGAGTGCTACATGATCATCCGCGAAGGCGACCGCTTGACCACCAAACACAGCGACGGGTTCCCCGAACTGCTGCAGTAAGCTCGCGCCAAGTGGAAAGGGATCCGGCTGACTAGGACGGCTCAAACGTCGAACTTGTCTAAGCGCCGAGCCGTGCCACCATCGCCACCGTTCTCGC
Source organism: Planctomycetota bacterium (assembly GCA_030749235.1). Taxonomy (GTDB): domain Bacteria; phylum Planctomycetota; class UBA1135; order UBA1135; family UBA1135. Next base: position 40,296 of record JASMKM010000070.1, on the reverse strand, counting down.
GGCTGCTGCGGAAGTAGTCCTTACGCTTGGGGTTGCCCAGCTCAGCGAGCAGAACCATCTCGTTGCCGTCATCGGAGGCGCAGATATCGGCGTCCTTACGCGCGCACACACAGTCGCCGCCGAGCAAATCGCCTTCGACTGCGTCAGCAAGGCCACCGCAAGATTTGGCGAGCTTACGCCCGGACACCAGCACACCGATTGCCATTGCGGTGACTGCAATGACGAAAACGATGAAGGCGGCCAGCAAGCTAGGCATGGCCATATTGTAGGCCACCGCTCCCCACTTTGGGGGGGGGCGAGATCAGTCGGTCAGGAACTGGTCGTCGAGGTCGAGGGCGTAATAGGTGCCGCCATCCACCATTGGTTCGGCTCGTACGAGGCGGCCGCGGTATTCCTTGCCGTCGATTTTTACGACCACCGAAATCCGGCCTGTGGCGCGGATTAGCAAGCCGTGGGAACTAGCGTTAACCGTCTCGCCTTCCAGCGATCCGGCGGCCAGCATCATGGCAGTTGGCGTTTGATGCCCCTTGCGCTCACTACGACGTCTTTCGCGATCAGTCATTTCTTTTCCTAGACGGGTGTCTACTTAACCTTATCGACCATTTTCACCATGCCCTTGTAGATATTCTCGCGGCCATCTTCATCGACCGGATCGAAACCCACGAAGACATCAAACAATGCATAGCACAGGTGGAGGTTGGTGATCTTGCCAAGCTTGCGGCCATTGAGGTAGGTGTGCATGTTGCCACCAGTCTCCCACAAGAAGATTAACTCGTCTTCCTCCTCTAGCTCGCCAGAAGCGAAGTAGGCGCGCATCTCGCCCATGGCCTTCAATCCGGCGCGCAGCTCCTTGTCGGTACCAGCGATATCGCGGATACCAGGCTCGAGAAAATCGTCGAAGGCCTCGGCAACATCCTCTCCATCGACGTCGCGAGCCATGACCCAACGCATCGACTTGTTGTAGGAGTCGGCCATGACAGCCTTGTGGAAGGTCTTGTCCTTCAGCAGCTTCTCGAAGGAGGTGCCGGACTTGTGTGCTTTCTTCAACACCGGCACGGCCTTTTGCTTCTCGACATAATAAGCGAATCCGTAGACATCGACACCGATGAAGTACTTTTCACGTACTCCAGTGCCGCAGATGTAATGACGCTCCTGCTTATCTTTGTCGCCAGCCTTCTCGCCGACGAACATGTCCATCCAGATTGGAAAGGGAATATCGGTCTCTTCCTCGACGACGGTCGGTGCAACCTCCTTGGTTTTGACCGGATCCTGCGTGGGCAACAGATGGATGCAAGGCAGAAGGGCAATGAGAGCGAACGCGGAGTATTTGGTCATGGATTTACCTCAATGGCAGTATACCCATCAGACAGGGAGGCTCGCCAACTCAACGCAAGAGGCGTGAATCCCTTATTCAGCGCTAGTTAACAGGCGAATCGCCAGCAGCACGAAAACTACCCCTGCGAAGCGGTTCATGCGGACCTGGGCGGCTTGGGAGGATCGCAACCACGTTCCAATTTTGCCCGCAGCCAGAGCGATTCCACCGAATACGCAAAGAGTTGCCAGCATGAAGACCGCGCCCAGGAATAACATCTGCACCAGCATCGAACCGTCGCCAGGTTGGGCGAACTGCGGCAGAAAGGCCAGGAAGAAGATCGCCACCTTGGGGTTGGTAACGTTAAGGATCACGCCACGTCGGTAAAGTTGGAAAGAGCTTGGAATGGCTTGCGGCCGGTTGAAATCGGCACCGCCGGCACGGAACGATCGATAGGCCAAGTAGAGCAGGTAGGCGGCGCCGACGAACTTGAGCGTGTTGAAGGCGGTGGGCGAGGCCTGCAGCAAGGCCGCCACCCCAAGAGCCACTGCGGCGGTGTGAACCAACAAGCCGGTGCACAAACCCAGGGTCACGAGGATGCCGCGGAAAGAACCATAGAGCGCGGACTGCATCAGCACGAAGATGTTGTCCGGCCCCGGAGCAAAAGCGAGGGCGATCGACGCGAAGGTGAATACGGCAAGTTCTTCGATGGGGATCATGAGGTTTTCATGAAGGATGGCTGGGTACGCCCGGGATTAGGAATCATAGGATAGGTTGGGAAAGTAATGAAAAAGAAACATCCCCACGGCGGCCCTGCCCCTCTCAGCGGGCAAACGGATGCGCGCTTTCACAAGCTGGTGGACCGGATTGAGAAACTCGAGGAAAAAGTTGTGGCCTTGAAATCCGCCTTGGTCCATTGTCAGGCGATGACTTGTGATGCCACCCTCAGAGCCATACCGGTGCGGGGAACATCGGCTTAGACCAGCACAGAGTGGACGGCGGCCAGGCGACTAGGAATCGATATATCCTTGGCAGGCAACCACGAATTCGCGCGCACCCTCAGCACGTAGCGGGATGATCACCGCCTTCACCGGACTCAAGTGCAACATGGCGCGCTCCTCCACCTCGAAGGTCTGGGTGATGAGATTCCATGGGATCAGGCTATGGGCACCGTTGGCTGAAGCCTTCAATCCCTCCTCGTCGGCCTCCATCAGGTAGTGGCCGAGCAGATGGTCGGCCTCGCCAGCAGAGAGCTTTTTGCGCAACTGCTTGACCACACGCGCGACGGTGATGCGCGGGTAGAGCACCAACCATGCGAAGGCCAGCAGAATCATCGCCACCCCTGCGAAGTACATGGCTGCGGTCAAGGCATAGATGCCGAAAGCCATGTAGGCACCGCCGAAGCCATAGCGGAACAAGCGTCCTAGGCGAATGCTGGCGGGGTCGGTGCGGCTGACGTGAATCACGAACAACGCCCAATCCTCGAACTCCAAATCGAATTCGACTTTCATGGCTGCTTGGATTCTCGTGGACCGGCGGACTTGGAGTCGGACGATTCGACCGGATCGTCGTCGTGCAACATGCGGTGCGCCGGAGTCTCCAGGTCATCGAACTGACCACGCTTCGCTGCCCATGCGAAGGCACCGACGGCGACGGCAGCGATCAACAAGGCCAGCGGTAGGACGACGTAGACGACGGACATCTGGAGTGATTTGTCGCGAATCATAGCAAAGGATAATTCGAATTATATATGTTTTATTTGCATTAGTTGCTTGCCGAAGCCGCGACGCTCATCGAGAGCCTTATGGGCCTCAGAAATCTGCTCCATTGGGTGCCTTTCTGCGATGATTGGAGTGAGTTTCCCAGAGAAAACAAGCTCTGCGACTTTCTTCTGTTCACCGAGCCCACCCATCGTGCTTCCGAGGATGCTGAGGCTCTTGAAAAAAATTGGTGCAAAATTTAGCTGCATTTCCGCCCCAGAAGTGACTCCACAGGTGACGATTCGGCCGCCTTTGGCCAGCGCCCACACCCCTTTGGGCAGGGTATCGACCCCCACATGATCGACGATGATGTCCAGGCCGCGCTTGTGGGTCCACGATTTGGCGGCTGCAGTCCAGTCATCCTCGCGATAATTCACGGCCAAGTCGGCACCATTCTTCAGACCGAGGGCACATTTCTCGGCGCTGCCGGCAGTCACCATGACGTTGGCGCCGAACAACTTGGCGATCTGGGTCGCCGCCACCGAGACTCCACTCCCCGCCGCATGGATGAGCACCTTATCCCCTGGCTGCACCCGGCAACGCTCGACCAACATGTGCCAAGCGGTTAGATAGGTCAAGGGGAAGGCTGCCGCTAAATCGAGCGAATAGTCATCGGGAACCGCGATCAGGTTCTCGGCGTTGACGATGGCGAATTCAGCATTGCCGCCGTCGCAGGTCTCGCCATAGATGCCGTAATCCCGCGCCAGGTTGTGGTCCCCAGATGCGGATTCACAACTGTCGGAAGATGTGTAGCCCGGGGCGACTGTTACACGTTGGCCGGCCTGCCAAATTTCCGCACCCAAACCGGCCTTGTCGACGGTACCACTGAAGTCGCACCCCGGTGTGATTGGCAATGGGAATCGATGTCCCGGAACCCCGCGCCGAACCCAAACATCCAGGTGATTCAAGGCTGCCCATGCGACCTTGATGCGAACCTGTCCCGGCCCAGGTTCGGGAATCGGGACATCCTCAATCTGCAGAACCTCGTACCCACCATGCTCGTGAACTCTAACTGCCTTCATAATCGAATGATAACTTCGAGCCTGGGTCTACATCTATAATGGACGCCATGAAGGTTTACTACCTCCTACACGGTGGCGTTTTAGGTGCATGTCTGGCCGGCTGGGCCAGCTTGATCGAGGCTTTCTTCCTCTATTCTGCCTATCCTTACCAGACCGATCCATTGGTCTGGACGAGCTTGCTGCCAAGCTACCTGTTTGTCGGTGCTGCCATTGGTTTTGGTTGTGGCCTGATTACACCGAGGCTATTTCCCAAGCTCACCGAGCGCCGGCAGCGCCGCATGATGCTCGGGGTGCTCATCCTGGTCGCTGGAGGCACGCTGACCATGCTCCTGAATGCACGGATGTCGTGGCTGCCGTCGGCAGTCGGCACCACCTCGCCCGGCGCCTTGTTGTTGTTCGGCCAAATCCTGTTGGGCGGAATGGTCTGCTTCGCCGCGCTGGTCTTCGTGGGCCGCAAGCTCCTCGCCAACCAGATGAACGCCCTGTTCAGTCAGACCGCCGTAAACTTCAGCGTGGTCGGATTTTTGGTTCTGGCTGGGGGCTCCTTCGCCCTCCCTACCTCCTCGGCCAAGGGCTCAATGCCGGAATCCACCGCCACCCCACCAGCCGATGCACCGAATGTATTGTTGATTGTCCTTGATACCGTTGCCGCCGCACACTTGAGTGCTTATGGCTACGAACGCGAGACCAGTCCGCGTCTAGACCAACTCGCCAGCGAGGGTGCCCTGTTCGAGAACAATTTCTCGGCCGCACCATGGACCTTGCCTTCGCACGCGTCAATCTTCAGCGGCCTGCTGCCGAACAACCATGGCACCGGTTGGGAACGCCCTCGCCTTAGCGATGGCCTAGCAAGTCTGGCCAACCAAGCGCGCTATGACTTCCACACCATGGCCGAGGAGTTCAATCGTCTCGGTTACGAGACCATCGGCGCTTCGGAAAAGGCTTGGCTGACCGCCGAAACCGGCTTGGTGCAAGGCTTCGCCTCTTACTTCGACTTCTCCGAGCTGGATCTACGTCAAACCTTCCTGGTTTCACGTTTCTGGGATCGTTACCGCCACAAGTTCGGCATGCCCGCCAAGCAGCAAATCGACAAGGGTGGTGCACGCGTGGTGGGCACTGCTTTAGGTTGGCTTGCCAACGACCGCGACAGCGACAAGCCTTTCTTCATGTTCATGAACCTGAACGAGGCGCATGACCCCTACGAACCACCGGAAGAGTTCTGGTCCACCTTCCTGCCCGAAGGCATCGACATCGAGAAGACCAAGCCTCCTACGCTGCGTTCCGATGTGCTCCTCCACCGCGAGGTCCTGCAGAGCCTGGCCACCATCACGCCCGAGCAGATGGCCCTATATGAAGCCCTCTACGACGCCGAGATCCTCTATCAGGATGGCCTGCTCGGACGCCTGTTCGATGGTATGGAACAGATGGGGGTCAAGGACGACACCCTGATCATCATTACCTCCGACCACGGCGAGGAGTTCGGTGAAATCGACGGGCGCGTCGGGCACCAGCTTTCGCTGTCGGACTACTTGTTGCATGTGCCGTTAATCATGCGCTACCCGGCGCAGATCCCCAGCGGCCGGCGCATCGAAGCTTTGTCCTCGACCATCGACATCTTCCCGACCGTACTCGACATCCTCGAACAACATCGCGGCTTCGCCATGCCGGCCAGCGTCGAGGTCATGGCCCTGGAAGGCGTCAGTCAACTTGCCACCATGCAGGAGGACGGACCTGCCGCGCGCGACATGGTCATGGCGCGTTATTCCAACCCTGCGGCTTATCTGTCGAGCTTCCTCGAATGGGATCCCGAAGACCCCTATCGCTTTGTGTTGGCAGAGTACCTGCGTTCGATGGACGTCATCCGCACGCCCACCGACAAGCTCTACATGTATAGCGACGGCGACCGCTCCTACATTGACTTTGAGACTGATCCAACCGAACAGGCCAGCATGTTGAACGTGGTGCCGGATGACTTCCGCAAGCGCGCCAACTTCCTCGAGAAGCGATTCGATCAGCAAATCACCTCGCATGTGGTTGCACGCGAACTGCTCACCGGACACCTCGCATGGTTGCGCACCGTCTCCGGTAAATCCGCCGGGCGTTCGAAAGATCCTGTTGATACGGCTGGCATGACCCAACAGGAGATCGAGGAGATAGGTTATGTGGGCGGCAACGTCAGCGATGCCACCCAGGCGAAGGAGCGCATCAGCTTGCCACCTTTCGAGGCCGTCGACGGCAAGCGTTGAACCGACCAATCGACGCGACGGCAAGCGCTAAGCGAGCCGATCAGCGCAGCACCTTACACACGCCTTGGTTCTCGCGAGCCAAGCGGTTCAGAAAGGCATGGGACTTGGCAGGCGCGCGCAGCGCCACCGCGCTGACGCGCACGCCACGCCAACGGTTGTAGCGTTGCACGCGAGCCAGGATGTCAATGGGGTCTACCAATTCACCCATTGAAGGCGACCCGTCGGTCAATAGAACGATTTCTTCGACTCCTTCCTGACTGAAGGCGGAGTCCAAGGCGGCGAAAATATTGGTGCCGCCATCAGGCAGGTTGTCCTGACAGAACACGTCGACGGCAGCCTGCACGTCGGCATCGATGGGGATCAGCCCTTCGGCGAAGGGGTGGACCTCGCCATCGAAGAACAACACGTTGAAGCGTGCTTCGTCGGGCAGGCGCGGCAATAAATGGATCAGCTCATTGTTGGCCCGTGTGGATCGTGTATCGCCGCTGGTGTCGCGCATACGTTCATTCATTGAGCCGGAAGAATCGATGGCGAAGGCGATGCGCTCGCTGAAGATTGGCACGCCCATATAGGAAAGGCTGGATTCCTCGGTGCTGCCGTCATCCTTGCGCCGGAAGGGTGTGCCGTCGGCCTTGTGTTTTAGGTAGAAGAACTTCCATGTACGTGAGTCGTTGGCGATGCGATAACCGGTGATCTTCTGCAGCATGGCGACGGCTTCGTTGGCGGGCCGCCCTGTGGAAGCGTCCATCAAGTTAATCAGGTACGGGATCTGATCGTCGCTGAGATTACGACGCAGGACCGCCAGGCACTCAAACAGCAGGGCACCACTCTCCATCTCGAGGCGGCGCAAGGCCTCAACGGTGGCGAAGGGCGAGTTCAGGTCGGCCAGCGCACGCAAGGCCGCCACGCGCACCAAGTCCTTGGCCTTGCGATTGCGCAAGGTGGTCAAGGCCAAGCCGACTCCTTCCGCCTCCAGCTTCACCCTGGCGTACATCACCTCGGCTGCAGCATCCTCGTTGCGCTTGGTGCGTAAGGCCATCAGGTCCGGCAGCGCTTCTGGGCCGCACAAACCTAGGCATCGGGCGTAATCGGCCAGATAGACACTGCGCGCGAGATGGCGCACCGAACGCACATCTTCGAGGTCCAGCGAGCGGCCCTTGTAGGCCAACATCGACAAGGCTCGCACGCGAGTCGCGCCATCCTGCTTGGGGTCCCTCATGTGGGCGACCAGGACTTGATGGCTGGGCTCGGCAACCCGTCGTCCAGCACGCCCGCCTTGCGCCTGCACGGAACTGGGCAGGAGCGAGGTGGCCAGCAAGGTGGCAGCGATTAGGACGGTTCCAGGCAAAGACATCTGCGAGAGGTACACCTACAGTATGCACATGCAGGTCCAGATTAACCTCGAACTTCCCGATTTCCGACAAGCCTTAGCAAGCTTGATGCCTAAAGGTGTGGAAATCAACAGTCTGGAGCTCGATCAAAAACAGCTAGTCCTGCAGGGACGCGCCCCCATGATTGGAGCCGTGACCTTGACCGCGAAGGTCAAGGTCGTACCGAATCGCCTCACCTTATCGGGGTTCGACTTGAAAGGCGCTGGCTTGATGAAAGCCCTAGTCCTTTCCCAACTGCGGCAGAAGCTCACCGAACTTGAATATTCCAACCCAGGCATGCGCTTTTGGGGTGATTGCGACGGGTCCTTTGCCTATTTATCATGGTCATGATGAAAGCCAAGAACCTCCTCCAGGGTGCTCTCATGGGTGGTTGTTTGGCCGGTTGGGCCAGCTTCGTCGAAGCCTGCATGGTCTTTGGTAACTTCCCTTACCAGACCGATTCCACCCTATGGGCAAGCCTGCTACCAAGCTACTTGGGCCTAGGCGCTGTACTTGGCGCACTGTGTGCCCTAGTGTTGCCATGGCTGTCCTCCAAGAAGGCACGTGAAGCCAACTACAACCTGCACCTCGGGATTCTGATCCTGGCTGGCGCACTAGCGGTGGTCTACGTAATCGAGGCGCGATTCGCTTGGATGTCACCGAGCACACGAACCACCAGCCCGACGGCTTTGATGATTTTCAGCGCCGTATTGGTCGGCTGTCTCGCGCTTTACGCTGCCCTCTACTTCCTCGCCCGCACGCGCCTGGGCTGGATGATGTCCTGTGCATGCAGCGGCCTGGTTGCCGTGGTCGGCCTTGCCAGCTTGGCGGTATTGGCCATTGGCGCCCTTCTGCGTCCAATCTCGCCAGCGAAACTGGCGGTTGAACAGCAGATGAACACCCCTGCTGAAGCACCCAACGTGTTATTCATCGTGCTCGACACCTTGCGTGCCGATCACCTTGGCGCCTACGGCTATCACCGTGCCACCAGCCCCAATCTCGACGCCATCGCCGCCGAAGGCATATTGTTCGAAAAGGCCTTCTCGGCCGCGCCATGGACCTTGCCTTCGCACGCCTCGATGTTTACCGGTCTGCACGCCACCACCCATGGCACCGGTTGGGAACATCCGCGCTTATCGGATGGGCGCGCCACCATCGGGGACAAGATCGCCTACGACTTCCACACCCTCTCCGAGGAACTCAGCGAACGCGGCTACCAGACCGTCGGCGTGTCGGAGAAGTCTTGGTTGACTTACGACGTTGGCCTTACCCAGGGTTTCGAGAACTACTTCGACTACTCAATCCCGCGCCTGGTCGACAACATGTTCGTTAGCCGCCTGAAGCGTTTTGGCCGACGTGGTCCCAAAGGCGATCCGACCTATCCCAACGATACCGATAAGGGTGGTGCGCGCGTGGTCGATACGGCGCTGCATTGGCTTGAGGATGGTCGTATGCGCGATGAAGATCGCCCCTTCTTTATGTTTATGAATCTGAACGAGGCGCATCATCCCTATCTGCCGCCGGCGGACTACTGGGAACGCTTCATGCCTGAAGGCATCGCCCTCGAGGACACGTTGCCGCCGACTTTGCCGGCCCATCCGCTCGATGAACACAACATCATCCTGGGCACCTTGGAGCTCACGTCGGAGCGCGAGGCCATGTACAAGTCGCTGTACGACGCTGAGATCCTTTATCAGGACGTGCTGCTCGGCCGCTTGTTCGACGGTATCCGCGAAATGGAGTTAATGGAAGACACCTTGATCGTGGTCGTCGCCGACCATGGTGAGGAGTTTGCCGAAATTGGCACGCGCGTCGGCCATCAGCTGGCCCTGACTGACACCTTGATTCACGTGCCGCTGATCATGCGTTATCCACAAGCCTTGCCAGCTGGGCAGCGCATCCAGGCGATGGCCTCGACCGTCGACCTCTTCCCGACCATCCTCAGCGTGATTGAGTCGCAGGATCCTGACAGCATCCCGCGTGCCTCTGCGAAGCTGCTGTCGCTCGAAGGCGTCAGTCTGTTTGGCGTGATGCAGGACCAACAGAACGCCCCACGCGACATGGTATTGGCGCACTACGCAAACCCGGTTTCTTACTTGACCGGCTGGCCAGAATGGAAGGACTATCTGGCTGACCCCTTCGACTTCCCCCTCGCCAAGTACATCCGTACCATCGATGTGCTGCGCACTGCCGACGAGAAGTTCTTCACCTATGGTGATGGATCCAAGGCTTTCTTGCGTCTGTCCGAAGATCCGACCGAACAGAGCAGTGAGTTCACGCCGATCCCCGAGGCCGATCTGGGCCGCGCGCGCAGCTTCGAACTGCGCCTACAACAACAACTCGGGTCCTACCGCACCCTGCATGAGATGTTGGTCGGTCACATGGTGCTCACGCGCAACCTGAAGTCCGCCAACCGCACGCACGATACGGTGCAAGACATGGAGAGCCTAGGTTACGTCGGTGAGTCCTCAGGTGACGGCACCGAAGCGGAATCTGCTCTAGTCTTGCCACCCTTCATGCGCCTGAAGTAGGGCGACTAGTCGGCCGATTTCTCCGCCGCATACCGCTCAGCCCACGGACGCAAGTCCCAGACCTCCGCCGAGGTGGTGCCGAGTTCCGGTACAGGCTCGCCAAACATCAACACCATCAAGGCACGCGCCTGGGTAGAGTTCTCAGCCAAGTCCTCGTAAAACTTGTTGGCGGCGATCTTGCGCAACTGCGGTGCCATCCGCACACCCGGATTGAAGCGGTATGGCGTGAAGGCGAATTTCAGCTTCTGTACCGAGGTCTCCGGTGGCTTCAGGCCGGCTGTCGAGGCCAAAAAATCGGCGCGACGGTGGAAGACGGCGAAGAGCACATCCTTGTCGATGACCAGTTCACGTCGCCACTCTTCCAGTTGACCTTCCGTAAGCTCCTCAAGGCTAAGCACCAGATGTTCGGGCAAGCCGAGCACATCGGTATCCGATTCAGAGGGATGCAAAGCACGCATTAGGTCGGTCTGCAGGGCCGACAGAGCCTGCGGCAGGATATGCGAGGTATAGCCGGCAAGCAGCTTCTTGCCATGTCTGGTCTGCAACCACATGACGTAGCCGTCGCGGTAATCGATCGGCATCTCCAGCACTGCGTAATCGTCAGGATCACCGGCCATGAGGTCATAGACAGGCGCCTCAAGCAAGGCGACCGGCTTCGGCTGCGGCGGTTGTAGTTCCAGCGCGATGATCGGGATGATCAGGAAGGTGGCGAACTTGCCGCGTTGGATCTGGAACTCGCGCAGGCCATAACCGATGAGGCCAGTCAGCCCGAGAATCATCAGGATTAGGAAGCGATGCGGTACCCGAATCATGTCGAGCAACGGGATATGCTGGAACAACGCCATCGGCATCGGGATGAAATCCAGGTGCTTGTTTAGGATTACCAAATACGGCCCCTGCAGGAGCAGGAAACCAAAGACAAACAGCCACCAGAAGCGGCCAACGCCTTCAGCTCGCACACGAAGCATTGTGTACAAGACGATTAGACATGTGGACCAACCCACTACCGCTGGCCAAAAGAAATGCGCCGCCATGCCATTGGGGCTCATGCCGAGCAGTTGGGTCTCGCCGACGTAGCGGATACCTTCCTTGAGTTCCCCCTTGCCGCCGGCGCTACTCATGGTTTCGAACAATGGGATCACACCCGGTGCCATCAGGGCCGCAGAAATGGCTCCCATAATCATGATGTGGAGCCACAACTTGCCGTCGCGGAAACGCTTGTCCTTCTTCATGCGCACCAAGAACAACACGCCGCCGGCCAACACACAGAAGATTGGTTGGTACCAATCGGTGTAGCCTGCGAGTGCCAACATGATTGCGGTGAAGGCCACGGCCCACCAACCCTTGCCGTCGTACATCAGCATCAATCCAAGCAGGACCAATGGCATCCATTGAAACTGCACGTTGTTGAGCTGGGTGATCATCATCGTGTGATAAGGATTGAAAGTGAAGAACACGCCGGCAGCGAATGCGGCGATTGGAGCACCCGTCAAATAGCGCACCAGGGCCCAAGCACCGATGCCGGATAACACGAAGGCCGACAGAAACAGGACCGTGTGGGTCAGGCCAACACTCAGGCCGAGGCCCTGCTGCAGCAGCAGGCCCGGCATAGAGTTGGCGAAGGAAATGGTGTGGAAAGCCAACGAGGTACCCGTCGGCGCGAACAGGCGGTCGGTCTGGTAATAGGCCTGGTTGCTCTCGTATGCGGTATCCACCCACCAAAGGTTCCAGGTGTTCTGAAAGAAATCGCGGCCGACGGCCCAAACCTGGTCGGGATCCATCAACATGGGCCACCAGTACAAGGCAGTCAGTCCCAGGAATCCGAGCACTACCAGCAGCACTTCGGATGTCTTCAGTCGTTGTCCTTCGGTCATAGGGCTACAGCGGCACCAATCAGGTACACCACATGAGCGGCTCCAAGTACGGTCAAGTCATATGGATTCCACTGCCAACTTTTTCTTCGGCGCTGCATTCCCCACGCAAGTACCGCCGCCTCGAGCCTCCAGAACCACAGCCAGGCAGCGGCCATGGCCACGATCCAAGCCAGCCAATTGCCCTCGAACTGCGTTTCTGTGGCCCCTAGAGCCCCTGAAGCGACCAGAGCATAGCCGCCACCGACACTCAGCACCCTAGCCAGGATTACCAGGTACAAGGTGGTCGAGAAATTCCGGCCGAGGGTGAACCAAACCACCCACCAATGCAGAAAAAAGACAATCGGGACGAGGAAGGGATTCAGGCAGGCTTGGAACAGTTCTGCAAGTGGGCTCACACGACTGCCTCCTTGCACCTAGCCCTCAGATCATCAACCGTGAACAGGCCGGTATGGTGACCATCGTCGAACAGCAAGCGATAGGCGTAGTTGCCGACCGGCTGCATGTCCTTCAGGGCAATTTCCTCGGGAACAGAGTCAGGATCCAACATGCGCTGACCGGTCAACTCATTGACGCAGAAGGCGCATGGGCAGGAGATCCTCAGCGCGCGCACTTCCAGGACTGACTCCAGCCCGTCGGACCATGACAATCGGATGTCATCGTTTTGGCGAGCCAAAGCCGTGAGGTGAGCGCTCATGTGGGTAAGGAGGAGCTAAGGAAATGGATTAGTTTTCCATTTCCTTTTCTGCTTCGTAACGTGCGCGAACATTCTCGCGACCCATTTCCCGCAAGCGATGGTCCGACTTCTTCAATCCCAAATCATGGGCCTTGGAGACCACCGACTTGACTGTACGATTCAGCTGGGTCGCGATTGCTAGGTTGTCCTCGTCGGGATAGAGCTCCGTCAGCTTCTCGATTTCCTCGGAACGCCAGCGCGGCATGCGCACCGGTGTGCCGGCACCGCGGCGACGTTGATAGCCCTTATCCTTGGCCAAGCACAATTCCGCAGCCTTCGCCTCGATACGAGCAATGGGGCGGCCGAGGATCACCGAGACATCCTTGGAATCGCGGGTGCCATAGAAACGCTTCAGCTGCTGGACGTCTTTCGATGTCCATGGTCGTTCACGGATTTCACCTTGAAGTTCCATAATCTTGCGACCCACTTCGATATCGGAGCGGCGCAGAATCTTGGCGATGACATCGACGTCGGCGGCTCCCAAGTAGTTCTTTAACTCACGGACTTCCTTGGCGGTCCATGGGCCAATCTTCAGTTCCCCCTCGAAGACCTTGCCGACCATGCGGCGCACGCTTTGTACCGTGCGGTTCAACTCCTTGGCGATTTGAACATCAGTCTTGAAGCCGTACAGCCGCCGCAACTTTTCGATCTCCGGAAAGGACCAACGTCCTTTACGTTTCCCGTTGGAGCCGGGTTGTTGTTTTCCATTGTTGGGTGTCATCGATTCGAGCGGAGGTAGGGGGAAACGCTTGGGGGGAAACAGCGGGTAGACCTGAAGTTTCTAGTATCGAATAAATTGAGCCATTCTTGCAATGAAAATTCCATCTAAGTATTGTGTTTTTCAACGCTTTGGATGACTTTTTGCCATGCAGAGCCCACGGATTCTTCGAGAATGGCATAGGCTTCGGCGGCTGTATCAGCCTTAGCAGCGGCTACCGCAGTGCTGCGTAAAGCCTCAATCTCGGCTTGGCGCAACAGGGCTTTGACCTCAGGAACGAAATGTGGCGACATCGAGAGCCCGGTGTAGCCACAGCCGGTCAAAAAGAAGGCGCCAGCAGCCTGTCCAGCCATCTCTCCACACACTGTGACCGGCTTCCCCGCTGCAATGCACGTTCGTGCAATGAACCGTAATACACGCAAATGTGCTGGATGATAGGGCTGATACAAGTCCGATACCCAGGAATTGTCGCGGTCCACTGCAAAGAGATATTGGACCAGATCGTTGGTCCCGACTGAGATGAAATCGACCTCCTTGACAATATCCGGTAGCGCCATCGCCGCGGCCGGAACCTCGATCATTACACCAAAACGGATTCCTATTTCTTTATCCCCGGCGATGGCCTGCAGCATCTTCTTGGCCCTGCGTACCTCGTCGAGGTTGGTGACCATCGGCAGCATCACATTGACCCTGCCTAGGTCGCGGCACTCGCGTAGCGCCTGCAACTGCATCAGGAAAAGGTCTGTCCATTCCAGGCTGAGGCGAATGCCCCGCCAACCAAGGGCCGGATTCTCCTCCTTCGGCGTCTTGAAGTAACGCAACTGCTTGTCCCCGCCAACATCCAAGGTGCGGAACACCACAGTCTTATTGGGGAATCGCTCCAGCACGCGTGCATAAATCTCAGCCTGTTCTTGCGCCGTCGGGAAGGATGGGCGCTCCATGTAGACGAACTCGGTACGGAATAAGCCGATGCCGTTCACCGTTTCAATATCAAACATGTCTAAGTCCCGCGGCGACTCGATGTTGACACGGATTTTGACCTCGGTGCCATCGGCGGTGCGGCCCGCCTCCTTGGCACCAGCCAGCATGACTTCCCTTACATGATCACGATGGGAAGCTTCGGCAATGGCGGCGGCAGTCTCGTCATCATCGGCGCCGACCAGGACCTGGCCAGAATCACCGAACACAATGCAAGTATCACCGGACTGGAGCTTCTCATCGACCTGAGGTAGGCCAGTGACGGTCGGGATACCGAAGCTTCGTGCCAGGACCGCACCATGACTGTACCGGCCACCACGTGCACACAGGATTGCCGAGACCTTGTCGCGTGGGTAACTTACCACCAGAAGTGGCGTCAGTTCCTCGGCCACCAACACAAGGTTGCCTAACTCGCCACTCTTGGCATGCTCGACGTCCTCTTGTCCGAGTTCCCCCAAGACCATGTTCCATGGGTCGCGCAAGTCTGCTGCCCAGGATTTCATATCGCCACCTTCGAGCGACTCGAAGAGCTTGCCGAACTTATCCAGCAAGGCTTGGATGGCGGACTCCGGAGCGAGCAGATCCTCGTGGATCCAAGACCGCAACTCACGCAGTGCTTCAGGATCC
Source organism: Planctomycetota bacterium (assembly GCA_030749235.1). GTDB lineage: Bacteria > Planctomycetota > UBA1135 > UBA1135 > UBA1135. Next base: position 25,125 of record JASMKM010000070.1, on the reverse strand, counting down.
TGCAACACCGCGGCTTGGGCGGCGTAGATTGCGGCATCCTGCAAGCCCAACTCGCGGGCAGTTGCCTCTTGGATTATCAACAGGCGAGACAACGCCTTCTGGCGCGCGAAATCCAACATCTCCCACGCGTGATTGACCTCCGCGGGCAGGATACGACGGACTGGGATGTTCGCTGTTGACGTGGCCAGTGCGACGAATACGGCTCCCACTCCGATGCCAGGGGCGACGGAGTTGCCGTTGAGTTCGAACCTAGCCATGAGCCTGTTAACTGCTTGTAACGGGCTCAGGTCGCTGCCAGGCCGCGATGGCGCGATGCATCACCTCGATCAGGTTGGCGATCGGTACGCGTTGCTGATCCATGGAATCGCGCTCCCGCAGGGTGACGCAACCGTCAGCTGCGGATTCACCATCCACGGTCAGGCAGAAGGGAGTACCAATCTCGTCCTGACGTCGGTAACGACGACCGATGGACTGGTTCTCCTCGATGGCTGTGCGGAAGTAGGGGCGCAACATGGCCTCGATCTCGGCAGCCTTCTCAGGCATACCCTCCTTCTTCACCAAGGGGAAGACCGCGACCGTAATCGGTGCGATCTTCGGGTGGAAGCGCAGCACCACGCGTTGCTCCTTGCCTTCGCCTTCCTCGTCGTAGGCGTCGACTAGGAATGTCATGGCGGTGCGATCGCAACCGGCAGCGGGCTCGATCACATATGGAGAGACATGTTCGTTGGCCTGCTGATCGAACCAAGTGAGCGAAGTACCGCTAGCCTCGGAATGCTTCTTCAGGTCGTAGTCGGTGCGGTTAGCTACGCCTTCCAGTTCGGACCAACCGAAGGGGAACAAGTACTCGACATCGCCACAGCCGGCGGCATAGTGCGCGAGCTCATCCTGGGCATGTTCACGCATGCGCAACTTCTCCGGCGTAACACCCAGGTCGATGTACCACTGGTAGCGCTGTTCCTGCCAATAGCTATACCACTTGGGCGCCTCCTCGGGACGACAGAAGAACTCCATCTCCATCTGCTCGAACTCGCGGGTACGGAACACGAAATTGCCAGGCGTGATTTCGTTGCGGAAACTTTTGCCAATCTGAGCGATGCCGAAGGGCAACTTCTTGCGCGTGGCGGTGACTACGTTGTTGAAGTTGATGAAGATGCCTTGGGCAGTCTCGGGGCGCAGGTAAGCGACACTGGCGGAATCCTGCACCGCACCAACATGGGTCTCGAACATCAAGTTGAACTGACGCACGTCGGTCCAATCGTCTGTGCCCGAGACCGGACACTTGATCTTCTCGTCGATGATCAGCTGGCGCAGCCCCTCGTTTTCAGAGATGACCGCGTTGAGCTTGTCGGTCAAGGCTTGCACCTTATCCATCTTGCCCTTCTTGCGGTACTTCTCGATTTTGTTCTCGACCAAGTGGTCAGCACGGTAGCGCTGCTTGGAAGTCTTGTTGTCGATCAGCGGGTCGGAGAAACCGCCGACGTGACCGGATGCGCGCCACACATCAGGCGACTGGATGATGGCCGAATCAATACCGACGACATCTTTGCGGGCGTAGACCATGGATTCCCACCAAGCCTCCTTGACACGCCGCTTGAGCTCCACTCCCAGGGGCCCCCAATCGTACGTAGACCCTTGCCCACCATAGATTTCCGACGCCGCGAAGACGAATCCACGGCGCTTACAGAGGGACACTATCTTGTCCATTACTTGAGGGGCTTTCTTTGCCATAGCGGCACGATTCTACCCGCGCGACCCCTCGCCGCGTGAATCGTAAGGCTTCCAGATTCGACGCCGGCATCATGGCTAAGTGCTCCCTAAGATTGGCGACCACCTCTGCCGAGGGCAGAGATTACTCGCCACAGTGATCACCTGCGTAGGAGGAATCCGGCAAAATAGCCCGATTCGCTCGAACCTCATGACCTGTTCCTCGTTGTTTACCCATGGTTATCGAAGTCCTGCTATTGGCACTCCAAACGCCACAAGAGCCTACCCCCCAGAAACTCGTTGAACCAACCCAGATCGATGAGATTGTCGTTACCGCCTCGGCCTTCGCCGACGACCCGCTAGACCAACCCTTCGCGATCGATTCGCTGAACCAACTGTGGCTGCGCACCCGCTCGCGCACGATGGCCGAATCGCTGGCACAGCGTCCAGGCGTGATGGTGCAAAAGACCGCACCGGGTCAATCCTCGCCCTACCTGCGTGGTTTCACCGGCTTCCACACCCAACTGCTGATTGATGGCGTGCCATTGAACCATGCTGCCATGCGTTCCGGTCCCAACCAATACTGGAGCACCGTCGACAACTTGACCATCGAGCGTCTTGAGTTGGTGCGCGGCCCGAGCAGCGTGATCTACGGATCCGACGCAGTCGGCGGTACGGTCAATGCCGTGTCGCGCCGGGCGGCGATTGGCGGCAATGGAGTCGAAGTAGATTTCGGCAGCTTCACGCGTTGGGCCAGCGCCGATAACGGTTGGACGCAACGCTTGGAAACGGCGATTCACGATGGGACCACCTGGGGCCTGCTCGGTGGTGTGACCGTATCGCGTTATGGCGACCTCAGTGCCGGCAGCGGCGAACTGCCGGAAACCGATTACAGCCAAGGAAACGCCGACCTGCGATTTGACCGTTACTGGGACAACGATGTGGAATGGACCATCGCCGCGCAGACCGTGCGTCAAGAGGATGTGCCCCGTACCCATAAGACCATCTACGCGGTCCCCTTCCACGGCACCTCTGTGGGTAAGGAGTTACGTCGCGATCTCGATCAGACGCGCGACCTCTATTACTCACGGCTGCGTTGGAGCGACCACAAAGGTTGGCTAAGCGACGGCGAGATTACCCTGAGCGCGCAACGTCATGCTGAAGGTCGCGATCGCCTACGCAGCGGCGATCGTCGTGACCTGCAAGGATTCGAGCTATGGGATTACGGCCTGACCGCACGCTTCCAAAGTGACTTCACCGACCTCGGACAATGGTCTTATGGCGTGGAGATCCACCGCCAGAACGCCGACAGCTATCGCCACAACTTCACAGCCGGGAGCTATACCGGCTCCGCCATCCAAGGCGCCTTCGGCGACAACAGCACTTATGACAGTGCAGCGATTTACGTGCAGGACGAGATTGCCGTACACGAAGATTTCAGCCTAATCCCCGGGGTCCGTGCCAGTTGGTTCAGCCTGCAGTCGGATCGAGTCGACAATCCTGCTGCCGGCCCCGCCGAGATCCAAGTCGATGAATCGTGGACCGCTTTGACTGGTGGCGTGCGCGGCGTCTGGTATCTACAAGGCGATGCCACCGCTTTTATCGGCCTGTCGCAAGGCTTCCGCGCGCCAAACTTGTCGGACCTGACCTCCCTCGACGCCACGTCGGCAGTGGAGACTCCATCCACCAACCTCAAGCCGGAACACTTCCTGCAGTTCGAGGTCGGCACCAAGGGTGCTTCCGGTCGTTGGGCTTGGCAGACGTCGGCCTATCAGACCTGGATTGAAGACATGATTGTGCAGTCGCCGACCGGTGTCTTCATCGACAGCGTGCCTGAGGTACAGAAGTCCAACGATGGCGATGGTTGGTTGCGCGGTATCGAGTTCGATGTCCACTATCTGCTCGATGGCGGCTTCAGCCTGTTCAGCTACGGCGCATGGATGAGCGGCGAGGTGGATCAGGTCGCTTTGCCTGCCGGCACCGTCTCACGCGAGCCAATGAGTCGTCTGGCTCCGCTGCAGGCCACCGGCGGTCTGCGTTGGACGCGCGACGATCAGCGTGTCTGGTGTGAAGGCTGGGTGTGGGCAGTTGACAATCAAGATCGTCTGGCACTGCGGGACATCACCGACACCTCGCGCATCCCTGCTGGTGGCACCCCGGGTTACACCATCCTAGGCCTCACCGCCGGCATGGAAGTGAACCCAAACGCTACCTGGACCGTTTCCCTTGAAAACCTTGGTGATATAGATTACCGCGTGCATGGCTCTGGCCTGAACGGCCCCGGTTTGAATATCATCACGACCTGGGACATGGACTTCTAAGCGCTACGAACACCTGAACACCCTCCGCCCTCGCCCGACCCGCAAGCCGCTGCTAAAAGCATTCGGCGGTTCGATTTTTTTACATGGCGTCATCGGCGTGGCCTTGGTCACCGGCTGGGTTTTGTGGGAGGACGCCCAGGATGAGCGCGAGACCCCACAGTTCTCGGTACAGCTTCCAGCGCCGGAGCAGGCGCAGCAGGAGGAAGATCCACCCACCGAAGTTGAACCACCGGAGGATCCTGAACCGGAGATGATCCCGGTGGTGGAAGTGATGCCGGCATTGGTGCCGGAGCCAGAAGTCTTGCCGCCGCCGGTGGACTACCTCACCGAGGAACCATGGAAGCCACGCCACCTACGCTTCCGTAACAAGATGCCGCCCAAGCAACCGAAGGCGCCCACCGCCGAGCCGGTCGCGGAACCGTCGGACAAGCCGGCGGAACCATCGCGCGCCCCAGCTCCAGTTGTCGAGGAGGCGCAGGCTACTGTAGTCATGGCGCCGCATATCGATGATGCGCAATGCCCTCCGCCGGAGTTCCCGCGTCGTGCACAGCGCAATCGTTGGTATGGCCTGGTCGAGTTATTGGTCGACGTCGATGCCGCAGGCAGCCCCACGAAGATCGTGGTGCGCACTTCCAGCGGCTTTGACATCCTCGACAACGCCGCAATTGCCGCCGTTGAACAATGGCACTTCCACCCGGCAACGCGTAATGGTGTGGCCGAAACCGGGCAACTGCGCGTACCAATCCGCTTCTCGCCGCCGGAGTAGACCGCAGGCGCTCAGCTTGCTGCGGGAATCTGCGTCAGCGACAGGTCTTCGATACGCAGCGCACTGAGCTTCTTGCCGTAGACGCAGCCGGTATCCAAACCGCAACACCAAGCCCTGCCTTGCGCGTCGATGTGGAATCCTGCCGCTGATTGCGCATGGCCGAAGACCACGAACTCCGGCCCTTGCCAATGCTCATACCAGTAGGGATCACCCGGCAAGTCCGTGCGGCGTCCCTTACGCACCAACTGCCGCGGCGGGATCTGCTCGGCCGGCACGCCCGGCAGCACGCAACCGTGCACCATCAACCAATGCTTGGCCGGATGGTCCTGCCATGCTGGTCCAGTCAGGAGCCGACGTTGCACGTAGTCGCGTTCAGCGATGAAGGCGACCATCTCCTCGGCCACGTCCATGGCGCTGGCGTCAATCAAGGCACCGCCATCGCCACGCAAGTCCTCAAGACAGGTCGGCGCCCGGAAACGCAAGCGCTTGCTCAACACCAACTCGTGGTTGCCGTTGACCATGTCGAAACGGTCGCCCAATCCTTGCAGGATGCGCAACACGCCGACGGGATCGGGGCCGCGATGGAACAAATCCCCTACCGACAGCAACATGTCGTCGGCCTTTAGGTCGATGCGATCTAACAGCTGCTGCAATTCCACGGCGCAGCCATGGATATCGCCGACCACCCAGGTGGAAGCCATCCCTAAATGCCGACTTCGGCGCGCCAGGCGCTCTCGACTTCCTGCATCCATTCGCCCAAGCCGCCGCCGCGCGGATCGAAACGGATGCCGGCGGCCTCAAACAGCTGCGGCAAGGACTTCGAACCACCCAGTGCCAAGGCCTTCTTGTAATCGGCGACCGTGGCTTGCGGATCCTGGCGATAGCGGATCCACAACTGCAAGGCACCCATCTGCGCGATGGCGTATTCGATGTAGTAAAACGGCACCTGATAGACATGCAGCTGACGTTGCCACAAGGCCGCGCGGATCTCATCCAGGCCGCTCCAATCGACGTTGGCGCTGAAGCGCTGTTGGATGCGCAACCAGTTCTCTTCACGCGTGGAGCGACAATGCCCCGGGTCGGTGTAGATCCATTGCTGGAAGGCGTCGATGGTGGCCACCCATGGGAAGGTGGTGACGATGCCCTGCAAGGAAGCGATGCGCGCGCGGCGGGCGTCGGCCTCGGGATAGACCTCCGGCAGGTGCTCCATGGCGAGCGCCTCCAACCCCATCGACGCCACTTCGGCAAACTCCAACGGCGGCATGCGATAAGCCACCGGCTCGAGGTCGCGGCAGAACAAGGCGTTGAAGGCATGACCGCCCTCGTGCACCAAGGTCTCTACATCGGTATGGGTGGTGCCGGAGTTGGCGAAGATCAACGGCACGCGGCGCCGCTCCAAGGTATCCATGTAGCCGCCGGGAGCCTTATGCGGACGCGTATCCAGGTCAAACAACTGCTGCCCATGGAGCCAACGCAGTTCCTCATCGAATTGAGGATCCACCTTGCCGATCAACTTGGCGGTGACATCCACATGGCCATCGGCATCCTGGAAGGGCTCGAAAGCCGGCGCCTGATCCAGGTCTACATCCAGGTCCCAAGGACGCAAGTCTGCCAGTTCCAACTGCTGCTTGCGATAATCCTGCATACGCTTTATCACCGGCAACACGAACTTCTCGACGTTGGCGTGGAAGGCCATGCAATCCTCTGGCGTGTAATCGAAACGCCCCTTGGCGGTGTGCATGTAGTCGCGGTAGTTCTCGAAACCTGCGTTACGCGCCTGCCGCTGACGTAAGCCCGCTAAGGCATCGAACACCGACTCCAGTTCCTCGCGATCCTGCAACCGACGTTCGGCAGCAACGCGCCAAGCGGCTTCGCGGATGCTACCGTCGGGGTTCTCGCCGTAAGTACGCAAGCCCGACAAAGTGCGCTCCTCGCCGTCGAACTCGACCGTCATGGCACCGAGGATCTGACTGTAGCGATTGGAAATCTTCTCCTCTTCAGCCTCCAGCGCCACGTTCTCCTCACGGAATAACTTCACGCCAAGCTCGACGTCGCGATCGAAGATCATCCACTTCTGCGGATCCAAATGCTCACGGAAAGGGCAAGCAAGATACTTGCGGTCGAGGCGGTCATCGATGGGCTTGATTGCCGGCAGGACCACCGTCTGGTAATCCATATGGGCGGCCTCGATTTCCTTGTCGTCGGTGTGGCACGTGTTGGCGAACATGCGACTCAGGGCGACTTCGCTGATGGCGCTGTCAAGTTCGGAACGATCTAGCAACCAATCCACCAACTGTTCCACACTTTGGATTTCACGCTCCTCCAACTCCTTCAGCCAAGGCTCGATGTCGGCGAAGGTGTTCGGGACGAAGGAATCCGGCAGTTGCCGTGTGGCTGGGGCTGGGTGGCGGCTGGTGGTCATTCTGGTTTAGCAGGGCGCTCCATCAAGCGCTTGACGGCTTCTTTAGGATCGACTTCGTCAAACAGGATGGCATGTATCTGCTGGGTAATCGGCATGTCGACGCCGATGTCGTGCGCCGCCTCCTGGATGGCCTTACAAGTCCAGACTCCCTCGGCCACCTTCTCTGTGTTGGCGAGGATGTCCTTCAGACGTTGGCCGCGGCCAATGGCTTCGCCCAGCGAACGGTTACGCGAATGCTGGGAATAACAAGTCACCATCAAGTCGCCAGCCCCGGAGAGACCGAAGAAGGTCTCGCGATTGGCACCGTAATGCTTGCCTAAGCGGGCCATCTCGACAAGCCCGCGGGAAACCAGGGCGGCCTTGGCGTTATCCCCGAGGCCGATGCCGTCAGCGATACCGGCGCCGAGGGCGATGATGTTCTTCAAGGCACCGCCAAGCTCCACGCCGACTAGGTCTTCGCTGGTGTAAACACGCATGCTGGCGCTACTGAGGTGAGCTTGAATCTGCTTGGCCAGCTTGGGGTCGTGGGCTGCAGCCACCAAAGAAGTGGCAAGACCATGGGCGGTCTCTTCGGCGTGGGAAGGGCCGCTGGCGATGCCTAGGCGTTCGGAACTGCCGATGATGTCGGCGAGAATCTCGGTCGGGCGCTTCAGCGTGGACAACTCCAAACCCTTCGATGCCGAAAAAATCGGCAAGCCATCCAGACGCCCTTGGAAACGCTCTATGGTCGGACGCAGGAACTGAGTAGGCACGACGCTGAAAACCTCTTCCACGCCGTCCAGGGCGGCGCTGACATCCGAAGTCCACAGGATGTCCTCGGGGATTTGGATGCCAGGCAGAAACTTGCTGTTCTCCCGGGTGCGCGCTACTTCGGCGGTGTAATCGGCATCAAAACCCCAAACATGCACTCTGCGGCCGGCTCGGTACAAGGACATTGCGATCGCCATGCCCCAGCCGCCGTCGCCAATCACCAGACTCTTGTTATCCATTGTTGTTGTCCTTGCCGAAAAACAGGCCATGCAGATTACTGCGGTGGGTGAAAAATAACAGTAGGCCAGCGCCTAAAGAAAAGTGCTTAATCTCGTCGCTGGCCTCGAGCAGCCAGGCCGAGATCGGCAGCATCGAGCCGAAGACCAGCGACCCGATGGCAACAATGCCGGTGAGCTTGACCGCCAGCAGCCACACCACCCCTGCCAGGACGAAGCCGAGGGGAAACAACGCCAGCATGGCACCGCTGAGGGTGGCGACGCCCTTGCCGCCGCGAAAACGCAGCCAGATGGGCCAGATATGACCCAAATAGGCCGCCCCGCCACCGATTACCGCCGCCTGATGGCTGAATAGCCATGAGAAGAGGATGGCCGGAAGGAATCCCTTGGCCATGTCGAGGAAATACACAATCAAACCAGTCTTGCGTCCTAAGGCACGACCAGCGTTTGTTGCGCCCAAGTTGCCGCTTCCGACCGAGCGTAGGTCTATCCCCTGGGCTCTGGCGAACAGGAGGGAAAAGGACACAGAGCCGAGTGCATAACCTGCAATTCCGCATCCAACGAGAGTGGCAAGGGGCCCCATTGCGCGCCAGGATAACGCCGCGCCAAAGAAAACACTTGACCCATTGCGCTGAGGCGTTATCAAAATGCCCTAGGCGGGGCTGCGCCCCCCCGTTGTTGACCCCGAGCCGAACCGAGAATTTCATGACTTACGTCATCGCCGAACCTTGCGTGAATACCAAAGACACCGCTTGCGTGGATGTCTGCCCAGTCGAGTGTATCTACGAGTCCGAGCCACAGCCTGGTACCCTGGATTTGCCGATGTTTATCCACCCTGAAGAATGCATCGATTGCGGTGCTTGTGAGCCGGAATGCCCGGTAGATGCCATCTACCCCGAGGAAGACGTGCCTGACAACTGGATCTCCTTCATTCAGGCCAACGCCGATTTGGCTGCCGAGAACGACGCCTAATCGAGAATCTGCGTCGGGCGGCCCGAATCGACCGGCGGCACCCCAGCTTGCGTGGATGCCCCAAGCAAAGAAAGAACCGAGTCCTTTTCAGGACTCGGTTCTTCTTGTTTTGGAGCGGCTGATGAGATTTGAACTCACGACAGCCACCTTGGCAAGGTGGCGCTCTACCACTGAGCTACAGCCGCTTAACGGGGCGAAAGGATAAGACAAAGAGCACGAGTCGTCAACGCCCTGCCTCTGTGATTTTCAAGGGACCAGGAATTTTGGCTCCACATCGGCCAAACCGAAAAGTTCCACCGCCCGGCGGCAAACCCGCTCACGAATCTCCTCTAAGGACAGGTCAGCCAAAGAAATTTGTCCGCCAGCCATGCGGCCGTGGCCACCGCAGGAGCCATCCTTGCCGATGATGTAGCGCAAGGCAGGGTAGGCATCGGCATCGGGCATGTCGCAGCGCAAGGAGATCTGGTAGCGACCATCACAGGCACCACCGGCGAGGGACCACTGCTGGCCCTCGAGGCGCAGGAACCAATCGGCCACCTCGGCCACTGATTCGGGACTCTGGACCTCCCCGAGCAAGGTCAGCAACAGGGTGCCATAGTCTTGGCAGGCCGACATGGCCTCTTGCATCTGCTGGAAATAACGGCGCGACAGCGGCGGCTGATCGATGGCACCGATGATGCGTCGGTCGGCCAAGCCCTCGAGCTCCATGAAGGACCGCTCGTCAAACTCGGTGGCACCGCGCAGTAGATTGTTGGTGTCGTAGCGCACGCCACAGAACAAAGCTGTAGCCGTGCGTACGTCGGGCTCCACGTCATAATGCTGCATCAGCACATGGACCATGGTGGATGTGGCACCGTAATCGGCATTCACCCAATGGAACGGGTAATCTGGCGGTTCCTTGCCCTCTTCGCAGCGAGGACCTTCGTGGTGATCGATGACGGCGAGGATTGGCAGCCCCCCTGGCGGATGGGTATGACTGAAACCTGGTTGGGAATCCACCACCAAAACTCCGTTGTAGTCGGCTGGATCCACCCCACCCTTGGGCAAGGCGGTAATCTCCAACAGTTGACGCATGGCGACGTTCTCGGCGCGGCGAATGCGGCCTTCCAGCACCAGCTCCGACTGCAAACCGAACTTCTTCTCGAGCAGGTAGCTCAAGCCGACCACCGCACCGAGCCCATCCGGGTCGGGATGGCGGTGTGTGCACAGGAGCAGCCCTCCAGAGGAAGGTAGCGCCTCGGCGAATCGGTCGAAAAACTCAGGGTTCATGGATTCAAGCGTGACTCCAAAGCGGAGCGGCACTCCGTCAGGATTCCCCCAGGATAAGACGGCGCGGCCGCCAGCACCCGGATCGCTTCCCTCGGTAAGTATTCACGGAGCAGCTGCCAGTCAACTTGACCTAAGCCTGGCGGAAGAAGTTCACTTCCGCCAGAAAAATCATGTAAAGTACTTCCCGACATGATGTTAGAGAATCCATCCAGCCACTCTCCAGGGGCTTCTCCAGTGGCTAAGGAGCGTGTTTCCATCGCCGCAGTGTCGTGCCAATAATGAATCTGAAGTTGGCCGATTTCTTCCAGCAGAAGGCGGAATCTTTGCGGATTCAGCAAGCCGGCCGGTGATGCATCGGGCAATAAGGAGATACCCAAACCAGGGGCGCGACTGCGCAATTGGTAGAGGAAAGCCACGAGGCGAGTGAGCTGTTGCTCCCAGTCTAGATTCGGTAGCTCCTCGAAAAGGGTGAGGCTTTCGACTTCCTGGCCGTGAACCTGCTCACCGGCATGGACCCGCGCAAGAATCTCCTTTCCGACCGCGATTGCTTCGGGGCGGGCATCCAAACCCGTTGGGACCAGGAGATGGGCACAACGCAGCTTCTTCAGCCGCGGCAACAACAGCTCGACATCCTGCGGCCGCCAATGGAACTGCTGGTGGCTGGGCTCGCGGGCCGGTAGCAACTGATCGGCCGCCACCACCACGACCCGACTCGTTGCAGTCTGTTTGGCATCTAGCCCCGCCTCGGCTCCTTCGGAAGTGCCTCCGGACAGCATGCCGACGCCATGGAAGCCCATGTCAGCTGCCTCTTGCAGTTGCTCAGCTAGGCGGACGGCGCAATTCCCGAACCAGAGGTTGGCCAAATACATGGCAGCCATTGTCGCAAAACCTACGCTTTAGTCTATAATATTGGACTTCGCAGCTATCTTTGGAAATAAATCCAAGCTGCAGAGCTTTCAATACCCATGATTCGATTCCTTCTGCCCCTCCTCCTGTTGCTGCTTGTCTCTTGTCAAGCTCAGCAGGCTTCCGATAGTTGTACAGACTGTCCAACCGCAGCCGAGTGCTCCGATTGCCCCACTGATTCCGACTGCGCCTCGGCCGCCGGCACCAAGGCATCTTCCGATTGTGGCGGTTGTGAGTCCGCTGCTCCTGAAGCCACTCAGGCCTCGCAAGAAGACTGCGTGATGGCCGGCACCGACGCCTGTGAAGGCGGCGACTGCCCCATGAAGGAAGCTTGCGAAGCTGGCGTCACCGCCTGCAACGATGGCAAGGGTTGTGAGGCGGATGCCAAGCAGGACAATGCTGCCACCACCAAGGCCCTGTTGACCGAAGCCACCGCGGATTGTGAAGGCTGCTCAGCGGACGGCATGTGCAGTGACTGCGATAACGCAGAAGCGACCACTGCTTCCATGGAATCGACCGGCTGCTGCAAGGAAGCTGCAGCTACTGCTTCCTGCGAAGAGAAGCCACAGGGCTAAAAGCCAGGATTAATCTCCAACACAAAACCGCCGGGCATGGATGCCCGGCGGTTTTCTTTTTGGGAGAAGGTATGGCCCTGGATTCAGACCTTGATGCCACCTTCAGGGACCCGAATATCAGCGCGTTCGGCAAGTACCGGTTCGACCACTTCATTCAAGTACTCCTCGACCTGCTCTGGCGCACGACCGATGAATCGCTTGGCATCCACAAGCTCATCCAGTTGATCAACAATCGAGGCGAAGGCCGGGTCGGCTGCAATCCTCTCTAGCAAATCATTCTGGCCATCCCCCGCCTTTAGGCGGTAAGCCGCTTCATGACTATGCACGCGAATCGACTCATGCAGCTCTTGACGATCGCCTCCAGCCTGCACGCAGGCCATCAGGATGGTCTCGGTCGCCATGAAAGGCAACTCGCGGGCGAGGTTCTGCTCCAGGACGTTGGGATAAGGCACCAGCCCCTTGGCTACGTCGGCGACCAGCAGCAAGATGGCATCGGCGGCTAGGAAGGACTCCGGGATGGCGATGCGGCGGTTGGCCGAATCATCGAGGGTGCGTTCCATCCATTGGTTGGACGCGGTATCCAGAGCGTTCGGGCACAGGTGCAACAAGTAACGCGACAGCGCACCGATGCGTTCCGAGCGCATCGGGTTGCGTTTATAGGGCATGGCCGACGAGCCAATCTGCTTCTTGCCAAAGGGCTCCTCTAGTTCGCGACGGTGTGCCATCAGGCGGATGTCGACGGCGAACTTGGATGCGGAGGCTGCAATGCCGGAGACAGCGTTGAGGACGACGCCGTCCCACTTGCGCGGGTATGTCTGACCGCAGACCGAAACGCTGCGCTCAAATCCCATGCGCTTCGTGATACGGTCATCGAGGTCACGCACCTTGGCATGATCGCCTTCGAACAACTGCAAGAAACTGGCCTGGGTACCGGTGGTTCCCTTGACGCCACGGAAAGGCAAGCGTGCTAGTGCATCCTCGACCTCTTCCAGGTCGAGCATGAAGTCCTGCAGCCACAGAGAAGCGCGTTTACCCATGGTGGTCGGCTGGGCCGGCTGGAAGTGGGTAAAGCCCAGCACCGGCAGGGATTTCTGTTCGCGCACGAAGCCGGACAAGGCGCGGATCACGCCGACCAAGCGTGCCTGCAGAATCTTCAGTCCGCGCTGCATGCAGACTAGGTCGGCACCGTCAGCCACGTAACAGGAGGTCGCACCAAGGTGGATGATCGGCATAGCGTTGGGCGCCTTCTCGCCGTAGGCATGGACATGCGCCATGACGTCGTGGCGCAGCTCACGCTCCAAGTCGGCAATACGATCGAAGTCGATTTCCTCGCGACAAGCCTTCAGCTCGTCGACCTGTTCCTGCTTGATATCCAGGCCCAATTCCCGCTCGCTTTCGGCCAAGGCAATCCATAAATCGCGCCAGATTAGGGAACGGCTGCGGTAGGAAAAGTTCTCCTGCATGGCACCGCTGGCATAGCGCGTGGCCAAAGGCGATGAGTAGGTGTCGTGGGTATCGGTCATCCGGTGAAGGGCAGTGGGTACTGGTAGGCGAAGGACGGGAGGAAGTTCCACAGCAGACTCAAAACGGCGAGGCCGGCCATGGGGAGCAAGTGCGCGAAGATACCGCCTGGGCGGTCGGACCAGATGGCTACGATTACGCCGAAGATGGCGCCAATCATGTCACTGCCAACATCCCAGATAGTGGAATCGCGGTCTTTGATGGTTGCTTGGTGGAGCTCATCGTAGATGCCGATGAGCATGGCGAAGGTGACCGCCAGGATTAAGGCCAGGCGCGAACCGACCTTCAAGCCAAGGGTCAGGAGGAAGGTCAGGCCGACCATCGCGTAAAGCGGTTGATGTGCTAGGTTCAGGCAATAGCTGACCAAATGATTGGGAGCTTCGGTGTTGGGATAACCATCGCGACCGCCAACATAATGCACCATGGCTAGAATCACCGCCAGGAAGAGGAAACGCCAAGGACGCGCTTGGGAGAGCCAGCTGTTGTAGCTGAGGATCTTCATACCGCTTCCAATAACAGCGATAAATCCAAGGAACTCACCGAGTGGGTCAGGCTGCCCATCGAGACACGGTCAACGCCGGTGCCTTCGAGCACAGGCAGCTGCGCGACGGTGAATCCGCCACTGGCCTCCAACTCGGCATCGGGATACTTTTTGTGCAGGAGACGAATCGCTGAACGCAGCTCCTCGCCGCGGAAATTATCCAACAAGACGTAACTGGCACCTGCGGCCAACGCCAAATCGGCCTGTTCCAAGGTTTCGGCCTCGATGCCGACCACCTTGCCTTGGGCTTCGGCGACTGCCTTCTCGACGGTGGCACCATAGGTCAAGCCCGACAGGGCGAAGTGATTCTCCTTCAGCAGCAGCTCATCACTCAAGTCGCGCCGTTGATTGACTCCCCCCCCATGCACCACTGCTGCCTTCTGCGCATCTCGCAATCCCGGTGCGGTCTTGCGTGTATCCAAGACCTTGACGCTGCCTGCACGGGCAACGGCTTGGGCCGTGAGGGTAGCCACGCCACTGAGCTGCTGCAGGAAGTTCAGAGCTGTGCGTTCGGCGGCCAAAATCGCACGGGCGGACCCCGAACAAGTCATCACGGTCTGGCCCGGCTCCACCTTGCTGCCGTTGTGAGCTAGCCAGGACAGTTCCAGTGCCGAATCGCACAACATGAAGGCAGCTTCGGCATATTCACAGCCTGATAGGACACCAGGCTCGCGTGCCAGGATGGTGGCACGGGCGACCACAGCCTCTGGCACCACAGCTTGGCTGGTGGCATCCGCCCCCGCATGGTCTTCTGCCAAGGCCGCAGCGACAAAAAAGCGAATTTGCTTATGGAGGTCCGTGCCCTCAGTCATGCGCATATTCTAGCTGCGCTTTGATACCGAGCATGCAAGCCATCCACAACGCCTACAGGTGTTGGTAACAGTTCATGGATCCGGCTGTTGCCGGTCATACCACCGAGTGACCTGCCTGGCGGTGTGCTCTCCCACCCCAGGGATCAAGGCCAAGCGCGGCGGCGTCAACGGGAGCTGCAACAGAGGACGCTCGGCGACAATCTGCTCAGCACGATATTGGCCGACCCCTGGCAACCAACTCAGACGCAAGCTGTCATCGGTGGCAAGATCTGGAATCAAAGTGGGCGGCCCGGTTCCTGGTTCCGTCCAACCCTCCAGCCCTTGCGGTGGATGCAGACCGAAGGCACGCCAAGCTGCGATGGCGACGATTAAGGCGAGCAGAAAACCATGTCGGGAATCACGCACCCCATGAGGACGAATCAAGCCGCAGACGACACGCTGTTTACTTGGTGGCGCATCAGCACGTCGATTGCGCGATCGACCCCCGAGTCCGCCTGCAACTTCCACGGCACCGTCTGGTCCTGCTGCCCAGCTGCGGCGAACCACAGCTCCTCATTCTCGAAGAACAGGGTGGCACAAGGGCCATGGCTGCCATGGAAGACCAACGGCCAACTGGTGCCCTGGACACGCAAGCGTGGCCGCAGAGCTTCGCAGGCGCTGAGCAGTCGATTGGCGAAGGGCTCTAAGCCTTGTGGCAATCGGTCCGCCAGTTGCGTCGGCGCCAACTCAGCATCGAGGTGCTCGTGGATCAGCTGCGGTGCCGTGTCCTGGCCCAATGGCGGCAGGATGGTGAATGCCCTCAGTGGAAAGGCTTTGGCCAAGAGGGCCAAGCGCTGACGCACCTCCTGCTCGAAGCTCGGCGACAAAAGGAAGACGCGTGGTTCCGTTGGCCGCGGGAATAAGGGCTGAAAGCGCAGCCCCTCGGCTTGCATGCGGGCCACCATCTCGAGCAGCTGGTCGAACAAACGGGCGCCGAACTCGTCGCAGTAGAGCACCAGACAGGGATGGCCAAGCGGATCAATCCCCACCAATGGCACCTCCAAGCCATGGCCAAGGTCTAGACTTTGGTCCAACAAGCTGAGGCCCGGTTCGAGCGCATCTGGATGGCCAGTTAGCCATTTACGGATTTCCGCAAAACTCCAAAGCGGCGGGATTTCAGAGGGATTCATTGAAAACGAGCTCCTGGAGGCAGTTTACCGCGCCTCGAAGGCCTAGTTTCCCCTGATTTCGAGGAATTCAAGGAACCCGCTTTTGAATAGCAGGGATCCAGCAGCACACTGGCGGCAATCGCGAGGGCGTCAGATTCGTCTGCAGTCGCTACAACATGGTCTGACAGGTCGAAATGCATGCGAATCAACCTCTCGACGTTTTCTTTGCTGGCAGCTCCAGAACCCGCCACACGGGCCTTGATCGTGGCTGGCGGGATTTCAATTACCGGTATATCGGCGAGTTCGGCCACCACCAACACCACGCCACGCGCTTCACCGAGCTTAAGGGCGGAGTGCGCGTTCTTGCCGAAGAAGGCCGACTCCAACGCCACCACGGTGGGCTGATCGCTTCCCAAGCGCTCCTGCAGCTGCTCGAAAAGGAGGCGCAGACGCTCCCCCATAGGCTTCGGGGACCGGCCTAAGCGCCAAACCCCAGAATCAATTCGGGTGAGTTTGCCGCCCGCGCCCGCTTCGGCCACCGCCCAGCCCACCAATTGGGTGCCGGGGTCAATACCAAGGACGCGGAGTTTCGCCACCCACGCATGCTACTCCTTCGGGATGTGGAAAGTCATCTGTTGTCCACTGCTAAGTTGCAGCACATCCGGCGTGAAGCCGCCACCTGAGATCGTGTAAGTTCCCGGCGCCAGGTCTTCGAAGGAGTAACTGCCATCGGAACTGGCGATGCGCCCTGATAGTCTAAGCGGCATGGGTGCGGATACTGCTGCGGTCTTGGTTGCTGCTGGTCTCGGTCGGCGCATGGGTGAAAGGAACAAAACTCTGATGCGCCTTGCCGGGAAACCAGTCCTTGAGCACAGCTTGGCTACCTTCCGTGCCTGCCCATCGATCGGCCAGATCATCGTGGTGATGAAAGAAGTGGACCTGGAGCGACTAGCTGCGGAATGGCACACCACCCCACAGGAACTGGGAGCCGACGTCGTGGTCGTCGGCGGCGCCGAACGTTGGTTGTCCAGTCGCAACGGATGCGAGGCCGCCAATCCCGAAATGGATTACCTGTTGGTGCATGATGCCGCGCGGCCTTTGGTGACCGCCAGCGATGTCGAAGCGGTAATCGCCGGCGCGCGTCGAAGCGGTGCTGCCATCGCCGCCCAGCCGGTGACCGACACGCTGAAGATGAGTTGCGCCGAAGATCGCGTGCAGAGCACAATGTCGCGCGATTCTATGTGGCGTGCCTTGACGCCTCAGGTCGCGCGTTTCGATTGGATGCTCGACGCCTTCGCCCAGTGGAATGTGGATGCGAACGGCCTGCCAACCGATGAGAGCATGATGCTGGAGCATTGCGGTCATGCCCCGGAGTTGATCGCCGGCCACAGCCCTAACTTCAAGATCACCGCGCCGCGTGATCTGCTGCTGGCTGAAGCGCTATTTCGCGACCACGGCCCCGGCTCATCGGTTTCCTCCCCCTCCTCCGGTTCAGAAAGTTCTTCATGAGTTCCCCCATGGATATGTTGCCTCGCGTAGGCCTAGGCTGGGACCGCCACGCACTGGTTGCCGGCGAAACTTGCACCCTCGCTGGCGTAGTCCTCGATAGTCCGGTCGGTCCCAGTGGCCATTCCGATGCCGACGTCATCCTGCATGCCCTCACCGATGCCTTGCTCGGCGCTGGTGGCTTAGATGATCTCGGAACGCTGTTTCCTGACACCGATCCGCAATGGAAAAGTGCGTCCTCGGATCGTTTCGTCACCGCTGCGTTGACCCTCTTAGCCGAGGTGGGCCTGCGCGTGATTTCCGCCGACATGGTGGTGATCTGTGATCGACCAAAGCTTGCACCGCATCGTGCAACGATGCGCGCTAACCTGGCCAAACTGTTGGAACTGCCAATCGATCGCGTAAACCTGAAGGGCAAGACCGCCGAGGGCGGTGGCGGCGATGCTGCGCAAGCCATTGAAGTGCAAGCCATCGTCATGTTGAAGGGCGTGCCGCGTGCTGGTGATTGTTCCTGAGGGAGACTCTTGCTCCCGAGTCCACGATCAGCGGCCTAAAGCCTGCCACTCATCTTTCGCAATAAGGATCCGTGGATGAATCCTTACATTGCGTGCCGCGTTGGGTTGTCACAGCTGAACCCACTGCTCCTGCTCGGAACTTGCAATCACGGCTTCGATGAAGGCGACTCCACGTTGCCCTTCTTCGACGGTCGGATAGGGATCCTCCTGGCTCTCTTCACCACGAATCGCACGCGCGAAGGCCGTGTAAATGTTGGCGAAGCCTTCCAGATATCCTTCCGGGTGCCCGCCAGGTAAGCGCGTCAAGCTTGCCGCGCCGGGGCAGACGTAAGCATTCCCAGGCCGACGCACCTCATAGGCGCCATCCTTCTTCAAGACCCGCAGGTCGTTGGGATTCTCCTGGTCCCACTCGACACCACCTTCCGTCCCGTAGATGCGCAGACGCAGACCGTTCTCGCGTCCGGTGCAGACCTGACTTGCGGTCAAGGTGCCGGTGGCGCCGCCGGACATTTCCAACAACACCATGGCGTCGTCGTCGACCTTGCGAGTCGGCACGAAGCTATGACGCTGGCCAAACAAGCGCGTAACCCTTTCACCACTGACATGCTCCAACAACTGGAAAGCATGGGTGCCGATGTCGCCAAGCGCACCACCAGGACCACTACGACTCGGGTCGGTACGCCAATCGGCCTGCTTCTGACCGGTCTCCTCAATCGGGTCGACCAACCAACCCTGCAGGTATTCGGCATAGACCTTCAATACGCGGCCGATGCCGCCGCCGCGCACCAACTCGCGGGCTTCGCGGATCATCGGATAACCGGTGTAGTTATGGGTGAGCGCGAACAGGCAACCGCTGCTCTTGGTGGCGGCGACGATTTCCTCCGCCAAGTCCGACGAAATCGTCAACGGCTTATCGCAGATCACATGGAAACCCGCGTTCAATGCTGCCACTGACGGCCCATGGTGCACATGATTCGGCGTGACAATGCTGACGGCCTCGATGCGTTGCTGTTGCGGCAATGCCGCTTCGGCCTCGAGCATCTGCTGCCAAGTGTCGTAGACCCGGGAGGGATCCAATCCCAGCTCGCGACCAGTCTCTTGGCTCTTCTCGGGCGATGAACTGAAAGCACCTGCGACCAGCTGAAAACGCCCATCCAAGGCAATCGCCATGCGATGAACCGCACCGATGAAGGCACCTGGGCCGCCACCAACCATGCCGATGCGCACCGGCCTCAGTTCCTGCGCGGCACTCATCCTTCCAATCCCAAGATGCGGCGATTTGCTTCGATGCCGGAACCGGAGTCAGCGAAATCATCAAAGGACCCTTCCGCCACTTCGATGATGTGATCGGCGATGAAGGCCGCGCCTTCGGCAGCGCCGACTAGGTTGTCCTTATAGGCACACTCCCATTCAAGCACTGCCCACCCGGGGAAGTCGTACTTAGCCAACTTGGTAAAGATCGACACGAAGTCGGTCTGCCCATCGCCCAAGGAACGGAATCGTCCGGCGCGGTCACCCCAGTTCTGATAACCGCCGTAAACACCGACGCGGCCATCACAGACCAACTCGGCATCCTTGACATGGAACATCTTCACGCGCTCGTGATAGAGATCGAGAAACTGCAGATAATCCAAACCCTGCAAGACAAAGTGGCTCGGGTCATAAAGGATGTTGGCGCGCGGATGATGGTCGACCTCCTCGAGGAAACGCTCCCAAGTGGCGCCGTCGTGCAGGTCTTCGCCGGGATGGATTTCGTAACACAGGTCGATACCGCATTCGTCGGCCACATCCAATAACGGACGCCAACGGCGGCCGAGTTCGGCAAAGGCTTCCTCGACCAAACCGGCTGGGCGTGGCGGCCAAGGGTAAAAGTATGGCCAAGCCATGGCACCGCTGAAGGTGACCGAAGAAGTGAGGCCCAGGTTCTTCGAAGCCAACAAGGACTTGCGCACTTGCTCGATGCCCCATTCGGTGCGTGCCTTTGGGTTTCCGCGCACCGCTTCCGGTGCGAAGCCATCGAACAACTCGTCGTAGGCCGGATGCACTGCGACCAACTGGCCTTGCAGGTGAGTGGAGAGTTCGGTGGGCTCCACGCCGAAGGCCGCCATCTTGCCGCGGTATTCGTCGCAATAGTCCTTGGATTCGACTGCCAAGTCCAGGTCGATGGCGTTGCCATCCCAAGTCGGGACTTGCACTCCCTTGAAGCCCAACCCACCAGCCCATTCGGCCGCCAGTTCGTAATCGTTGAAGGGAGGTTTTTCGCCCATATATTGGGCGAGGAAAATCGCAGGGCCTTTGATCGTCTTCATCGCGCCCTCATTGTTGGCTTGCCACCGTTGCGCGTCCAGCGGATGCGGTATTCTTGCGGCCATCCAGTCATGAACGAACTCTACAACCCTGCCCCCGACGATCGCTTCACCTTCGGCCTGTGGACGGTCGGCAACCCCGGCGCCGATCCCTTCGGTGGCCCTGTGCGGCCGCGTATCAGCCCGACCGACATTGTGCGTGGTCTGGCCAAAGCTGGTGCCTATGGCGTCAACCTGCACGACAACGACTTGGTTCCTTTCGGTTCCTCCGCCGCCGACCAAGACCGCATTGTGGGCGAGTTCATGGACGTGGTCCAGGACTGCGGACTGCGCGTGCCGATGGCCACCACCAACCTGTTCAGTCATCCGGTTTTCCGTGATGGCGCATTCACCAGTTCCGACCCGAAGGTCCGCGCCTTCGCGGTACGCAAGGCGAAGCGCGCCATCGACATGGGCGTGGAAATGGGTGCTGAGACCATCGTCTTCTGGGGTGGCCGTGAAGGTGTCGAGACCGACGCCGCTCGCGACTGTCGCGACGCGATCTCCTGGTACCGCGAGTGCCTGGACTTCCTGGCTGCCTGGACCTTGGATCAAGGTTATTCGTTGCGCTTCGCCCTGGAGGCCAAGCCCAACGAACCACGTGGCGATATGTACTTGGCCACCACCGGCCACATGCTGCACTTCATCGATACGCTCGACCACGCCGATATGGTCGGCGTGAATCCGGAAGTTGCGCATGAGAACATGCCTGGCTTGAGCATGGTGCACGCCGTCGCCCAGGCAATGGAAGTCAACAAGTTGTTCCACATCGACCTGAACGCGCAGAAGATTGGCCGTTACGACCAGGATCTGCGCTTTGGCAGTGAAGATGTCAAAGGCGCCTTCTTCCTGGTGCGTCTGCTCGAGGGCACCTGCGGCCGTCCCGCTTACACGGGCCCGCTGCACTTCGATGCGCATGCTTACCGTACCGAAGACATCGACGGTGTCTGGGATTTCGCGAGCGGATGCATGCGCACTTACAAGATTCTCGCGGCCAAAGCTGCGGCCTTCGACGCCGACAAGGAAGTGCAGGAAATTCTTGCCGCCAATCATGCCGATCCAGATCGGATCGGCGCCCTGCTGAAAGACTACACACCAGAGAGCTTGGAAACCTTGGAAGCCCTGGACCTGGATCCGGAAGCCCTGGCAGCGCAAGGCCATCGTTATGAACGGTTGGACCAGCTCGCCATGGAACACCTGTTTGGCGTGCGTTAATGATGAGCTTGTACCTCGGCGTCGATCTCGGCACCCAATCGGTCAAAGTGGTGGTCTTCGACGCCGAGACCGAATCCATTGTTGCGCGTGGACAAGATGAGGTGCTGGCACCGAACAGTCCACGCCCAGGCGCCGCCGAGCAGGATCCGGCCGACTGGTGGCAGGCATTCGACAATGCCATGCATGCGGCCTTGCAACAGCCTGGCGTGGATGCCACGCGAATCCGTGCCTTGGGCGTGTCGGGGCAACAACATGGATTGGTGGCATTAGATGAGCACCTCCAAGTGTTACGCCCAGCCAAGTTGTGGTGCGACGTTGAGGCGGTCGAAGAGGCCCAGCAAGTGAGTGAGTGGGTTGGGCGCAAGGTGCCGGCAGGCTTCACCGCTCCAAAGATTCTTTGGATGGTACAGCATGAACCGGAATTGTTCGCACGCTTGCGCTATGTCACGCTGCCGCATGATTGGTTGAACCTGCGCTTGAGCGGTGTACTTGCCACCGATCACGGCGACGCATCCGGCACCGGCCTCTATGATCCGACCGCCGGAGCCTATCAGCTGGACGCGGCTGCCAGGATCCATCCCGACCTGCCCGAGATGCTGCTGCCCCTATCGGCACCAAGCGACACCCACGGTTCCTTGTCTGCACATTGGTCGAAGCACTTCGGTCTGCCGGAAGATTTGCCTATCTCGGTTGGCAGTGGCGACAACATGATGAGTGCGCTTGGCGCCGGCGCCAGCGAGGAGGGTACTTGGGTCCTGAGCTTGGGCACCAGTGGCACCATCTTCGGACATAGTGATCGAGCAGTGTTGGATCCGAGCGGTGGCGTCGCCCCCTTCCGCGATGCTCTAGGTGGCGGACTGCCGCTTATCTGCACGCAGAACTGCACCACCGTGGTCGAGGAGGCGCGAGCTGCCAGCAACCATAGCCATCCTGAGCTAACTGCCGCCGCTGGCCAACTCACGCCGACGCAGAGGGTGCCGCTGTTCTTGCCATATTTGAGTGGCGAACGCACCCCGGATTGGCCGCATGCCAAGGGTGTGCTGTTCGGTTTGAGTGCCGGCAGCCTGCAACCGGCTGTGCTTTATCGCGCAGCTATCGAAGGCGCGAGCTTGGCCTTGGCGCAGGGATTAAATCAACTGCAGGCATTGAAGTTACCGGTGAATCGTATTCGCCTGGTCGGAGGCGGTGCACGCAATCCGCTTTGGGCACGCATCCTCTGCGACATGATTCAACAGCCGTTGGAGATTCTTCTGGAGCAAGAAAGCGCAGCCTTGGGAGCCGCTCTGCAGGCGCGCTGGATGGCAAGTGGCCTTCACCCCAGTGAATATCATCCACCACGGCAAGGAGAGCTGCTGCAGCCGGATGAGACATGGGCGCAATGTTACGAGGACAAGCTGCAAGCCTTTACCGAACTCGGTCAGCAGTTGTTCGGCTAGGCGAGCTGTATAGAGCGAGTGGGTGCGGTCAATCAAAGTCCGCTGCCGCGCATGACCGGAAGGATCGGACCCAATTCGTAGGCGAAGCCGAAGACCAGCATGTAGTCGGGCGCCTCATCGGTGAGTCCGAACTGCACAGCACCCTGTAACTCGAAACCTTCAGAGATTGTCCAGCCGGCACCGCAGCCGCCGAACCATTCGGTGACGCTGGCGCGAGGTTCGTGCACCATGGAAGCTTCGGTGAAGGCGCGCAACTGGGGAGACAGACGAAAGGATGCAGCCAGTGATCCTGCATGTTCAATCACCACGGTGGCCGAAGTTTCGTCGCCGAGCAGGCCAAGTTCATAGGTGCCCAATAGGGAATAATCACCGAAGGCTTGGCCCAGGGTGGTGGCGACCAGGGCGTCGGTCTCGCCCTTGCGCCCGGAAGGTCCGGTATCGCTGGTCGGAAAGCGGGTCCCAAACTCGACGATGCCATGCGGCCGCCCTTCGGTGCCGTCGGCATACTTGTACTTGGCGGAAAGGGTGACATCTCCAGGGCCATGACTGTCGGGGCCAGTACCTGCACTGTAATAAGGGCCGAAACCGACCGCGAGCTCTAGGCCCGGGCCCAAACCCGCGTTGACCTTGATGATGCTCTTGACCTTGTCGCCTGGATCGATGTCGGCCATGCCTTCGACTTCCAACACCCCTTCGCCGACCACACCGGCACCGACGGTACGGCTGACGTTGGGCGTGTTGATGAAATCGCCATGGGCTTCCGGCAAGTAGGAACAAGCCGGCAAGAGCAAGATCGTCAGGAGTATGCGCCTCCGCATGGGCGTTGCTTACAAGGTGGGAACTACGGCGAGGTGAAAACCGGTGCGCGCGTTTTCGGCGTGCAGGCCACTGACCATGCCGAAGCTCACCGCACTCCGGGGGGCCATGCCGTGATTGGGTCCGTGCGGCAAGGCGCAGCTGCCGAAGCCCAGGAGAGTCGGGCGAAAAGGGGCAAGCTTCGGATTAAACTTTCCATCGGTAAAGGCTTCTAGGGGAATGCGCTGTCGAGCACCTTGCGGGCCAAGCCGGTGAGTGGAACGGACTCGGGATCTAGGCAATCTTCGCGATGCACGGTCGGGCCGGATGGTGCGAGGAAAACATGGGCGCGGATGCGGTGGTGCGTGATGGTGTGGCGAACTACACCGCAGTCTTTCGGTACGATTTTTGTCGGTAATTGGAAGTCATGTTGGAGCCTTGTGGCCGCCGATTCTGGCGGTTGGTCCTTGAGGATGAGGGAGGGGGGTTCGTAGAGGCCAGGACTCCAGCCATCTTGGCGGGCCTTAAGAAGGACCCGCGCTCCCACCCTTTGGACGAGAAAGACCATCTCCAGATCCACCCATTTCTTCACCTTCTTCGGCAGAGGCAGCTCCAACACCTTGCCCTGCTTCAAAGCTGCGCAAGACTCCGCCACCGGGCATTCTCCACAGCGCGGATTGCGCGGAGTACACAGCGTCGCCCCCAACTCCATCAAGGCCTCATTCAACTCCCCCGCTGCCGCCAAGTTGCCATCCGGCAGTTCACTCATCCACCGATTACCCTGCTCGCGAGCGGCGCGTTCCAATTTCGGATCGTCGGCTCCACGCTCCAAGGCCATGAAACGCGCCACAACCCGTTTGACGTTACCGTCCACTACTGGAATCCGCTCACCGAATGCTAGGGAGGCAATCGCCGCTGAAGTGTAGGCGCCGATGCCCGGCAAGATTCTCAACTCCTTAGCGCTGGCGGGAAACTCGCTAGCGAAATCCTTCACCAAGCTTGACGCTGCAGCATGCAACAAGCGCGCACGTCGGTAGTAACCGAGACCAGCCCAAGCCTTCAGCACCTGCTGTTCCGACGCCGCCGCCAAGGCCTCTGGACCATTGAACTGCTGCAGGAAATCCTCGAAGTACGGCAGAACCGCCTCGACCCGCGTCTGTTGCAACATGATCTCGGAGATCCATGTGCGATAGGGGTCGCGCAGGCCGCGCTCATCGGTGATTCGCCATGGAAGGTCCCGCCCCCGGTCGGCGAACCAAGCACGCAGCAGGGAGGAAAAGTTGGTGTCCATGGAGCTCACGACGACGCATTGGGCATCGGCGACCGTCCTTTAGGGTAGCGCCGAGGAATCCGCCAAGGCGAATGCCGCC
>JASMKM010000069.1 GCA_030749235.1 Planctomycetota bacterium | reverse complement strand
TGGATCCAAACGCAACTGTGCTTGCAACAGATTGGTGGCACAACTCACCGCCACGCGAGGAAGACGCGCGCGTTGCTGAAACTCACCAAGGATTGCGGCTGCGATCTGCGGATATTCCCTTAACTTTCCGCGACGCGTGGCTGGGTCGAACTCCTGTTCGACGCGCGGGCCGAACAGTACTGCCAAATGGAGATCATAGTCGGCACTCAGGCCATGCGAAGCCATCTCATCCAGGGCCTGTAGGCGATTA
The DNA here is from genome assembly GCA_030749235.1 of Planctomycetota bacterium. Classification (GTDB taxonomy): domain Bacteria; phylum Planctomycetota; class UBA1135; order UBA1135; family UBA1135. The sequence goes on along the minus strand of JASMKM010000069.1, from coordinate 11,761 downwards.
TGCAAGGCCTCACGATTGGCCTGGCTCGCGCGCAACCAATGAGCCAGCTCCGGAACGACGAAGCGGCGAATCTTCAAGGCCTCAAGATCCTCAAATACGCCTTCGGCCTGTCCGGTGCTCAACAGCCGGAACAGTTCCTCAGCCAGACGTGCTGGAGCGGCATGGCTCAAGTCACGGGCATGGTGATCAGCAGCCGCGATCTCGGCCTCGCCGGGGGCGAGGTCCAGGCGGCGCATGAACTTGATCAGGCGCAGAATACGCACTGGATCCTCGCGGAACCTAACTTCCGGATCACCGATGGAATGCAGCACACGATCCTCGATGTCCTGCAGGCCACCGACCCAATCGACGATCTCACCGGCAACCGGATCGAGGAACAAACCGTTGACGCGGAAGTCGCGGCGGTTCGCGTCCTGGCGGGCGCTGCCATAGACATTGTCGCTACGAATCACCTTGACGTCTTTGCCTTCTTGCTTCGGCGGTTCGGCACGAAAGGTAGAAACTTCGAAGATCTCACGTCCATGGTGTACATGGACAATGCGGAAACGTTTGCCGATTATGCGCGAACGTCGGAATAGGCTGCGTACCTTTTCGGGCTTTGCCGAAGTGGCGATGTCGAAATCTTTGGGCCGCGAACCGAGCAACAAATCGCGCACACAGCCGCCAACCAGATAGGTCTCGTAACCCTCTTCCTGCAGGCGGCGCACCACCGAGATCGCGCGGCGGTCGACGTAACTGCGCTTGAAAGGAGGTCGGGTGCGAATCGGTCCGGCAGGTTTGGCCACGCTCATTTCTCCTTCTTCTTCTTGAAGTGAAGAAGAAAACGATCGCCTCGATCGGGCCCCAAGTGATAACAGTTGGAATCCTGTAAGCGCCACTGGTTCTTCAACTCGGTGCCATGTTCTTCCCAATCGCGCTGCCAACTTGGTCCAGCCATCAGGTACAGCTGACGGATCCGGACGCTGGGTCGACCAAGCCTGCGCAGGAACTTCGGCAGGGGTTCGACCGCGCGCGCTACCACGCAATCAGGGTGTGGATCCAGGGCACGGTGAACTTCCTCGCCTTGCCCAGTGCTCACCTCCACATGCAGGAACTCCAATTCTGAAGCGGCGGCGGCCAGGAAATCCGCCTTCTTGCCGTTGCGTTCGCAGAGGTGAAAGAAACGATCGGGAAAGATGCCAGCCCAGACTAACCCAGGCAGGCCACCGCCTGAGCCCCAATCGAGAAGACAGCGGGCACGATCGGGCAGCTTTTGGGCAGCCAACACACAGTCGAGCAGATGGGCTTCAATCAAGGTCTGCCAATCCTTGGCACCAGTCAGGTTTGTGACGGTATTGGCAGCCAGCAGAAGGGTGCCGTAATCCAGGATTGCCCTCAGGGGTGCATCGACCGGGTTCGCGAGCGGCTCAAGCGCGGCGCGAAGCAGATCCACCGAATCCTGCGGAGCTTGGGGGATTCCGGCGGATTCGGGGTCGGGGATGCCGGGGAAGGCCATGGACAGGTTGGCAGGGCAGGAAGGACTCGAACCCTCAACATTCGCATTTGGAATGCGACGCTCTAGCCATTGGAGCTACTGCCCTGTCGTTCTGTGTAGGAACACACACAGTGTAGTGATGCGTGCTCGCCAAGCGGACAGTTTAACGTGTGCTGATACACAGCGGTGTGCCTGCTTGGTGCCGAGAGGGGGATTCGAACCCCCACGTCCGTAAAGGACACAGGCACCTGAAGCCTGCGCGTCTGCCAATTCCGCCACCTCGGCTAGGTAAGCTTCCTACAGGGCGAATAAGATAGCCACTCCTGCGTAGGAAGCAAGCACCAAAGATGGCCGGCAAGAAGAAAAGCAAACCACCCGAAGAGGTGGTTAACCGCAAAGCCAAACGCGAGTACGAGATTCTCGAGACTCTCGAGGCAGGTATCTCGTTGATGGGTACCGAGGTCAAGGTCCTGCGCGCCGGCCTGGTGAGCCTGGCCGAAGCCTACATCAAGGCTGCTCCCGATGGCCTGTGGCTAGAAGGGGCCCATTTCGGCGAGTACGTCCATGCCAACGTCCACAACCATCCAGCCATGCGTAAGCGTCGGCTGCTGGTGCATAAGTCCGAGGCACTACGGCTGAACCAGAAGCTCAAGGAGAAGGGGCTGACGATCATCCCGCTGCGCATGTATTTCTCCGGGCGCTGGGCCAAGGTAGAGATTGCCTTAGGCCGCGGGCGACGTCTGCACGACAAGCGCCAGGTTATTAAGGACCGCGAAGCCAAGCGCGACATCCGCAAGCACATGCGCTAGTGCTGGCGGTCATGTGCTACAATTCCAAGGTCACGGTATGGGGGCGATCGGTTTCGACTGGAAGTTTCCAGGCTTGAGTGGCGTGCCGAGGTTGCGGAGATGGCCTCGTTAAACCCTTCGCAAAGGCTTAACTGCCAACAAAAATTACTCTCTCGCTGCTTAGGTAGCGCATCTGGCTTGTCTTCGCCCGCTGGGCTAACCAGATGACTGATCGCGGGCTAGCAAACGGACCCTGGCTCGGGGAAAGTAAGCGAAATTCAAGGAGCTGGCCATGAAACCCGCCTGTCCGTTGGCAGGATTCACGGCGAGATTTGAGAACGGACTACGCACGTAGAAGCTTCTGTTTGGCCTTGTCAGGACGCGGGTTCGATTCCCGCCGCCTCCACCATCCCCTGATTACCCCCGGGTGGGGGGCGTGTCGTTGGAATTGACCTGAGCAATCCTCTATCCTTCACATTGGTTCACGCTTATGTCGATACGCACCATTCTTGCTTGCACTGCCCTTGGCCTGATGGCCTCATGCTCCCTTCCGACCATGGACGCGGTGCGTGACTTCTCGGCCATTCATGACTCGAGCAATTGGCAGCCGCAAAGCCCCGCCATGATGTCGGTACCGCCCGAGTTCTACCTCGGCAATCCCAGTGCCCGCGCGGCTGGCTCCGGTGTCTACGAGATCGAGGATCATCGTGCCTTGGAACTCGCTATCATCGAACAAATCAATGGTCTGGATCCGAACCAACCGGCCACATCCATCGAGGTCTGCTCATGGATGCTGATCACCTTGAGCCAGGACGACCACAGCGAAGCCCGTACCAGCGCCGCCTATGTGTTGCTGCGTTGCGCAGGCACCTGGGCCGCACGCCCCGACGTGGACATCAAGGCCACCAGGGAAAGCGCCGACTTGACCGCTGCGGTTCGTGCATTAGAGGCTGCCAATGATCACTCCAGCTTTAAGGCTGCGGTCGAGCAACTGCGCCTGACTGAAGTACCCGACGTGCTCACCGGCGTGCGCCTGCTGAACGCCTTGGGTCGCTTGTCAGAACTGCACGGCGTAGTATCAGGTCTGGGTGATGCCGCAGTGTTGTCGGCCGCACTTCAGATTGTCATGCAGTGCTTCGAGATGCAGCAAAGTATCGACGACCCAAACGTGGCCAAAGCTTGCAAGGTGAGTTTGGATTATCTGCAGAAGACGGCGCGACAGTCGTAGGATTGCGCAACAGTGAAATCTATCATCATCGGCGTCGTCAAGTTCGCGATTGCGATTGGATTGGTTTGGTTTGTGGTGAACCAAATCGAGACCACTGACCGCCTAGAGATTCCCGGAGCCACCGAGGAAATCGAATCCAGCTACCTGCGTGGCGACTTCGAAGGCGACTGGCGTAGCGACAGCTGGACCTTCACCACCGAAGACGGCGTTGAGTATCGCCCTCCGTTGACCGAAGGTTGGCGCGTCCTTCCAGGCTTCTTCACTGCATTACGTAGCCTGACCTTGAGTTGGTATCTGCTCGGCATTGTGCTGTGGGCAATCCTGCTGCTAATTGCAGCCTTCCGTTGGCAGCTGTTGTTACGCGCCGCGGCGGTACCGGTAGGGTATCGCCAAGCCCTGAAGCTCTCCTTCATCGGCTACTTCTTCAACAACGTCATGTTGGGCTCCACCGGCGGCGACCTGGTACGTGCGGTCATGGTCACACGTGGCCTGGAACGAAACCGTTGGCGTGCTGCGTTGTCGGTCGTTGTCGATCGCCTGATTGGCCTGTTCGCCCTGATGATCATCGCCGGCATTGTGCTCGTCGTGTTCTGGTACCTGCAACGCATCTCTTCGGTGCGCGGCTTGCTGCAAGTCACCCAGATCGTCTTCGTCTTGTTGCTGATGGCGGTCATCGGCGCCTCGATTTACCTATCGCGACGCGCGCGCGCCAAGCTCGGCCTAGATTGGCTACTGGCCCGTCTCCCTGCACAACAACTTATCCACAAGTTGGATGACGCCATTACGGTCTATCGCGACCACAAGGGCACTGTGGTTGCCACAGTAGCCATGTCAATCCCGTTGCAGCTGGCTGGCATCTTATCCTTCTGGGTGATCGGCGAAGCACTTGGTGCTGGCCTAACCCTCGGCGAGAACTTTGTCATCTTCCCTGTGGTCCAGACGGTGTCGGCCTTGCCACTTGCGCCGGCAGGATGGGGGGTTGGTGAATCTTTATACGGCTGGTTCTTCGAGAGTTTCGGCTCCAGCTTCACCCTTGGCGTGGCGGTTTCGGTAATATTCAGGTTGACGACCCAAGTCGGTTTTGGCCTCGTTGGTGGCCTAATCTGGGTTGCCTCAAGAGAGCGCCGCCAGGGCATCCCCATCATTAGAGAAAAAGCATGAGTCTTGCAGTTTTCGGTTCCGTTGGCCTTGATGATATTTCTACCCCGAGTGGAGAGGTCGAAGGGGTCATCGGTGGCTCCGCAGTCTACTTTTCGTTGGCCGCATCCTTGTTCACCGACGTGCGCCTAGCAGCCAACGTCGGCGGCGACTTCCCCGATAACGCCTGGACGACCTTGCGCGAGCGCGGCACCGACTTACGTGGCCTGCAGCTGTTCACCGACCAACAGACCTTCCGTTGGAGTGGCAAGTACCAAGGCGATATGAACGAGGCGCAGACCCTCAACACTGAGTTGAATGTACTCACCGAACAACCGCTGGTGCCCGAGTCCTACAAGGATTCGCGCTACCTGTTCCTGGCCAACATGAGCCCGGACACACAGCTCGAAATTCTCGAGCAATTCCCACAGGCAGTGACCTTCGCCGACACCATGAATCTGTGGATCGATACCAGCCGTGACAACCTCGAGCGCCTGATGAGCCTGGTCTACGGTTTGGTGCTGAACGATGGCGAAGCGCGCATGTTGACCGGCGAACATAACCTTCTCAAGGCAGGCGCCAAGCTGCAGGCTATGGGCCCCGACGTGATCGTGATTAAGAAGGGCGAACATGGTTGCTTCCTATTCTCACCTGATGGTCGCTTCGGCTTGCCGGCCTACCCAGTGGAAAATGTCACCGACCCGACTGGCGCTGGGGATAGTTTCGCCGGTGGCATGATGGGCGCTCTGGCTGAAATGGAGGACTTCAGCATGGATGCGCTGCGTCGCGCAATGGCCTACGGCACCGTATGCGCCTCGTTGACAGTGGAGGAGTTCTCTACGGCGGGGCTGGAGAATTCCACCCGCCATGTCGTCAACGAACGCTACAACGAATTCCGCGAATTTCTGCGTTTTAGCTGAGGTTTCCGGACTTTTCGTGTCACTGGTGGAGGAGAATCGTCCTCCTTCCAAAATCTTTGGGGGTGAGGCCTTGCATTGCCTAACAAAAGCCTTACACTCCTGAAAACCACGGAGAAAGCTTTGGCTACTAAAAAGAAAAACGAAAAGACCCCTCATCCTCCAAGCGGAAGGAATGTCACCAAATCCAACAGCGCCAAGATGAAGGCGGTCAAGGCTGCCTTGGCAGCGGTGCAGAAGGATTACGGCACTGAGGCGGTCATGGACTTGACGAAACATGACATGGGGCCCGTGCGCGGGATCCGCACCGGATCGATCGGCTTAGATGCGGCTTTGGGTGGCAAGGGATTGCCCCGTGGTCGCGTAGTCGAGCTTTACGGTCCGGAATCCAGCGGTAAATCAACCTTGGCGATGTCAGTCGTCGCCGAAGCTCAGCGGAAAGGCGGCTTCTGCCTCTACATCGATGCCGAGCATGCCTTTGATCCGGAATATGGCCAAAAGCTTGGCATCGATATTTCCGGCGACAAGTTCCTGCTCTCGCAGCCAGCCACAGGTGAGGAAGGCCTCGATATCTGCGAACAGTTCGTCAAGTCAAATGCAGTCGATGTGGTCGTAATTGACTCGGTCGCTGCCTTGGTTCCCAAGGTCGAAATGGCTGGCGAAATTGGCGATAGCTTCGTCGGCGTGCAAGCGCGCATGATGTCACAAGCCTTGCGTCGCCTAACCACCGTAATCGGCAAGACCGATGCCGTGGTGATCTTCATTAACCAGTTGCGCGAAAAGATTGGCGTGATGTTTGGCAATCCCGAGACTACTCCAGGTGGTCGTGCGCTGAAGTTCTACAGCTCAGTACGCATGGATGTACGTCGCATCGGCGCGATTAAGAACGGCGAGCAGATTATCGGCAACCGCACCAAGTGCACCGTCGTCAAGAACAAGGTGGCTCCACCATTCCGCCGGGCCGAGTTCGACATCCTCTTCGATCAAGGCATCAGTACTGAAGGCGACATCATCGACCTTGGTCTGCAGTATGGCTTGGTCTCAAAGGCTGGCGCTTGGTTCAGCTACAACCACCCGGAGAAGGGCGAAATTCGCTTGGGCCAGGGCCGTGAGGCGGTTCGAAGCTTGCTGCGGGAAAACCCGGAAATGTGCCAGGAATTGGATGGCTTCATCCGCGAGCTGATGAATCCGGTTAAAATCCCTGAGTCTCAGGAGGAATCCACCCCTGAGAAGAAAACAGCATCTAAGGTCGCTGAAGCTGGTGCCACCAAGAAAAAAAGTAGCACGGCGAAGAAGACCTGATTCTCTCCAACGCGCATGAGCCAACCGAAAAAGGTTGCTGAGATCCGCGAAGCGTTCCTTGGTTTCTTTGAGACCAAGGAACACCTTCGGTTGCCCTCGGATTCCCTGATCCCTTCCAACGACCCGACCCTGTTGTTCACAGGTGCGGGCATGAACCAATTCAAGGACGAGTTCCTTGGCCGTGGACGGGACATGAAACGAGCAACCACCTCGCAGAAATGCTTGCGCGTACCTGACCTCGAAAATGTCGGGGTGACCCCACGTCACCACACCTTCTTCGAGATGCTTGGCAACTTCTCTTTTGGTGATTACTTCAAAGAAGAGACCATCCAATGGGAGTGGCACTTCTTCACCGAGATCCTCGGCTGGGATGCGGAGCGTTTCTGCGTGACGGTCTACAGCGACGATGATGAGGCCTATGACTTCTGGATGAATGGCATCGGCATCAAGCAGGAACGTATTTACCGTTTTGGAGAGAAGGAGAACTTCTGGCCGTCGTCGGCACCGTCCAAGGGGCCGAACGGAGTCTGCGGCCCATGCTCGGAAATCTATTGGGACCAGGATCCAAGTCGCCCGTTGCCTGCCAACAAAGGGCTCGAAGACCTTCCCGGTCGCTTTCTCGAAGTAGGAAACTTCGTTTTCACCCAATTCGAGCGCGGAGACGGTGGCGTACTCGCACCATTGCCGCAGAAAAACATCGATGTCGGCTTGGGATTAGAACGCATTGCTGCGGTCGCGCAGAATGTACCCAATAACTTCGAGACGGATCTGTTCGCGCCAATCCTCGCAGCCATCGAGGAAAGCTCCGAGAAAGCCTACAAGACCAATGGTGCCGACGGCATCCGCATGCGTCGCATCGCAGATCACTGTCGTGCTGTCTTCTTCTGCATCGCCGATGGCGCCATGCCTGGACGTGAAGGCCGTGGTTATGTGGTGCGCAAGATCCTGCGCAGGGCTGTGCGTGATGGTATTGAGCTTGGCATCGGTCATGCCTTTTTGGCAAATTTACTTCCTGCAGTGCAGGAATCTATGGGCGAGGCCTATCCGGAGTTGCGCGCCCAGGGCGACACCATCCAGGCGATGGTTACCGGCGAAGAAAGTCGTTTCCGAGATGTCTATGAACGTGGCATCGCACGCTTGGAAGCCGATATCGATGAACAGAAAATGAAGGGCACCAAGGTCTTCCCGGGCGACTTGGCCTTCGAACTCCACGACACTTACGGTTTCCCGCTGGATACCAGCAGCGTGATCGTGGCCGAGCATGGCCTAGATCTTGATCAAGCCGGGTTCGATGCAGCGATGGCCGCACAGAAGGAGCGTGCACGTTCTGGCAGTGGCATTTCTGCCGACGTCTTCGCCGAATCCTTGCCCAGTCGTCTTCGCAGTGCGGGCGCCACCCCGACGGAGTTCGAGGGGTATGAGAACTCCTCGATTGACTCCGAGGTCTGTGGTCTCGTTGCCAATGACCAGGTGGTCGAGCAGTTATCCGCCGGTCAAGAGGCCTCGATCGCCCTCACCAAGACGGTGCTATACGCCGAAGGCGGTGGCCAAGTTGGCGACCGTGGTGCGTTGCTGGTCGATGGCAAGGTGGTCTTCACCGTCACTGACACCACTTCCGAGGAAGGCATCACTTTACACCACGGCGTTGCCAAGGCGGAGCTGAACACAGGCATGCAGGTTGAAGCGAGGTACGACCAACAAGCACGTCGGGCAACCGAGTCGCATCACTCCGCAACCCACCTGCTACATGCTGCCATGAAGAAAGTGGTTGGCGATCATGTCAACCAGGCCGGCTCCAAAGTCAGTCCGGAAGGCTTGCGATTTGATTACACGCACCCCGAGCAACTGGGCGCCGACGTCCTTCAGCAGATCGAGCAACTGCTCAACGAGGAAATCCAAAAGGCCACTGCGGTAGATTGGCGTTTGTCTAGCCTGGAAGATGCCAAGGCAGAAGGCGTGACCGCCTTGTTCGGTGAGAAGTACGGTTCTGAAGTTCGCATCGTCGATGTCCCTGGATTCTCCAAGGAGCTCTGTGGTGGTTGCCATGTGCAGAACACCGGCAGCATTGGTCCATTCCGGATTATCGGGGACCGGGCCTTGGCCGCAGGGGTGCGTCGCATCGAAGCTGTCACCGGCGTCGCCGCCTGGCAGACCTTCCGTCAGGATTCCGCCCGACTACAGGCCCTCGAGCTTGAACTGAAAGCGCCCGTCGATCGCCTTTTGGATCGAGTGCAGGCGCTCAAGCTACAGCTCAAAGAGGCCAAGGAGCGCAAGGTCGTCGCCGGCCCTTCAGCCGATTCCCTGCTCAGCGAGCTACAGAAAGATACCAATAACCTCATCGCCTGGAAGCACCTGGAGCAATTGGAAGCCGCTTCCTTGCGTCAGATCTCCGATGACCTGAAGGGAAAGGACTTGCCGCCAGTGGTGTTATTGACCGGCGGGGATGCATCTGTGGTGCCATATCTGTTCCTCTGCCAGAAGGATTCTGGATTCAAGGCGGGGGACCTAGCCAAGAGCTTTGGCCGCCTTGTGGGCGGCGGAGGTGGCGGTAGGCCCGATTTCGCCCAAGGCAAGGGCAAGAAAGGAGCCGCATTAGCCGAAGCGGTCGCCGAGTTTCAGAAGAGCTTGGCCACCAGCCCTTGACCTACAGCCCAAATCTGGGAAAATGGCCGGTCAATCTGCCCGATTGGGCACGTTAAGTTTCAGTCATGGCTGTCCCAAAAAGAAGAAGCTCCAAGTCACGCGCTCGTAAAGGCCGCGCTGCAATGAAGGCCCCGCACATCGCTGTGCGTGAATGTGAGCGCTGCGGTTCGCCTGGTCGCCCACACACCGTCTGCAACAACTGTGGCCACTATGCTGGCCGCGAGGTCATCGTCAAAGACGAGTTCTAAGATCCCATGCGGATCGCAGTCGACGTGCTCGGTGGGGATCATGCCCCATACGAGATTCTCAAGGGTGTAGGCGATGCGCTCCTCAGTGGGTCGTTTACGCCGGAAGAGTTGTTGTTGGTCGGCCCGAAAGAGGTCATCACCAAACAACTCACCGAGATGGGCTGCAAAGAGCTGCCGTCAATCAGCCACACCGAGGTCTTTATTGCAGGTCATGAGAAACCAGTGGTTGGTTTGCGATCCAAGCCCGATGCATCGATTTCCCTTTGCGTACAGGCGGTACGTAGCGGCGAAGCCGATGGTCTCATCGCCTTCGGCAATACCGGAGCAACCGTAGCTTCGGCCACCATGGGTTTGGGCATGCTGCCAGGCATCCGTCGCCCAGGCATCGCCGTGACCATTCTCGGCTTGGGCGGCCGTTTTGTTCTCCTCGATGCAGGTGCCAACCCCACGCCGAAACCCGAACACCTGTTCCAATACAGCTTGATGGGCGAAGCCTATGCCCGCGACCTACTTGGCCATGACAATCCGCGGATTGGTCTGCTCAACATCGGCGGGGAAGCCAGCAAAGGCAGCGATGTCCTGAAGAACTGCCATGCCGCCTTAGAGAATTCGTCGCTGAACTTCATCGGCAATGTTGAAGGCAATCACCTGTTCTCTGGGGAAGCCGAGGTCTTTGTCGCTGATGGCTTCATCGGCAACATGGTCCTCAAGGTTGTCGAAGGATTTGCTGAGTACCTGGTAACCGCAGCCAGTCGCAGCCAATCCGGTGATGGCGTGAAGAGCACCCTGCGCCACCTGTTGGGTGCCGCAGATTTCTCAGAAGTCGGTGGAGCGACCCTCTTGGGGGTCAACGGTGTCGTCCTGATTGGCCATGGCCGGTCCCATGCCAACGCGGTATTGCCTGCCCTCGAGGCCGTGCGTAAGGACATCCAAGTCGGAGTCAACCGCCACATCATCGAAAGTCTGGCTGCGCATCAAGGCGAAGCCCCGAGCTTGAAATGAACCCTTCCCTCATCGATGTCGGCATCGCCGGCTACGGCTGCGCGATCCCCGAACGTTCTGTCGACAACCACTACTTCACTCGCTTTTTTGAGACTTCGGATGAGTGGATCGTGCAACGCACCGGGATTCAAGCCCGCCGTTGGCTGAAGGACGACGAGAAGCCTTCAGACTTGTTTACCACCGCATCCGAGCGTTGTTTAGAGAACGCTGGAGTCACCGCCAAAGATGTCGACCTGATTATCCTGGCCACTGTTTCGGGTGACCATCTCGGCGTACCCGCGACCGCCTGCATCGTGCAGGAGAACCTAGGCGCCAAGGATGCTCCCGCTTTCGACATCCAGGCCGCTTGCACCGGTTTCCTGTATGCGCTTTCAGTGGGCCGCCAGTTTGTCGCCACTGGCGCCTACAAGAACGTGCTGGTCATCGGTGGCGAGGGGTTGTCGCGCATCATCGACATCTACGACCGCGGTACCTCGATCATCTTTGGCGATGGCGCCGGTGCGGTCCTGCTGCAGCCACACGCAACCTGCCAACAAGGCCTCATCGAGGACATCACCCTCGGTGCCGATGGCGCTGGTGCTCAGTTCATTACTCGCCCACGTGGTGGTGCGATGGAGCAAATCACTCCTGACATCCTGTCCGAAGGTACCCATCAGCTACGCATGAAGGGCCGCGAGGTCTATCGCTTTGCAGTCGCACGCATGACTGAACTGATGGCCTGGGCAATGGAAGGCCAAGATCCCGAGGAGCTATCCATTGTGGTTCCGCACCAGGTCAACAAACGAATCCTTGAAACCGCCACCGCCAAGCTGGACCTTCCACCGGAGAAGGTCTACATCAACATCGATAAGTACGGCAATTCGTCGGCCGGTTCCGTACCGGTGGCGCTCTGTGAGTGCCTTGATGGCGGCAAAATCGAGAAGGGCAAGCTGGTCGTGATGGCCGCTTTCGGCGCTGGCCTCACCTGGGGTGGCGCTCGCCTTCGCTGGTAACCCCAAAGAACCACCATGCAGTTTGGAATC
>JASMKM010000068.1 GCA_030749235.1 Planctomycetota bacterium | reverse complement strand
CATTGAACAGACTGCCGCCGGTAAGCGTGCCATCGGCCAGATGCAGATGTACATGGAGGAACAGAACCTTGACCCGGTAGAGGCTGCGACAAGCGCGGCGAGGGACGAAGGTCTGGAACTGGGTGAAGCCGCCAAGCTGCTGAACCTCGCAACCACCGGCCAAAAGCTGGGACTTGAGTTGCGTCAGTTAGGAGTGAGTGAACGAATCGCTGGCGTTCAGGAACGTCAGGTCACAAGGGCCGAGGAGGCAGACAGGCGTCAGGATCAGCCGATCAAGGCTGAAGTGATCAAAGAGGGTGGCAGAACATATCACAAGATTGGCGACCGCATCTTTGAGGTCGATGATGAAGAAGATTTAGACGATCCGAGGGTTGCCGGCCAAGGCGATGCCGTAATGAGGCAGGCCGAAACTGCTTACAAGGAAGCTGACCAAATTGCGACCGGCGGTGGTGCGGATCAAGTAAGCGGCGACGAACGTACAATATTTGGCCGAAGCCGTTACGGCAGGCTTGGGACACAGTTCTCCAGGTTGCGCCAGTTGAACACCAAGTACCGCGCAAGTACTGGCAAGGATCATCCGCAATACGCTGCATTCTTGGATAACGTGGCGCCGCTTGTTCAGCACATGAGGTCTAACAATCGCAGTGAAGACGACATAAAGCAGATGCTTCAGTCGATAGGCTTCAAGACAACCATTAACCAGATGAAGTCTGAAGGTCGTGACAAGGACGCCAAGGAATTGGCTGCGAAGTTTGGTATCAATCTCGACGACTAATGTCGGAACTAATTCCATTTTCGTCTCTTTTTGATGAAGAAGAGGAGACGCAAGCTGGTGGCTTGATCCCGTTCTCCTCGCTACTTGACGAAACCAACCAAGTGCAGCGCGTGCCGACCGCGATGGATCGCGGCATCGATGTGCCGGTGGATGCGCCAGTGGCCGAACCGCAGCGCGACCTTGGATTCTTCGGCAAGGCAGGCGAACGGTTTAACCTTGGCTTTGAACAGGCGGCGCTTGACCAGGAAGCGGCTGACATCTTGGAGGCTGGTGGCGTCGGCATTGAAGATTTTCTGAAGCGCCGCAAAGACTTCCAACGCAGATCAAGCGCGGCCGACATTAAAGGCGACAATTGGTTTAGCCAAGGCTTCTACGGCGCCGCGCAAATAGTTGGCCCGATGGCCAAAGGTGCGGAGGCTGGCATGAAGTGGGGACTGACCGGCGCCGCCGCTATTGGTGCTGCCGGTCAGATGGGGCCGCAGGTGGCGATACCGGAGGAGTTGGTGACCATGCCGGGTGCCTATGCGGTCGGTCAGATGACAGGCAGTATGCGATACTGGCAGCGGCAGGGCGCGGGTTCGCTGTATGCCGACCTACGCGAGGAAGGTGTGCCACACGAGGTTGCTTCAACGGTGGCGACCAGCTTTTCAATTCCATACGCGGCCATCGAATACACCCAAGTTTCCAAGGCTGTGCCTGGGATGAAGCGGATGCTGAAGCAGAAGATCGCCGAGAAGGTGAAGTCTGTGATGAAGCGCAACGCCATCCAATTCGGCGCCGACGTGGCATCCAATGTTGGCCAAGAGGTCGCGCAGGAAGTCACGATGGCAGCCGGTGAGGCCGTCGCAGAATCCGTTTCTGATGTAGGCATTGATGGAACACCACTTGGCGAACGCCTGCTTGAGACGACCGCAGAAACGCTGAAGGCGATGCCGTACATCCTCGCGCCTGGTCGCACGGTCAAGACAGTGCGCGATGTCAGCCAGGAGAGAAGGACCAAGGAACTGAATGACTTCCTCGCGAAAGGGAACACCGAACTGTACCGCGACCGGTACAACGACGCGGATGTCAAAAGCCTGATCGCCAAAAGGGAGGAACTGGCCGGCTTAAAGGATCACAACGGCCGCGTGCTGATGTTTGAGCGCGTGCCAGAGTTCAAGGAAGGCGAGGCGCGTCAGTCGACTGTTGAGTACATCAAGGTTGAGGACACCAACGCTGACCTGACGACGCTGATCGAACAGCACGAGACGGCCAACCCGAACAGCTACTTCCGCGGCGCCTTCGATCTGGGAACGGTCGAGGTGGCCGCCAAGCCGGACAGCATGGAGACGCGGATGGAGACCG
>JASMKM010000067.1 GCA_030749235.1 Planctomycetota bacterium | reverse complement strand
CGTCCATTCTGGACTTGGCAGTAGACGACATGAACAACATCGGCGATACCCAGCAGGGATTGGCACCAAACATCGGTGGTGTGGTGTTCCACTCCGGGAAAGGTACGCATCGTGCTCAAGCTCCGGTTTCCACGCCGACTCTGTTGTTCGCTGCGAACTCCAATGGTGTCGTCGACGTCATCGAGCTTTCCACCGGTACGGCCTTTGTCTCGCCGATCAAGGTCCCTGGCGCTGCAATCCTGTGCCACTACTGGCGTCAGTAAGCTTCGACCTCAGGCTTGACGGCATCCGGAGCCATACGGCTCGACCACAGGCGGCTCCTTCCTTTGGGAAGGGGTCGTCTTGCCTTTACCCCGGCACCCGGCGACAGGACAATAGCTAGACATGGCAGCCCCTCCAGGACAGGAAATTCAGGCAATGTTCGGCGAAATTGCGCCGCGCTACGATTTCCTGAACCGCCTCCTCAGCTTTGGGATTGATCGGGCTTGGCGGCGTCGCACGATTGCCAGCTTGGACTTGCCGGAAGGCAGTGAAGTGCTCGACCTTTGTTGTGGCACGGGCGACTTGGCCCTAGCCTTCGCTCAAAGTGGCGCATCAGTATGTGGTGCCGATTTCACCCTGCCGATGCTGCAGGCCGCGGTGGTTAAAGGACGCAAGGCAAAAGGCGCCTCGAAGAACAATCCGGGCACCAGCCGTAATCAGCCGGAGATCTCTCTGCGGTGGTTGCAGGCCGACGCCCAAGCCTTGCCTTTTGCCGACGGAAGTTTCGATGCCGTTACGATCGCCTTTGGCATCCGCAACGTTGAGGACCCGCAGCTTGGTCTGTCCGAATGCCAGCGTGTGCTGCGTCCGAGCGGACGCCTTGCTATCCTCGAGTTCTTCCCGATTCCGAACCCAATCTGGCGCGGCCTTTTTCGTTTCTACTTCTTGCACGTGTTGCCGTTGATCGCCAAGGTGGTGCGTGCCGGCCGCACTGGCGCCTATCGTTACCTACCGGAGAGTGTCGACAACTTCGCCACGCCGAAAGAGTTTCAGCAGTGGATGGAGGGTACCGGGCTGCACTTTGAGCAAGATCTGCCGTTGACTGGTGGAGTGGCACGCTTATTCATCGCGCGTAAGGAGCCCAAGGCATCATGACCCGCGCCGAAATCAAGCGCCTGGGCGAAGCCACCCGCGATCCCGCCATCAGTTGGTTGATGCTCGTGCCACTGGCCTTGTTGCATTTGAGCGGTCGCGCCGCCGCTGAGTTAGAGGCCTTCTTCCTGGTCGAATCGACCCTCGAGAGGACTGGCGATTATGGACTTGGATTCCTTTGGGTGGCGTTGGTGGTGTGTTTTTTGTGGGCCGTCGGTCGTGTCTATGAGCTGCAGTTGCCATGGCGGGGCGGGGCAGCCTTGATCTTCATCGAAGGCTTGGTCTGGGCCATGGTGCTTGGTCCGGTCTTAATCGCATTAACGAAATGGCTGCCATTAGCGGCAACTCCGCTGAGCCTGAGCCTTGCTGCGGCTTCTGATGGTGTGCTTGGCGCAGATCCCGATGGCCTGTTGGATCTCGGCGAGATGGCGGCGCCCGCCATGATGGGCTTGGAACAGATTCACGCCAGCCTAGCCGTCGCCGCTGGTGCCGGTCTCTACGAGGAACTGCTGTTTCGTGCCATCGGTGTCGGAGGCTTTGCCTTGGTCCTGCAATTGGTGTTTCGCAACTTCGCTGCCGAACTGACCTCGCGGCGCTTGGCCTGGACCATCGCCATCCTGTTGTCCGCCGCCGCCTTCGCGGCCGCCCATGGCATCGGTGGCAACGAGGCCGCCTTCGAACCCAAGATTCTCGCTTTCCGCGCCGTCGCTGGCTTAGCCTTCGGCTTGTTGTTTGCCTTCCGTGGCCTCGCAGTTTGTGCCTATGCGCATTTCGCCTACGATGCCATCTACCTGCTGACCTGAATCGGCCTTAGGAACCCCCATGAGCAAAGTCACCAAAGTTGTCCTCGGCGTCTCCGGCGCCAGTGGTGCATGTTATGCGGTGCGCACCTTGCAGCTGCTGATGGCTGCTGGCATCGAGGTTGACCTGATCTATTCAAGCGCCGCCCGAAGGGTCCTGTTTGAGGAGATGGGCTTGCGCCTGGAGGATGATCCGGAGATTTTGCTACAGGGCCAAGTCGCCGAGGCCAAACTACGCCTGTGGCCGAACGAGGACATCGGTGCGCCACCAGCTTCTGGTACCGCCATTGGCGACGTCGTGATGCTGGTGCCATGTTCGCTCAGCACCATTGGTGCCATCGCCCATGGAAGCGCGGCCAACCTCATCGAGCGTGCTGCGCAGGTGGCCTTGAAGGAGGGCAAGCAGTTGTTGTTGGTACCTCGCGAGAGTCCGCTGTCGAAGTTGCATTTGGATTGTTTGTCACGCCTGGCTTGGGCCGGTGCCACCGTGCTGCCCGCTTCCCCTGGTTTCTATCAAAGGCCCCAGACCATTGAGGAACTCGTCGATCAGGTCTGTGGCAAGATCCTTAACCGCTGTGGAATCGACCAGCAATGCCTGCCCGCTTGGGATGGCGGCATAGGCCTATCCGCACAAGCCGCCGAGAAGGAGGGTGGCGACGTCGGCAAGGCAAATCCTTCCTGAAGATGACTTCGCTCGCTACCACCCTACGCATGATCAAGTTCGAACACACATTGTTCGCGCTGCCCTTTGCGTTGGCGGGCGCCTGGTTGGCCGCGGGTGGTCTTCCGCCTTGGATCGATTTGTTGTTCATCGTGATTGCCGCAGTCGCTGCACGTTCAGCGGCGATGTCCTTCAACCGGATTTCCGACCGCGGCATCGATTCCAGTAATCCACGCACAGCAGACCGGGAAATGGTCACTGGCGCCGTGCCGATGCGTTTCGCGGTGTGGTTCACCCTAGTGAACAGCATTGTGTTTGTTGCCGTCGCCTTCCTAATTGCACCGATCTGCGGTTGGTTGTCCTTGCCGGTGTTGGTTGTCCTGCTCGGTTATTCGAAGCTGAAGCGCTTCAGTTGGCTTTGCCACATGGGGCTTGGCCTGGCGCTCGGTTTAGCACCGGCTGGTGCATGGCTGGCGATCCACAAGGAGTTCGTTGCTGGCTGGGATACGCCCTTGTGGGCCGGCCTCGGCGTGTTGGCTTGGGTGACCGGCTTCGACCTGCTCTATGCCATCCAGGACATCGACCATGATCGCCGGGAGGGGCTGTTCTCCTTTCCGGCGCGCTTCGGCGCCCATACCACCCGCCTGACCTCGATGCTGCTCTATGCGATCGCCCTTGGCGCTTGGTACGTGGTCGGCCAGCGCGCCGATCTAGGTACGGCCTTCTTGTTGGGCCTGTTGCTGGTCGCGGCCTTGTTGGCCTTCGAGCATTGGCTTTTGCGCGGTGGACGCACTGAACGCGTACCGCTGGTCTTCTTCAAGGTCAACGCATGGGTGGGGGTGGTGTTCTTCGTCGCCCTGTGGATCGATATGGCACTGGCTGAGGGCGCCGCTAACCTAGGGTGATGGTTGCTGCGGCCAAGAAGAAACGAGCTCCCGACCCCGGCACCAGTTGCCGTGAGTGGTGCGCGCGTGTCGCCCAAGGCAACTTGCCCAAGCTTTTGCTAATCCTGCCGCCGACCAGTGGCGAGGAGGAAGCCTGGTTCGGCGAGCAGGTGTTGAAAGCCGCACGTGAGTACGGCCGCAGCATTCCCGAGCTCGACTTACTCGATTTGGATTGCGCCTCTCCGGATTTCACCCCCGACTTAGTCGACGGCTTCCTAGCTTCACCCTCGCTGTTCGCCAGTCGCCAAGCGCTGATTCTTGGCCGTGCCTCAAAAGCCTTGAACAAATGGCCGCGGCTGGCAGAAGCGCTGCTTAATTGCGCATCTGGTGACGAAGGTCCGGAGTGGATTGTCCTGCAGGTTGGCGGCGGCAGTTCGAAGGCCGCCAAGGCCCTGTCGGCCACACGCAAGAAGATGGTCGAGAAGGTGCGCTTTCGTGGACTCTATGCCGATCCGCCACCATGGCGCCCGGATCCCGACGCATCGGAGGCCGCCATCTTCGTCGCCGCCGAAGCATCCCATCGTAATCTGCAGCTGCATCGCGGTGCTGCTGGCCTGCTGGTGCAGCTCGCCGGAGCCCGTCCCAACGATCTGGTCCAGGCCTTGGAGCATTTCGTCTTGCTCGGCATGGAGAGCATTGGCGAGGAGGAAGTCCGTCAGGTTGCAGCCCGCAGTGCTGAAGGCACGGCCTTCGATTTCGCCGATGCAATCCTCAGTGGTGATTCCGGCGCGGCGCTGAAGCTGATTCGCAGCTTGGACGCGGTCGGTATGCGCACTTGGGATGGCCGCCGCTTGGCCGCACGCGAAGCCTTCGGCATGGTCTTGTCGACGGTCGCACGCGAACGGCAGAAGACCGCCACGGTGCGCGATGCCATGGAGCATGGCAAGAGTTTGGAAGATGCCTTGAAGGCTTCAGGTTCGCGTCCCAGTATGCCGGTGGTGCGACGCATGGAGAAACGACTGGCAGCCTGTGATTCCGCCTTCCTGAACGGAGTCCTGGAGTGCCTGCTGGAAGCGGAAAGCAATGTCAAGATGGCCGGCTGGCGCGACAGCACGCGTGCCTTGGAATACCTGGCCTTCCGCGTCTTCCGGCGGAGGCGCGCATGAGCCGCATCCACAAGTTAGACCCGATTGTGGTCGACCAGATCGCGGCCGGCGAGGTCGTGGAGAGACCGGCTTCAGTGGTCAAGGAGCTGGTCGAAAACGCTATCGATGCCGGTGCCACCAGCATCGAGGTTATCCTGCTTGAAGGTGGCATCCGCCGCATTGAGGTGCGTGACAACGGCATCGGCATCCATCGCGATGAGTTACTTTTGGCGGTCACATCACATGCCACCAGCAAGCTCAGCGCACCGTCTGACCTCGAAGCTATCGCTTCTTTGGGTTTCCGCGGCGAGGCCCTCGCATCGATTGCCTCTGTGTCGCGCTTGGAGGTGATCTCGCGCACCGCCAACAGCAATGCTGGAGCCAGCTTGAAGGTGGACTTCGGTCGGGTCGGTGAGGTCCGAGATGCTGCGGCTGCCAAGGGCACGCGCTTTATCATCGATGACCTATTCGCCGAGTTGCCGGCGCGGCGCAAGTTCCTCAAGCGGGCCAGTACCGAAGCGGGCCATTGCACCGCTTGGGTGGAACGCTTGGCCTTGGTCCATGAAGGGATTGCCTTCCGTATCGAGAACGACAACCGCGTAGTTTTTGAGGTGCGCGCCGACGACGACCTGACCGCGCGTTGCGCCGCCGTCTTCGGTGCCAATATCGCTGACCGCATGTTGGCGATCGACAAGCCAAGTGACGTGCTGTCCTGTACCGCACGGATCGGTCCGCCCGAGACCGCACGTCGCGATGCGCGTCGCGTGCACCTGTTCCTAAATGGGCGTTGGGTACGGGATGCACGCTTGTTGCGTGCCGTGCGTGAAGGCGTACGCGAGTTTGTCCCGGTCGGTCATTATCCGACCTTGTTCCTGCAGCTCCATGTGGCGCCCGAGCGTGTCGACGTCAACGTGCATCCGCAGAAGACCGAGGTGCGCTTTCGCGATGAGCGCATCGTCTTTGGCACAGTGGTCAGCACCTTGCGCCAATGTTTGGCAGCCAGCGATTGGGCTACCCGTGCCGTTGGTGGGATTGGCTCCAGCGTGGCCGAGTCGCCGAGTTTCGGTGGAATCTCGGGCTTGCCACCCACGTCCGGCGGGGGGGCTAGCTCATCTGGCGGTTTCGCTGGCGCTGGAACGGCGAGTACTTCCGCTGGCTCCAGTCGCGACTTCCCCGCACCCAGTTGGCAACGCGCCGACGACCTGCGCGATGGTGCAGCCGGCCAACTGCAGGAGCACCTAGCCCAGCAGGCAACTGATGGAAATCTACCGCTGCAGCCCGATCCCGACGCAGGTGCAGGTGATTTCCTGTCGATTGCAAACACCTTCCTGTTCCGCCCGGTTCCTGGCGGGGTGGAGATCATTGATCAACATGCCTTGCATGAGCGGGTCAACCTTGAGGAACTGCGCAAGGAAATCCGCGAAGGCCAGGTGGTCATGCAGCCTTTGCTGGTGCCTGCCCTTGTCGACCTCAGTCGCATCGAGTTGGAATTACTGCTCGGTTTAAAGGACACCTTCTTGAAGCTCGGCGTGGATATCGACGCCTTCGGTGAGACCACCTTGGCGATCCGCGGTGTACCGGCGCGCTTGCAGCGTCTTCATCCTGAGAAGCTGGTCATGGACCTGCTCGAAATTGCCACCGACAACCGTGCGGCATCGCCGGAGAAGATCCAGGAGGAGATGCTGTTCTCGATGTCTTGTCGCGGCGCGGTAATGGCTGGTGATCATGTCGATCGTGCGGCTCTGGAAAGCTTGCTGAAGCGGGGCGCCAACCTGCCACAGGATCGCACCTGCGCCCATGGCCGCCCAGTGCGCATCATGCTGACGCTTGAGGATCTGGAACGTGCCTTCTTCCGCCGTTAGGAGGCAAAGGTTGCGAGTCTCCACCGGCTAGGCGGCAACGAGGTTGCACAGCCGCAAGCCGGCTCCCCTAGTCTTCCAGCATCCACTGGAAGTGGTGGAGCTGCAGGATGCGCGTTGGGAAGTTCTCTTCCTCGGGCAAGGAAGGCGTGCCGAACATTTCGATGAGTTGGGGTACGTGGCGGCCCTCGAAGGCCTTATAGCCCAGCAGTTCGAAGCGCTGATATTCGATCATCGTGGCGACGGTCGGATTCGTGGGCTGCATCTCACCAGCTGAGGATTCATCATCCACTTTGGTGTCGCCGCCACTTTCATCTTGTTCCTGGATTAGCACCTCGACCCTACGCGCCAACTCCAGGCGATGCGGTTGCAAGCTGTCGTTAGCGAGCCACAAGTGATAACGCCACTCGTCGCCGCCGTAGCGCTTTAGGTCACCAACCAGGATGCGGCGGCCATCCGCATGCACCAGCACCGCGCGCGGCATGTTGCGCTTCTCAAGCTGACGAAAATCCAGCATCAACATCAGGTCGGAACAGAGATTCATGGCGTCGTCGATGGACTCGCGATCCTTGCCGAACTCATGACCGCTCAGCACTAGCCGCTCCTTATCGCTCTCCGTGAGCCAATAGTCGCGGCCATCAAACCCCTTGCGCACCTTGGTGCCGCGATCGAGATCGTCGATGCTGATCTTGATGACCTCGCGGGGTTCGCTCAAGTAGGCCAAGGCAAAATCCACTTCGCTGGCGTTGCCGTCCTGGCGATCCTTCAGCTTCAGCTCCAACTCGATGCCAGTCACCAACTTGGCTTGCTGCGATTGGAATTGGGCATTGGCAATCTTCAGCAACAAGGCCGAGGCAGCGGCCGAATCAGTGGCCTTAGCGAAACCCATTGGTATATCCAGCAGGGGGTCGGATAGGGTCTCCTGCAGATCCAGAATCAGGGCAGGGACGTCGGAAGCCGGCACCACTGCTGGGGTAGAACCGGTGGGAGCTTCGCTATCCACCTTCTGGGCGGCGGCGACAGGAGCGCAAAAAAACAGGGCGAAAGTACTTAGGCGGAAAAACGGCATCGGAATGGCACTGCGGCCAGCCTAGGATACGCACCACATGGCCTTCTTGCAGACCATTCCTGAACTTCGCCGCCCCGCGCCTGGGGTGGAATTGCTGTGTTTGCCCGAGCCGCGCTTCAAGAGAGCGCAGCTGGGCCTCTCACTGGACCTGCCTCTCGATGATGGCCGTGCGGCGCGCACGCTGCTGTCCGAAGTGCTGCAGCAAGGCTCCGCAGCTCATCCCACGCGTCGCGACCTGTCACGCGCCCTACAAGAGGCCTATGGAGCCAACTGTTCGCTCTATGCCGATCGCAACGGCGAGAACCACCGCATCGGCATCAGCCTCGGTTGGGTCGGCGAACGTTTTTTGCCTCCGGGCAACATCGTCGTGCCGCAGCTGTTGGAAATGGTGCGCCAGACTCTCGAGGAGCCGCGTCGTGGAAAGGATGGCCAGCCCTTCGACGAGGAAGTAGTTGAACGCGAGCGCAAGCTGCTCATGCAGCGCCTGGCCGAACGTAAGGACGATCGTCCCGGCTATGCCGAGGAACGCTTCATCAGTCTGATGTGCGAAGGCGAGCCCTATGGCCTACAGGCTTGGGATTCTGAGCAGGCCGTCGCTGCCTTGACTGCCGACGACCTCGAGCAGGCCCGCATGGAGCTGCTCGCCACCGCCAAGATCACTGCCGTGGTGGTGGGGCCTTGTGACCCCGACATCATTGCCGCTTGGCTTGCCGACGTCTTCGGCGGGCGCAGCAAGCTGGCCACTCTTCCCGAGATCGGTCGCCCGGTCCCGGCCGCAATCCGTGAGGTGCGTGAGCAGCTTCCGATGGATCAGGCGCAGTTTCATTATGGATTCCGTTATCCCGAACCTGCCGACAAGCGCGCCTTCGAAGCACTCGGCTTTGCCTGCTCGGTCTTGGGTGGGGGGTCGCATGGACGCTTGTTCCGCATCGTGCGCGAGCAGAAGTCCTTGGCCTATGGCATTTATGCTATGCAGCGCGCGCGCAAGGGCTTGATTACCGTTGCCGCCGGCATCGACGCCAGTGCCTATCAAGAAGTGCGTGATGAGGTCGATAAACAGTTGGCAGAACTGCAGCAGAATGGCCCCACTGCCGAGGAGATGGAGATGACTCTGGTCAATCGTCTCGACCGGTTGCGTGGCTTGGCTGATTCCGGATATGAGTTGGCCACCTACTTCGTTCGCGAACACACCCTCGGTCTGGAACGTTCGCCGGCCGAACGTGCTGCCATCTTGCAGGATCTGAAACCCACTGAGATTGCCGAAGCTGCACGCCTGCTGGTGCCAGATATGGTCTACCTGCTGGAACCCAACGCCGACGCATCCGCCGTCCAGCCCGAAGGTATCCCAGCCCAAGCCTGAACATGAAGATTCTCGAAACCATCCAACATGATCAGAGTGGCGAGACCGTTGTGCTTGCCCAGAGCACCAGCGGCACGCGCATCGCCTTGTGCCGCACGCCAGGATTCAGTACCTCGTCGGGGCACTTCGGTCTGCGCTTCGGTAGTACCGATACCCACTTCCGTTTGCCTTCCGGCCAGGAAGTGGAAGTGCCCGGAGGCAGCGCCCATTACCTCGAGCATAAGTTGTTCGAAGGGCGAGAGGAGAAGGTCTTCGATCGCTTCGGCAAGTTAGGTGCACGCTTCAACGGCGGCACCTCCTTCCGCACCACCACCTATCACTTCACCACCGCCTCGCGTTTTCAGGAGTGTCTGGAGGTGCTGGTCGATTTTGTACAACATCCGTTAATCACCGAGGAACGCGTCGACAAGGAGCGCGGCATCATCGAGCAGGAAGTGCGCATGTATGCCGATCACCCAGGCTTTGCCGGCACCTTCCTGCTGCATGAAGCCCTCTACGCCAAGCATGGCATCCGCGTTGAACCCGGCGGCACTGTGGAGGACGTGCGCGCCATTCACGCCAAGCACCTGCAGGACTGCTTCGATGGTTTTTATCGTCCGAGTGCCATGTGCTTGTCGTTGGCTGGTGACTTCGACACCGACGAGGTGCTTGCCTTTCTCGAGAGCCGCCTGGACGTCGACGATACGCCATTGGCCACGAAGCTCTATCCCACAGAACCCACTTCACCGCATGCAGATTGGCTGGAAAGGGATTTCCCGGTCACGCGTCCGCATGTGTGGATTGGGTGGCGTGCCGAAGGAGGTGAACCTGATGGCCACCAACGACTGCGCACGCGCTTAATCAATAGCTTGGTGTTGGACTTGGCTTTCGACGTCTCCAGCGACACCCATGCTGATCTCTATAGGCGTGGCGTCATCGATGACAGTTTCGGTTGCCATTGGTCGGGCGATTCCGACTGGGGCCATGTGGTTGCCAGCGGCTTGTGCGATGATCCCAAGCTCTTCGTCACTGAAATCCGTAAGGCCGCCGAGGCCTTCGCAATGCAAGGACCAGGGGAAGCTGATTTCGAACGCCTCAAGCGCGCCGCTTGGGGAGGCTTGATCAGCGGCCTGCAGACGCCCACCGCTCTGGCCGGCAACATTCTTTCCAGCATGCTGGGGGATTTACGTCCCTTCGAGATGCTCGACGCGCTTGCAGGCATCTGCTTCGCCGACGTGCAACAAGCGGCCAAGAGCCTGTTCCATCCACAGCAGTCGGCGGTGGCGGTGTTGAAGCCATCGGAGTGAAGCCCCTGCAGTTATGAACCAGCGCTATTTCCTGCTTGGTCCGACCGCGTCGGGTAAGACCGAGGTCGCCCTCGACCTAGCCGGGCGGCTGGATGCTGAGATCCTGTCCTTGGATTCGATGTTGGTCTATCGAGGCATGGATATCGGCACCGCCAAGCCAAGCGCCAAGGAGATGGCCACGGTACCGCATCACCTGATCGACTTAGTGGAACCGTCGGAGGAGTTTTCGGTGGCGCGTTACTTGGAGGCCGCTGCCGCCGCCGAGGCCGATGTCTTTGCGCGTGGCAAGAAGGTGCTGTACGTGGGTGGCACCACCATGTGGTTTAAGGCCTTGGTCTTTGGTCTGTTGGAGATTCCCGATATTCCGCAGCAACTGCAGGGGGAACTGCAACAGCAGTGGGACCACAGCGGTGCCGCCGACCTCTACCGAGAGCTGCAGCAGGCCGATCCGGCCGCCGCCGAACGTATTCATCCGAATGATGAGCGGCGCATCCTGCGTGCCGTCGGCGTGCAGCGTGCCACCGGCACTGCGCTCAGTACTTGGCAGCAGCAATGGCGACAGGACCAGCCATTACGCGAACCGGCGGCCCTGTTGGAATGGCCTCGCTCGATTCTGCACCAGCGAGTGGCCAAGCGTTTTCACGCCATGGTCGAGGCCGGCCTGCTCGAAGAGATTGCCGCAATCCAAGGCAGTGGAGGATTCGGGCGAACCGCCGGCAAGGCCATCGGTTATCGCCAGGTGTTAGATTACCTGGAAGGCAAGTGCACCTTGGAAGAAGGGCTGGAGAAGGCCGTCACCAAGACCAACGTCTTGATCCGTCGGCAGATGACCTGGCTGCGGTCCTTTCCCGACCTGCTGCGCATCGAGATGCGTGAAGGGGAAGCGGCTTCAGAAGTCGCCCTGCGCTTGGCGACCGCGTGGCATGCCTAGGAGAAAGCTGCCGCGAACAGGTCGATGATCGCTATGCATCCATGGCAGGGATTCGAAAGCGGTCAGCGCGATATCGCCTTTATAAAGTAAGTGATCGATCGGGATTGGTGCAATCTGCCAACGGCTCAAGCCGAAGGAGTTCTGCAGGCCGAATCCCTTGCGCGCGTGACGTAGGTCAGCGCTGGCGCAGAACTGGCGGAAGTGCGCCGACCAAGGCGTGGTATTGAAGTCGCCAGCGACAATGGCATGTTCCACCGGTGCGACAATGCGTGCCACCGCCAGGAACTCGTCGCGATGTTCACTCTCATAGGGTTTACGGAAGTGCACCGCGACGAACTTGAAGCGACGGCGGTCGACGACGATGTCAACCACCAATTGGTCGCGCGCACCCTTGACACTACTCTCGATGCGTTCGTTCTCGATTGGATAGCGCGAGGTGATCATCAACCCGGAAGCGCGGTTGCTGCGCCAGATGTAGTCGAAACCCGGCAAATCGATCCGTTGCCCGAGCCCGACCTCGGCCAAGGCGATGACGTCGGGCGGGTCGCTTTGCAGCATCCGCTCCAGGTCAGCAATGCCTGCCTCCTGGTGGTGACTGTTAAACCAAACGATATCTAGCTCGGTGGGATTGGCCAGATCCGGTTGTGGATCGGCCAACCACAGGCTGGAAATGGCGGCCACATGTCCTAGCAACAGCAAGATGCCGCCGAACAGGACTTGGTTGGGGTGCCAGAAGAAACGGCGCAACTTGCTGACTAGGGCCAGCAGCAGGGTGGCGCACAGCCACGCGATGGCCAGATAGAGCTGGAAATGGCTGAAAATGCTGAAAACGCCCATCATCATGCCGACGAAGGACAGCAGCGAGAATCCCGTCAAGACGAGGATGGCCAAGGATGGCAGCTTGCTGAGCCGTTGGCGCCGGGTGAAATTCATAAGGTGTAGCTTAGAACCATTCGATTCCACCTTCAAAGCGGGTATTCTGCGCGTAGCAATCCGATGACTACACCCTCTGACTTTCCAGATCTCGGCGGCGGTGACACACCACCTCGTCCTCCTCGACCCCCCAAACGCCCGCCCCAGGTTCCAGGTGCCGGCGGCGGTGGTCCACAACTTCCCAACGTGAATAAGAAGGCCATCTTCGGCGGCGTGATTGCCTTGCTGTTCCTGGTCTTCGTGGTTGGCGCCTTCATCTCCGGTAAGGGCGGAATTATCGAAGTCAAGGACACCGAAGTTGCCGTAATCGTGAACTACCTGACCGGCAAGGAGGAGATTGTCAATCGCCCTGGCTACAAGGTCTTCATTCCGTTCTTCGCTCAGGCCTTTGTGTTTGACAAGTCACCGAACAAATTTGTGATGGAGGGCGAGAACGACCGCGATGCCAACCGAGTGCGCAAGCTGACGGTGCGTGCCAATGATGGTTCGAACTTCTGGTTTGAAACCCTCGAGATCCAATACCGTATCGACCCGGCGATGGCCGATGTCGTGCTGAACGACTCCGGCCCGGGTGAAGGCTTCAAGGAGAATTGGATTAAGGCCTTCGCCCGGTCGGTGCTCCGTGACGAGTTCGGTCGTTTCTCGGCCGAGCAGGTCACTGTGATGTCGAACCTCGAGGTTGCCTCGCGTGCCTCTGAGAAACGCCTCAACGAGATGCTCAACCAGCATGGCATTCACGTCATGCAGATCATCACGCCGAAGCCGAAGTTTGAGGTCCGCTACGAGCGCGCCATCGAGTCCCGTAAGGTCGCGGAACAGGAAGTGGAGAAGCTTAAGGCGCAGGCCGAACAGCTCAAGCGTGAGCGGGAACGCCGCCTGGCCGACATCGAACGCGATAAGGCTACCGAATACGAACTGCTGCTCGGCACCTTGGAAAAGGATCGTATCTCCGAGGAGAAGGTCGCGGTGCAGGTCACCAAGACTGCTGACGCCTACAGCATCAGTCGTATCGCCGAGGGCGAAGCTGCCGAACGCCGCCTGACTCAGCAGGCGCGCGGTCTGGAGCTTCAGGCCCGTAAGGAAGCGGAAGGATTGACCGCCAAGGTCGAGGCCTTGGCCGCGCGCGGCGACATCCTCGTTCGCGAGGAGTTAGCACGCAAGTTCGCTCAGATCACTTTCGAGATTATCCCTTACCGTCGGGACCCATCACCAACACGCCTCGAACATATGGGCGCCGTTCCGGGCGGCCAGAACCAGGGAGGGAACAACCGATGAAAAAACTCGTAGTTCTACTCCTATTTCTGATCCTGACCCCATTGTTGATCATGTTCCTGTTCAAGCGCGTGCCGCCGGCCACCTTCGGCGTCAAGCAAAGCCAATGGGGTGGAGGCATCCTCCACGAGGATTATCCAACCGGTTTCCACCTTGGCATCAGCGGTTACCACAAGTGGCACTTCCTGCCATCGACCACCCACTTCCTGCATTACACCGACAATGATACGCGAAGTTCCAGCTCCACGGTCAGCTACGATCGTCCACTACAGATTCGTGCAGCTGACGGCAACGTCGTCAACTACGAAGTGACAGTGGCCTATCGAATCATCGATGGCGAGGCTTGGCAGATCGTTGACGACGGTCTGAAAATCCAATACAAGGATCGCGTCAAGTCCAAGGTGACCGCAATCCTGCGTGACGAATTGTCCAAGCTGTCTTCAGAGAACCTGCAGTTGACCGACGAGCGTCTCCAGCTGGTCATGGAAGCCTTACCGGTCTTGAGTGCCGACTTGAAGGAATTCCACTGCCGTGCCGATTCGATCCTGATCCGCCGCCTGCGTTTCCAGGAAGAATACGAGGAGAAGCTACAGGACAAGCAGTTCTTGCGTCAAAAGGCCTTATTGGATGCGGCCAATACGGTCCTTGCCGAAGAGGAGAAGACGGTCAATCTGATTGAGCGTCAGATCCAGGCTGCGGAACTGAGTCTCACCCAGACCTGGGAGAAGACCATCCAGGAGAAGAAGTCTGAATACGAGGTCATCATTGCTGGCATTCGCGCCGAGGCTTCGGTCTATGCTGCCGAGACCATGGCCAAAGGTGATGCCGACAAGGTTATCGCCGAAGCCAACGGTCAATTGGCCCTGGAGAAAGCCGAGGCCCTGCGTAACGAACTACGAACGGCTGCGCTGAACTCCGAAGGCGGTCGCATCCTGCTGGCGCTGGATGCCGCTGAGAATCTGGACGTACCGCGCGTCACTTTGAACAGTGACGATCCCAATGTGCCGACGATTCTGGATCTCGGTGAGCTGACCAAGATGTTGGTCGGCAAGGATTAGGGCTTTCTTACTGCGTATTTTTCAGCCGTTGAGCGAGGTGAAGCACTTCACTTCGCTCAACCATGCCGATTAGCACTGGCGTCTTCACGCTGCTGATTACTGCCGCAGTGTTGCCATCGAACTGTTTGAAGAAAGTCAGGGCTTCGGACAGCGTCGCATTGGCTGGAAGGGCCGCCTCCTCGGGACTCAAGGTGGCAATGTCCTCAGCTGTCACCAGCGCCGCAGTGCGCTTGTTGTAGGCAATCTGGCTGAGGTCGGCCAGCGTGACCACGCCCACTAGGTGCTCCTGGGGATCAATGACTGGGAAGTGATTGAAGGGCGAGCTATTGGCGAAGCGCAGGATCGCGTCCATGTTGGCGTTGCGGCGCAAGGCGGTAGCATTGGGCCGCATGAAGCGTTCTACCGTGACGGTGGCAGGGTTCTGCCCCTTGCCAACACGATGACTGGCGAAGGTGGCGCGTAGGGCGGTGCGCCAACCTCGTCGCCCCTCGCGGTCGGAAGTATGCGACATCAAGTTGCCCAGGCTGACCTCACCAGCGGCGACGGCGACCTTTTTGACCAGCAGCGGGCCGAGCAGCTCGAAGATGACAACGGCGCCGAGGATGATGTTGAGGAGCTTGTCCGAGAGTTCCTGGTTGAACGAGGCCACGTAGGAGGCCAGCGCGATGGCGGCACCCGCCTGGCACAGCAGGGCCAAACCAATCGGCGGGTTCTCGCTTTCGCGAGTTGGTTTGTTGGCGTTGATTCCGTAGAGACCGAAGTGCACGCCAAGGCTCTTGCCCAAGGTGCGGCCGAGTACATACAGGCCGACCGCCAGCCAGTTTGCGCCAAGGGTGCCGAAATCCAAGTGCGACCCGCTGAGCACGAAGAACAGGACAATCGCGGGTTGCGCATAGACGTCCATCGCCGCAGTGATGCGTGGGAACAGTTGCGAGCGGTTAACCACCACTGCCCCAGTGGCGAGGAAGGCCAACATATGGGGGACGTCGGTCATCTCGCAGACGCCGATGGTCAGCAGAATCACCGCCAGCAGCGGAACCGCATAGTTTTCGCGGCCGACACGTTCCTGCATCAGGATCAAGGTGTGACCGGCGACCAAGCCGTAGACCAGCGAGCCGAGCACGTCCCAGAGCGGTGCAGTGAAGCTGCTGTCACTGGCCTCAAAGGCGAAGAACAAGACCAGTGCCAGCTCGAACAAGAAGACTGCCCAGACGTTCGACAGCGCCGTTAGCTGCTTGATCTTCCGTGTGGCCGTTCCCTTGGCTTGGTATTCATGCAGCACCTCCAGGGTGGTGGCTGGCGCAACGGCGATGGCGAGGATGCCGAGCAGCACGGCTCCTTGCAGGTCGCTGAGCACGGCCATCGACAGGGCGAAGACAATCGAGAAGGTAATGGCTGACTCTAGTGCCGAGACTCGCAACAGGCTGCGCATGCCCGAAGGTGCGCCACCGCGCCCCTTGAGTTTGAACTGTCCACCCAAGATAAAAAGTGCCAAGGCCATTGCCAGGTCATTGATTGGGTGGCGCAATTCCTCGAGCGAATCATGCTGCAGGAATCCCTTGGTGGCCAGAATGTGCATGCAAATTCCGGCGGCTAGGTAGCCGGTCAGAGTGGGCAAGCGCATCAAGCGCGCGAGCCACCCTCCAAACACCCCGCTGGCGAGCAGGATTCCGATTAGCAACAATCCTTCCAAGGCTGGCATAATCTAGTGAGCGCTTGCCCAGTCTGGGCCGGTGTCGAGATCTACCTTCAGTGGTACATCTAAGGGGAAGGCATTTTCCATCTCCTCGCGCACTAACTGCGACAGTTGGTCGACCTCCTCCTTGGGGCAATCGAAGACCAACTCGTCATGCACCTGCAGGATTAGGCGCGCGGCCAAGGCTTCGCGTTGGATGCGTTCCTCGACGCGCAGCATTGCCACCTTGATGAGGTCGGCTGCGCTGCCTTGGACCGGCGTATTGACGGCGACGTTCTCGGCGGAGGCACGGACTCGATTGTCGCTAGAGTTGACGCCATCGGCGGGGCGGTGACGTCCGAGCAGAGTACGAACCTCGCCAGTCTCACGTGCCTGCTCGAGGGTCTTGTCCAACCACTTGCGT
>JASMKM010000066.1 GCA_030749235.1 Planctomycetota bacterium | reverse complement strand
GACGGCTAGGCGATCTGAGAGGATGATCGCCCACATCGGGACTGAGACACTGCCCGGACTCCTACGGGAGGCTGCAGTCGAGAATCTTCCGCAATGGGCGCAAGCCTGACGGAGCGACGCCGCGTGAGGGACGAAGGCTTTCGGGTCGTAAACCTCTTTCGCCTGTTAAGAAATGTTATGGGTTAATAGCTCGTATCTTGACAAAGGCAGGTAAAGAAGCACCGGCTAACTCCGTGCCAGCAGCCGCGGTAAGACGGAGGGTGCAAGCGTTACTCGGAATTACTGGGCGTAAAGCGTACGTAGGCGGCTTGTCAAGTTGGATGTGAAATCCCACAGCTTAACTGTGGAACTGCGTCCAAAACTGATGAGCTCGAGAACAGTAGGGGACAGTGGAACTCAAGGTGGAGCGGTGGAATGCGTAGAGATCTTGAGGAACACCGGTGGCGAAAGCGACTGTCTGGGCTGTTTCTGACGCTGAGGTACGAAAGCCAGGGGAGCGAACGGGATTAGATACCCCGGTAGTCCTGGCCGTAAACGATGGGCACTAGCTTGAGGGACCTTCGGGTTTCTCTTGCGTAGCTAACGCGTTAAGTGCCCCGCCTGGGGAGTATGCGCGCAAGCGTAAAACTCAAAGGAATTGACGGGGGCTCACACAAGCGGTGGAGCATGTGGTTTAATTCGAAGCTACGCGAAGAACCTTACCCAGGTTTGACATGGATGAATTAGCTCCTGGAAACAGGAGTGACGCCCTTCGGGGTGGAACATTCACAGGTGTTGCATGGCTGTCGTCAGCTCGTGTCGTGAGATGTCGGGTTAAGTCCCTGAACGAGCGAAACCCCTGTTGTTAGTTGCCAGCACGTAATGGTGGGGACTCTAACAAGACCGCCGTGGTTAACACGGAGGAAGGTGGGGATGACGTCAAGTCATCATGGCCCTTATACCTGGGGCTACACACGTGCTACAATGGGCAGTACAGAGGGTTGCCAAGTCGTAAGACGGAGCTAATCCCCAAAGCTGCTCCTAGTTCGGATTGGAGGCTGCAACTCGCCTCTATGAAGCTGGAATCGCTAGTAATCGCAGGTCAGCTACACTGCGGTGAATATGTTCCTGAGCCTTGTACACACCGCCCGTCAAGCCACGAAAGCTGGGAGCGCCTGAAGTCGTCAATCTAACTTTTAGAGGGTTGGCGCCCACGGCGAGCTCGGTGATCGGGACTAAGTCGTAACAAGGTAGCCGTAGGGGAACCTGCGGCTGGACCACCTCCTTTCCAGAGGATAATCTGGACCAACTTCGGTTGGTTAATACTCGTAACCGCATCGGTCTTCGGACTGATCGGGACAAGAGTCCAAAATAATAATGAGCTCTTAAGCAAGCATTCAAGACAAGTGTTCGGCAGGGTCATTCCTTCCCATCAAACTCCGGTACACCCGGAGACGGGCCAGTAGCTCAGTTGGTTAGAGCGTCCGCCTGATAAGCGGGAGGTCAGAGGTTCAAATCCTCTTTGGCCCACCAGTTCGTCTCCACAGGGGGTGTAGCTCAGTTGGAAGAGCATCGCGTTTGCAACGCGAAGGTCACGGGTTCGAGCCCCGTCGCCTCCACCACCTCCGTAAAACGAGGCCCGAGGATGACGAGACCACTGTGTAACCCAGGGTCATTGAAAATTAGGCAAGAAGTGTAATCGATAAAGATCGAGCGCGATAAAAAGAATCAAGCATGATAAGCGTGCATGGAGGATGATTAGGCGTTCAGAGCCGATGAAAGACGTGGCATAGCTGCGATAAGCCCCGGTGAGCCGTTAAGCAGGCAGTGACCCGAGGATTTCTGAGATGCGGTAACGCGGCGGAAGTAATGTTCCGTCAACTCATGGTGAATCCATAGCCATGTGGTGGGTAACGCAGGGAATTGAAACATCTTAGTACCTGCAGGAAAGTAAAGAAAACTCGACTCCCTCAGTAGCGGCGAGCGAAGGGGGAATAGCCCAAACCAATGATGTGTCAAGGTGTGGCCGTTGCAACATTGGGGTCGTGGGACTTCCAGGTAGATCCACAGTCTGCCAAGGAGTTACAAAGCACTTGCTTAGCTGAATGTTCTGGAAAGGACAGCCGCAGAGGGTGATAGCCCCTTAAGCGAAAGGTAAGTGCCTCCTGGAAGTATCCCAAGTAGCGCCAGACACGTGAAACCTGGTGTGAATTCGCGGGGACCACCCCGTAAGGCTAAGTACTACTGAACGACCGATAGTGACTAGTACCGTAAGGGAAAATTGAACAGATCCCCTTTTAGGGGAGTGAAAAGTACCTGAAACCATGTACGTACAAGCGGTAGGAGGCCTATGCCCTTCGGGGAATGGCTGACTGCGTGCCTTTTGCATAATGATCCGGCGACTTACGATGTCAGGCGAGGTTAAGTGTCTCCGGCACGAAGCCGAAGCGAAAGCGAGTACTAATAGTGCGCAAAGTCGGGCGTCGTAGACGCGAAAGCAGGTGATCTAACCATGGGCAGGGTGAAGCGTGTGTAACAGCACGTGGAGGCCCGAACCGGTGTAGGTTGAAAACTACTCGGATGACTTGTGGTTAGGAGTAAAAAGCTAATCGAACTTGCAGATAGCTCGTTCTCCCCGAAATAGCTTTTGGGCTAGCGTCGGGTAACATAGCACACAGGGGTAGAGAGACTGATTTCGATTGGAGGGCCACCAGCCTATCCACCGAAGCCAAACTCCGAATACTGTGTGTGGTACCCCGGCAGTCAGACGGTGGGCGATAAGGTTCATCGTCGAGAGGGAAACAGCCCAGACCGCCAGCTAAGGTCCCCAAACAGGACTAAGTGTGATAAAGGATCTGGGATTGCTAAGACAGTCAGGATGTTGGCTTAGAAGCAGCCATCATTTAAAGAGTGCGTAACAGCTCACTGATCGAGCAATCTTGGGCCGATAATGAACGGGACTTAAGTTCTGTACCGAAGCTGCGGATCCGAAGGAGGGAATCCTTCAGGGTGGTAGGGGAGCGTTGTCTTTGCATTGAAGCCGTACGGGAACGAACGGTGGAGCGAAAACAAGTGCTTATGCCGGAATGAGTAACGATAAACGAAGTGAGAATCTTCGTCGCCGAAAATCTAAGGTTTCCTGGGGAAGGTAAATCCGCCCAGGGTTAGTCGGGACCTAAGGCGAGGCCGAAAGGCGTAGTCGATGGAAAATGGGTCAATATTCCCATACTACCGGCGATCATTTGACCAATGGTGTGACGGATTCGCGAAGATGGTCGTGGCGCTAGTCGTCCACGTGTAAGCCTGAGGGCCGCTGTAGGAAAATCCGCAGCATCAGTGCCCAGGGGTAATGCCGAGGCTTTAAGCCGAAGCCATTTGAGTGGGTTCCAGGAAAAGCATCTAGGGAGATCAAAGGTACCCGTACCAAAACTGACACAGGTTGATGGGAAGAGAATTCTAAGGCGCTCGAGATAACCTCTGTTAAGGAACTCGACAGATTGGTCCCGTAAGTTCGCGATAAGGGGCGCCCCGGCTGGTGATGGGACTTGCTCCCTGAGCTTGCTAGGGTCACAGAAAATCGGGGGTGGCGACTGTTTACCTAAAACACAGGACTCTGCAAAGTCTTAAAGACGAAGTATAGGGTCTGACGCCTGCCCAATGCCGGAAGGTTAAGAGGAGGTGTTAGCTTCGGCGAAGCTCCGAATTGAAGCCCCGGTGAATGGCGGCCGTAACTATGACGGTCCTAAGGTAGCGAAGTTCCTTGTCGGGTAAGTTCCGACGCGCACGAATGGCGTAACGACTGCCCCATTGTCTCAACAGAGGGCTCGGTGAAATTGTAGTCGAGGTGAAGATGCCTCGTAGTCGCACCAGGACGGAAAGACCCCGTGAACCTTTACTGCAGCCTGATATTGGGCTCTGGTACAGCATGTGTAGAATAGGTGGGAGGCTTTGAAGCGGGCACGCTAGTGTTCGTGGAGCCACAATGTGAAATACCACCCTTGCTGTACTAGTGTTCTAACTTGGTACCTTGAATCAGGGCCAAGAACAGTTTCAGGTGGGCAGTTTGGCTGGGGCGGTCTCCTCCCAAAGAGTAACGGAGGAGTCCGAAGGCACCCTCAGGCTGGTTAGCAATCAGCCGTAGAGCGTAAGGGTATAAGGGTGCTTAACTGCGAGACTCATAAGTCGAGCAGGTGTGAAAGCAGGGCCTAGTGATCCGGCGAATTCCGAGTGGAAGGGTCGTCGCTTAACAGACAAAAGGTACTCCGGGGATAACAGGCTGATCTCCCCCAAGAGTCCATATCGACGGGGAGGTTTGGCACCTCGATGTCGGCTCATCGCATCCTGGGGCTGGAGAAGGTCCCAAGGGTTGGGCTGTTCGCCCATTAAAGCGGTACGTGAGCTGGGTTCAGACCGTCGTGAGACAGGTCGGTCCCTATCCGGTGTGACTGTAGGACACTTGAAGAGGTCTTTCCTTAGTACGAGAGGATTGGGAAGGACGAAGCTCTGGTGCACCAGTTGTCTCGCTAGAGGCACAGCTGGGTAGCTAACTTCGGAACGGATAAACGCTGAAAGCATCTAAGCGTGAAGCCATCTCTAAAACTAGGTGTCCCAATTAGGGTCGTGGGAGACTACCACGTTGATAGGCGGTAGCTGTAAGCATGGCAACATGTTCAGGCGAGCCGTACTAATAACCCGAACGGCTTGGTTCCCTTTTCGCTCTCCGCTTAGGCGGGGCCCGAAAAGGATACGCATTCGATCAAAAGATTACACTTCTTGCTTCTCAATTGTCCGGTGCCCATAAGCTGCTGGTTCCACCCGATTCCATTCCGAACTCGGTCGTTAAGAAGTAGCTGCCGATGATAGTGCATTGTGCGAAAGTAGGTTAGTGCCGGACTTTAATCAAAAACCCATCAGGGGTAGAACCCTGGTGGGTTTTTTTTGCCTTCCGCGAAGGTTCGCGGTGCGGGGAATCAGCGATCCAGGCTGGGCAGGAATCCCGTCGCATCACCCAATGGAGAATGCGGAACATTCAGACGGCGCAAAAGTTCCTGGTGTAGGTTGCCGAGTGGAGTCTCCATTCTGTACTCCCTCATCTTCCCATGACGGAGTCCCAGTCCTTCCCCACCAGCCAGAAGGATTGGAAGTGCATGGTGGTCATGTCGATTGCCATCGGCGATTCCGCTACCGAAGACCACTGCGGTCTTGCTGAGGATCGATCCTTCTTCGATGGTTGTCTGGTGGAGCTTTTTCAAGAGATAGGTGAATGCTTTCGAATGAAGGGTGTTGATTGCGCATACTTGTCTGATGAGGCCTTTCTCACCCTTGTGGTGAGTGGCGGAATGGTGGCCGCCGGGCACTCCGATTTCCAGATAACGTCGGTTGCTTCCCTCGTTGCCGAACATCAAGGTTGCCACCCTGGTCATGTCGGTCTGGAATGCCAGCGCCAACATATCAATCAGCAACTTCACATGGGTTTTGAAGTCCTTCGGCAAACGGCTCGGACGAAGATTGTCGGCAACGCTGGTTTCGATTTTGGACTCTTCAAGTTGTAACCGGCGTTCCAGTTCGCGGATTCCAGAAAGGTATTCATCCAGTTTGTTGCGGTCTTCCGTGCTAAGCCCGTTGCTCAAGTTCTTGGCATCCTTATGGACAGTATCCAGAATGCTCTTTCGACGTTCCAGGTTCTTCAGGTAATCTTGGTTTGCTGCAGGGGAATTGCCGCGAAACAGGCGGTCAAAGACCTTGCGGGGGTCAATTTCCTTGCTCGTCGGCGTGGTCTGGTTTTGCCAACTGATGTTGCCTGAGTATGCACAGGCATAACCGGAATCGCATTCCCCTGCATTTCCTGCAGGTTCACATCCAAGTTGGAGGGAGCGGAATGGTAAGTCCTTGCCCAGGTGTTCTGCCGCAATCTGGTCAGCTGATTTGCCAAGCAGAACCGCCCCATCGGCTTTCTTTGGTTGGACTCCAGTCAAGAAGGCAGCGGCCGCCCGTGCATGGTCGCCCGGTCCATCGCCATTGGCTCGTGCCTTGTCTGCGGTCAGCCCCGTGAGGATTGAGAAGGACTCGCGCCAATCCTGTAAGGGCCTGAGGCTAGGCGGCAATACTTTCGGCAGTGCCCCATGGCGTCCTGCCTGGGCTGGTTGTCCCTTCTCGGTTGCATGTGGCATCCAGGCTGGGATATGAACCCCGTTGGGCATATAGACATAAAGTAGCCTTGCGGG
This sequence comes from Planctomycetota bacterium, assembly GCA_030749235.1. Classification (GTDB taxonomy): domain Bacteria; phylum Planctomycetota; class UBA1135; order UBA1135; family UBA1135. The sequence continues at coordinate 22,202 of JASMKM010000066.1, read as the reverse complement.
TTGGTTGTCCGGATTAGGTGAAGCCCAGTTCAGGCTTTCCATTGCCGGCAATGCAATGAGTACACCACTTGCCTTAAGGAAATGGCGTCGTTGCGGGTCGGCAGGTCTGGGCATCAGGGAGTCGGGGTGCGGAAAGCTTCACTAGCCACGATAGCCTGAATGGCGTCCTTCAGTGATGGATTTCGTGGATCCAGCTGATTTAGAATCGATTGAATGAGGGGTCTGTCCCCAGGTACCAAGGTGCGGCCCAAGGCATAGCTCGCCAGCCTGCTCACAAGAAGCCGGGAAAAACTCGCGCGCGCATCGATCACTTCCACCAGGTCCTTGAGGCCGGTGATTTCGGTGCCATCCGGCAATTGACCCCCTGCATCCACTTGGAAGGCACCATCTACTTCTCGCCATCGGCCTACCGCGTCGAAATGCTCCAGACTGAAGCCCAAGGGATCCATAACCATGTGGCAGGAAATGCAATCGGGATTGTCCCGGTGGGCCGCAAGGCGTTGCCGCAATGGAGCCGATGCAACGACCTGCGGACTTTCATCCAATTGGCCGGCGTCGTTCGGCGGGGGTGGGGGTTCTGTACCCAGCAGGTTCTCCATGATCCATTTACCGCGCCTGACTGGTGCGGTCCTGGTAGGTAGGCTTGTTACCGTCAGGATGGAAGCGTGTCCAAGTAATCCCCTTCGGTTGGTTTCGGATAAGTCTATCTCTTGCCATTCCTCATCATCACCGTGCCACTCCAGGCCGTAATGATGGGCCAGTTGCCGATTCATGAAACTGTGCTCCGCTGTCAAAAGTTCGTTGAGGTCGTGTCCTTGGCGGAGGTTATGCATGAAGAAGCGAGTAGTCTCCTGCATCATGGAATCGATGGTCGACTTTTCAATCCCGGGGAATTGCACCGGGTCGATCTCATGGTTCCTTAGGCCCCGAATGCGGAAACACTGGCTCGCAAAATCCTCTGCGATGGCATCAGCCCGCGGATCCATTAGCATGCGCTCGACTTGTTGACGGATTGCCTGCGGGTTCTCGGACCAAGCCGGGTCCGAAGCTGCTTCGATGAGCTGCCCGTCTGGGTAACTGCTCCAAAGGAATAGGGAAATGCGGGTGGCGAGATCGATGCCATCGTTTCCTTCAGGTTCGAAGAGGAAATGTGGGGAGACCAGCGCAGCAATCAAGATGCTCTGGACCTTCTCCTCCTTGCTTCCATGTTGGCGATTCCACAAGTCTTGATAACTTTCCATTTCCCCTCGTGTGGGTAGGCGACGCCAAGCATGGTGGATCAATTTCCGAATCAAATATCCTGCCGCTTCCTTCTCCCCAGAGTCGGCTTGGCTGGTTGCTTGATTCTCGAATAGCCACTGTTGGAATTGCGAAGGCTGTGGCGGATCCAACGGCCCCTCTAGTTTCATCCAACTGATGTAGAGGTTGCGGTCCTTGGCTTGGCCTTGGGGTGCCTTGGGGTTGTAGTAATCGTTCAGGAAGCGAGCCGTCAGACGATGGCGGCCTTTGTCCAAGGCCAACTCGGTGGAGAACACTCCTTCTTCACTCGCATCATTCGGCACGCTCACCTTAAGGATGGTCTCGTGGTCCACCACCAGGCTCATCCTGCAATCCTCCTTGCCAGCTTGATTTCCCCATGCGCCCACCTTCAGTCGATAACGCCCGGGATGTTTCACGAATACATCACGAAAAGCGTCGCCGCGGGTCCAGAGTGCTGCATTGGTTCCACTCTTGCTATTGCTCTGTAGCTCCGATCCAAGGAAATGTTGCTGCGGTAACCCGTCCAAGGGAACCCGGATGGCCTGCTCGGCGATGTATTCCGCAAGCTCCAGATATCGAATGAAGGCTTGGTCAGACATTGTCAGTGAGGCGCCGATGTTGTCGAAACCATCGCCCGACTCGTCCTCAGGCAGGTCCGTCAGCATGTCGTCTGGGAGTTCCACATTGAACAGCATGCGGATACTGCGGAGGTATTGGCTTCGGTTCAAACGACGGAGCCCCGCTCTGGCCTCCGCAGGTGTTCGGTCTAGCCCCTCGTCGGAGTCTACCCAAGCCAAAAAAGCAGCCCGCTCCTCCGCGCTAGGTTGTTTGCGTTTGCGTGGAGGTGGCATCGAACGGTCCCAAACCTTGAAAGCTGCGGACCAGTAGAGATCCGGCTCGGCTTGAGCTTCTTCCGGGAAAGCGTGAGCGCCAAGGTCCAGCTTGCCGATATCGTCAGGACCTTCATGGCAGGACAAGCAATAGCGATCCAGGAATTCCAGGACATCGGTCTCATAGTCCGGCGTTGCCTGCTGCAACTTGGCCGAGGCATGCAGGTGCCCGACCGGCATGAGCAGGGTAGCCAGCAGCAGCTGGTGAAGCGGAACCAAACGCATCTGGTCATCCTAACCGTAGCTTCCCGTAGCCTGCCAGTGATTCAAGCAGTAGCAGGGGGGCATGCGCTAGACTGACAGGATGTGCGGTAGATTCGTATTCACGATGCGCCAGCCTGTCATCGTGCAGGAGGATTATGGCGTCGATATCGGAGATGCCTTTGCGTCAAAATACAATTTGGCGCCAGGGCAGGAAATGCCCGCCCTCAGTTTGCAGGACGATGGCAGCTTGGCCTTTGTCAAGCCGGAATGGGGGCTGGTGCCGATTTGGGCTGCAAAGAAAGAACAATCCAGCGCTCACATTAATGCCAGAGTGGAGACAGCAGCCTCGAAGCCTAGCTTTCGGGAGGCCTGGAAACACCGACGGTGCTTGGTATTGGCCGAAGCCTATTATGAATGGCCCGCACGAGCGACGGCCGGACGGCCGCAAGGGCGTGAGCCTTATCTGCTAAGCTTGCCCAAGGGCAATCCCTTCGTCATGGCTGGAATCCTAGAGCAGTCCAAGTCCTCATCCAAGGATGGATGTGCCATCCTCACGACTTCCGCCACGAAGGACATCGCTTGGCTACATCCGCGCATGCCGATCATCATGGATCCATCTGCGGCTCGAAGCTGGCTGCAAGGTCAGGATCCTGTGGCCATGCAAGTGGAGCTGAGTACCACCCAAGTTAGTTCCTATGTCAACAACGTGGCCCATGAAGGACCACGCTGTATTGAGGGAATGCCAGGCTTATTCGCCTGAAGATCGCAAGTGCGGTTCCGCTAGTAGCGGCGGATCACGCCGCTGACCACACCGCGTACCTCAAGCGTGTCGCAGTAGATTGGCTGCAACTTGTCGTTTGCAGGTTGCAGGATGTAGGTGCCGTCGGCTTGTGGAAAAAAACGCTTCAAGGTTGCTGTCTCATCCTCAAGGATTGCTACGACGATGTCGCCTTGTTGCGGAGTTTGATCCTTTTGCACGATGACGAAATCGCCACTTTGGATATGGGCTTGAATCATCGAATCGCCAAGCACCTCAAGCATGTAGGTGCTTTCTCCTGTGCGCAGGAACTCACCTAGTTCGACGTTGTTGCGGTCCTCGATGGCTTCAATCGCAGCACCTGCTGCGATCCGGCCTACTAGGGGTAGACTCGGACCTGCCGGCCACGCACTTGGGGCGGACAGTTCTTGGTTGGCACCAAACTCAGCAGCATGGCGCTTGGGGCGTTCGGCCTTGCGCAGTGCATCCAGGCCAGTGTCGGTGAAGTCCAATCCGCGGGAAGCGCCAGGCTCCAGGTTTTCAAGGAAGCCTTTCTCGAGCAGGGCCCGCACATGTCCATAGACGGTCACGCGATTGACCTCCAAGGTGGCCCCCAACTCCTGCAAGGTGGGGGACAGTCCGGTTTCGGCCTGATGCTCGTGGATGGCCTCGAGGACCTGAAGTTGTTTGGCGGTAAGTGGGCGCATGGTCAGATTAGGATGAAAATCAGCATGAGCAGGGAAATAATGGCGGCGCCTTCGATGTCGCTGCGGTTCAGATTTGGTGCAGGTGATTTCATGATCTTTCCTCGGTATCGGCCCATTTCACGGCCTTTTTCCAGAGCTCCCTAACAGAAGCCTACATAGCGTATCGGCAAACAAGAGCCTAACAACCCCCTAATATGGAAAAACCTATGCGACATCCTTCCTGAAGCCCCATAGACGGCTTTCGCGACTTGAAGATTCCTGTAGAATTCCTCTTCCATGGCCGCTCAGTCCACAGTTTTTGGGTGCTCGCCCGGCTCGCCTCTCGGCAGGATGTCCTATTCGCTCCGCCGCCTGCCGGCCTTCCGCGCGGATGTCCTGGTGGTTGGTTCCGGTGTCGCAGGGCTCTCCACAGCCTTGGCAGCTGCTGAGCGTGGCGGTCATGTGATGGTGCTGTGTAAAGGGAGCATCGCCGATACCAACACCCATTACGCCCAAGGGGGCATCGCAGCTGCCGTTGGCCCTGGCGACGATGTCGAGCTGCACGCCGGCGATACGTTGCGTCTAGGTTATGGCTTGTCCGAACCCGCCGTTGTTGAAGCCATCACCGCAGCTGCGCCTTCCGCCATGGATTGGTTGCTGCAGTCAGGCATGACCTTCGACCATGAGCCGACCGGTAATCTGAGCTTGGGCATGGAGGGCGGGCATCGCCTACCGCGCATCCTTCACAGCGGGGGTACCGCTACCGGCAAGGAGCTGCAACGCGTATTGGCCATGCGCGCTCAACAGCATCCACATATCGACTTTTATGCGAACACCACCGCGGTGGAGTTGCTGAAGGATTCCGAAGGACGCATCACCGGCTTAGTGGCTCTGGCTCGCCAGGGAAATGATGGTGGGTTCAACCCGGTTCTGTTCGAGGCTGATTCGGTGGTGCTTGCCACCGGTGGCGGAGGGCAGATCTTCCGCGAGACCACCAATCCGCAACTCGCCACCGGCGACGGCATTGCGATGGCATTGCGCGTCGGGGCCAGCATGCGCGACCTGGAATTCGTTCAGTTCCACCCGACCATTCTCTACTTGGCGGGTGCTGCGCGCTTCCTGATTTCCGAAGTGGTGCGGGGCGAAGGTGCCGTGCTACGCGATCGCGAGGGCATCGCCTTCATGCCGCAGTTCCACCAAGACGCCGATTTGGCGCCGCGCGATGTGGTCAGCCGCGCCATCTTCCGACGTATGGTCGACTCCGGCGATACCAACGTTTATCTGGATCTGGCCAAGGTGGCGGAACCCGAGCGCCGATTCCCTGCTCTCGCGCGCATCGCTTCGGAGTTCGGCATCTGCATCAGCAACGATCCGATTCCGGTAAGACCTGCAGTCCATTACTTCGTCGGCGGGGTTGCTGCAGCACTGGATGGTAGTACCGATGTCGAAGGGCTTTATGCCGTCGGCGAATGCGCATCCACCGGCTTCCATGGTGCCAATCGCATGGGTTCCAACTCCTTGCTGGAAGGCCTTGTGCACGGGCGAATGGTGGGCGAGAAGATCCTCGATTGCAAGCCGAGCGTACGTCGCTTTCTGGCGCCGAACTTGCCCGACGATCACAGTGCTCATGCCGCCGAGTTGAACCTCACCGACATGACCTATTCGTTAAAGTCCTTGATGTGGCGACAAGTCGGCATCGAACGCGACGCGGCTGGATTGGCCGATGCGCAGGAGCGACTGGATACCTGGTCGAGTTATCTCGACCGCCTCGGGCCATTCACCCCTGAAGGGGTCGAAGTCATGAACATGGTCCAGGTCGCCCAAGCGATCACCCGAGCCGCCAGCTTCCGTGAGGAATCGCGCGGTGCACATTTCCGTAGCGACTTTCCCGAAACCGATGCCGCGTGGTGTCTACATTCCAGCCTTCAGTCCACGCCGCAGGGTATACGAATCTGTCCCGAGCGGGTGCCCGAGACCCCTTGGCTGCAGAAGTAACGGCTAGCGAGCTGGCACCTGATGTCGAAGAGTAGCCCGACTGTCCCCTCGCAGAACTCCGCTGATCGGGCGGTGGTCGCCACATTGATCCTGCCCAATAGCGCCGCTGCTGCGGCTGCAGATCCCATCGATGAGATCCGTGGTCTGGCCGAGGCTGCCGGAGCAGAAGTGGTCGGCGGCTTGTCGCAGCGCCTGCCGAAGGTGAATCCACGTGCGGCTTTCGGCAAAGGTAAGATCGAGGAACTGCGCCTGCTCGCTGAATCCTGCAGCGCCGATGTGGTGATCATCGATTACGACTTGTCGCCGAGCCAGGGGCGCAACCTCGAGAAGGACATTGGCAGGCGTGTTGTCGACCGCACCGAGTTAATCCTCGATATCTTCGCCACCCGCGCGCAGACCCGTCAGGCCAAGCTACAAGTGGAGTTGGCGCAACTGGAGTACCTGCGCACGCGTCTGCAGCGCATGTGGACACACTTGGAACGCACGGAGGGGGCCGTTGGCTCAAGGGGTCCTGGTGAAACCCAGTTGGAGACTGACCGCCGCTTGATCAACAAGAAAATCGTCGACCTGAAGCGCCGCTTGAACGAAATCGAAGGGCGTAGTCATCGCGCCGCAGTCGCACGGGAGTATCCCTACACCGTGTCCTTGGTCGGCTATACCAACGCTGGCAAGTCGTCGATGATGCGCCGCCTGACTGGTTCGGATATGTACATCGCGGATCAGCTATTTGCGACCTTGGATACGCGCATTCGCACCTGGAACCTACCGGACAAACGTAAGGTTATCCTGACCGATACGGTCGGCTTTGTGCGTGACCTACCGCACTCGCTGGTCGCCTCCTTTCATGCCACCTTGGAAGAAACGCTGAACGCCGACCTGCTGCTCCATATCTGTGATGCGTCGACGCCCGACTTGGTGTTGCAGATGCAGGCCGTCGAGGAAGTCCTCAAGGAGGTTGAGGCCGACGGCATCGAGACCGTACTGGTGCTAAATAAGTGGGATCAGGTGCCCGATGCCGAGAGGATCATTCTGCAGACCCAATTCCCCGAGGCCATCTGCACCTCGGTGCTGACTGGCGAAGGCATCGAACAGCTTGATGCAAAGGTTGCGGATTACCTGGATGACTGGTCGCTGCACCTGGACGTGGAAGTGCCGGCATCTGGTGGCCGCCTTCTTGCCGACCTGCGCCGCATCGCACGCGTGGTCACCGAAAGCTATGAGGGCGATCGGTGGCTGGCTAGCTTGAGCCTAGCCCCGCATCACTGGAGCTCAGTGCGAGCGCAACTGATTGAGTCAGGCGGAAGCTTTAAGGTTTCTTCGGTGCATTGAAGCCGTCGATGACTGGCATCATGAGCTTTTGACCTAGGAAAAGGCTGCCAGGATCGCTGAGATTGTTGGCATCGGCCACGGCGTCTACCAAGGATTCCGGTGCGGTCCCGTAATAGCGCTTGACCAAGCTGTAGAGCGTGTCTCCCTCGACGATTGTGTGAGTGACCACTTGGGGCACCAACGTTGGAGGCGTGGGCTCGGGATTCGGCTCGACCACGGGTGGCGTGACGGAGTCCTCCTTTGGTGGATTCGTAGCCAGATTGGTCTTGGTGTCATCACCTTCGTGATCCCCATCCTTATCACTGTTCGGGCGTGGCGGGAAACTAGCATCGGTGGGGATGGTCTTTCCTGGTTCCATGCCCACGGTGGCCACGCCGACCCGGCTGTCATTGAAGGTAGTCGGGGGGAGCTTCTCATGGTCCTCCGTCGGCCGAGTCTTCCACCAGACTGCGCCAGCGAGCACCAGCATCAATACCGTAAGTGCGAGCAAAGTCCTCATGGGAACACCATAACGCGGGACCAAGCCACATCCAAGCAAGGTTGCTGGAATTCAGCCTCTTTCGCACGAAGGAATGGAAAAGCCCCCCAGGTGGAACCTGCGGGGCTTGAGGACTGCTGCCGGGAGCAGCTGTGCTAGATCCAGGTCTACTTCGCGGTCGCTTCCGTCGCTACGATTGGCTCAACGCGGTGCTTACGCGCCCAACGATCGAAGAACACCAGGAGAGGGCTTGCCACGAACATCGAAGAGTAGGTACCGACCACGACACCGATCAACATCGCGAAGCTGAAGCCTTCCAGCGAGTTGTGGAACGGACGGTTGAAGAAGAACAGTACCGCGACCACCAGGAAGGTGGTGACCGAGGTCAGGATAGTGCGGCTCAAGGACTGGTTGATCGAGATGTTGATGATCTCGGCGAAGCCTTCCTTACGACGGGGGAGGTTCTCACGGATGCGGTCAAACACGACAATCGTATCGTTCAGCGAGTAGCCGATGATGGTCAGGAAGGCCGCGATGATCTCAAGGTTGATCTCGACGTGGACTAGGCCGGTGCTGGAAGCCAAAGCCAAGGCGCCGAGGGTGATCAAAACGTCGTGGAACAGTGCTGCCACTGCCGCGAAACCGTAACGGTATTCACGGAAGCGGAAGGTCATGTAGATGACAATCAGAATCAAGGCCAAGAGGATGGCGCGGACCGCCGCATTCTGGATCTCACCGGAGACGCGGGCACCCACCGTCGACTTCTCGGGGAAGGCGACATCTAGGTTGATGCTGCCATCCTCTTTGGTGGCAAGCCAGCCATTCGCCTTCAGGTTGTTGGCGACATCTTCAATCATCTGGGAAGCCAAGTCCTTCTGCGCCAAGGCAGCGCGCTCTTGGGCAGCGAGCTCCTCATCCGAAAGACCTTCATTGGCGGCTTCCAGGTCCTCAAGGTGTAGATCTGAACGATCCTTCTGCGCCTCGGCGCGCTGCTCAGGAGTGAGCTTACGCTTGATTTGGAAGGTGTCCGAACGGTCGCCGGCGGCACCTTCTACATCGGACTTGATGATGGTGATTGCAAAGCCGGGCAATGCCTCACGCATGTCCCCGATGGAGACTGCTTGGTTCAGCTCGACGCGGGCGGTCGAGCCACCGGCAAAGTCAATGCCAAGCATCTCGTCGGCATTGGAGCTATAGACCACGAGGCCACCAGCAATCAGCAGCACCGAGATGATCCCGGCGATCTTGCGACCACCAAGGAAGTTGATGCGCTGCTTGCCCGAGACAATCTGGCCCATCGAGACCTTTTGCGGAGTGCTCTTGCCGAAGATGATTGAACTCATCACGACCTTGGAGAACACTAGGGTCGAGAACAAGGTGGTGAGAATACCCAGGCACAAGGTCGCCGCGAATCCTTGCACAGGACCGGTACCGAACTTCCACAGGATCACACCCGCGATGAGGGTGGTGACGTTGGCGTCGATGATGGTCCAGAAGGCTCGCTCATAGCCATTCTTGTAGGCCTGCGGAACTTCCCGGCCACGTGACCATTCCTCGCGCACGCGCTCAAAAATCAGGATGTTGGCGTCGACCGCCATACCGATGGTTAACACCAGACCGGCCAAGCCAGGCAGGGTCAAGGTAGCCTGCGTGAAGTACAAGGCTCCGATCAGGATGAAGCCGTTGAACAACAGTGCCGCACAGGCAACGATGCCGTTCATGCGGTAGTAGAGCAGCATGAAGATGAGCACCAGGGCGCCGCCAATCATGGCAGACTTGGTGCCGGTGGAGATGGCGTCCTCACCGAGGGTAGAGCCTACGTAGGATTCACTCTCCAGCTGCGGCAGGATTGGCAAGGAGCCGGTACGCAGCACAGTGACCATTTCGCTCACCTGCTTCTGCGAGAAGCCACCCGTACCACCACTAATCTGACCGCCACCAGGTAGCGCCTCGTTGATGTTCGGCGCCGAGAACACCTTGTTGTTCAGGACAATCGCCATCGGGCGACTCTTGTAGGCACCGGTGAACTCAGTGAATTCCTGCTTGCGGTGACCATACAGCTCGAAGGTCACGACCGGGAAGCCCAACTCGCCCAGGCGGCCACCCGCGTACTTGATGTCGGCACCGGAGAACTCCCAGGACTCCTCACCAGCATATTCCGGACGAACTGCATCCAGCATCAATAGGGGGATCGCATCTTCGACGATGTGCGGGGCCAAGGTGACGGTGGCTTCGCTGGCTTCGCTGTCGTCGGCGAGATACCAACGAATCTCCGGACGTGGACCGCCTTCGTTCTCGGCAACGTCGTTGAATTCGCTGGGCAGGCCTTCAGGGTGGTCGGTTTTCCAGCTCTGCCACTTCTGCGTCTCGGTATCCAGCGATACCTGGTCGGCCACCCCGGCAATGATGCGGAAATCCAGCAGGCCCTGGTTGGAGATGACTCTCTTGATGTCCTCGACTTCCTCCGGGCTACGGTCGGGCAACTCGATGACCAGCGCGTTGTCGCCCTGTGGGTAGATCGGGATGTCGGCCATGCCGGTGGCGTCGAGCCTTAGGCGGAAGACATCAGCAATCTGCTGGAGGGTCTCGTCGCGGTTGGCGTAGTCGTTCTGGTCGATGTGGCCGGTGCGCAAGGCGCCAGCGAAATCGAAGCTATAGACGATCCGTGCTCCACCACTTAGGTCAAGACCCAGGTGAAGATTGAAAGTGAGAAGAGCCCACACGGACAGCACTGTGAACAGCGCGATGCCGAGCAGCTTGCGAGAGAGATTCTTGACCATTTGCCGGAATTCCGGAGGCGAAAAGGGGTGAGCCTACAGCTGGGCCGAACGGCCGGCGCGATCGCGCAGATAGAAGAGCTTGGCGCGACGAGGCTTGCGGTTCGGACCGCGCTCAATCGTCACGTTGACGACGCGAGGGCTGTGCAGTGGGAAGGTCCGCTCTACGCCTTCGCCTTGAACCATACGACGGACGGCGAAGGTCTTGCCGATGCCGTGGCCCTTGAACTGGATGACTTGGCCAATGAATGGCTGAACGCGCTCGTTCTTGCCTTCCTTGATCAGGTACTCGACCCGGACAATGTCGCCCACTTTGAAGGAGGGAACCTCGTCCTTCATGTGCTGCTTCTGAACTTCTTGGATGATCTTATCCATGATGATGTGGGTGGCTATGGAGTCTTGTTGCTGGTGTTTTTCGGTTGCAGGTCAGGGCGACGCACCTCTGTGCGAGCTAAGGCCTGTTCCTGCCGCCAGCGGTCCACTTGGGCGTGATGACCGCTGAGTAGGGTTTTGGGTACTTCCATGCCGCGAAACACCTCTGGGCGTGTGTAGTGCGGATGGTCGAGAAGCTGTGGATCAGTGAAGGATTCGAATACCGTCGATTGATCGTGACCGAGCGCACCAGGAATCAACCGGGTGGTGGCTTCAATCACGGCGAGAGCTCCGATTTCACCTCCGCACAGCACGAAATCGCCGAGAGAAATCTCGGTCCAATCAATGCCGATGCGAATGCGTTCGTCATAACCTTCGTAGCGCCCGCAAAGCAGGAGCAGACGCTCCTCCTCGGCAAAGGCCGCGGCGGTGGTTTGACGAAATGGAGTTCCACTGGGGGTCATCAGAATCTTGCGGCAATGCCCGTAAGTTTCTTCAACCCATTCCACTGCAGAAAAGATCGGCTCGGGCTTTAACACCATTCCAGGACCGCCCCCGTAAGGGCGATCATCCACGTGTTGATGTTTCCCCGCGGCGAAGCGACGAAAGTCAACGAGGTGAACTTGGAGCAGACCCGCCTTCTGGGCCCGCCCCAGAATCGACGCTGTCAAGTAGGACTCGACGGCCTCGGGGAAAAGCGTCAGAAGATGAATCTCGAGCATCCCGGTGCCTCCGGGAAAATTGGCCGCATAAGATACGTGAAAACCACGCTATAGGCAACTCCTGATAGGGGCAATTGGGGCCACCTTGGACGTTGCTCAAGGGCCACCCTATCCTGTAGCCCATGTTCACCGGCTTGGTCGAGGGTATAGGTACGGTTTTGGCGCTTGAGCCCGCCGAGCAGGGCTTGCGCATCGTCGTAGATCTGGGCCCACTTGCCCAGGGCGTCGGCCTTGGCGACAGCATTTGTACCGGTGGCACATGTTTGTCCGTCACCACGATCGATGGCAGCGTTGTCAGCTACGACGTCTCCCCCGAAAGCCTCGAGAAAACATCACTTGGCAACTTAAAGGATGGATCTAAAGTCAATATTGAGCGTAGTTTACGAGTAGGAGACCGGCTTGGTGGCCACTTTCTGACCGGCCATGTCGATGGCCTCGGTAGCCTTGTTGCAATCGAGCAACAGGTTGATTTCGCTGTATACACCTTTGAGTGCCCACCTCATTTGTGGCCACTCCTTGTTTCTAAGGGTTCTGTGGGGGTGGAAGGCGTCAGCCTGACCGTCGCATCCTTGGAAAAAGACCGCCAATTCACGGTCGCTCTGATTCCCGAGACTCTCGAAAGGACCACTTTAGGCGGGTTAAAACCTGGAAATCCGGTCAACTTGGAGGGCGATTTGCTCGGAAAGTACGTACTTCGTTTCCTGCAACAGACCTCGGTGGATCCGGACGCACTCAGAAAAGCACTCAGTTTGTCCGAAATTTTTGAGCAAAACTGAATCCACGCTTCCCTTCGACGAAAATCTCTGGGATAATCTCTGCCACGATTAACGACCACATGCTCCGTAATCTCAGCTTCCTTTCGCTACTGCTCTTCGCTAGCCCACTTGCCGCCCAGGTGGAACTGACCGGCCAGTTCGGCGACGCCACCTATCAACTGGGGGGCAGCCTCACCACCCGCGGCGAAGTCCGTCGCGATACCCAATACGGCTCTCCAGCGCTCAGCGAAAGTAACGACTTCATAGCCCGTGCGGCTCTCGACTTCAACATCGACTTTGACGAGTACTTCAACGCCTTCGTCAACATCTATGCGGGGGAAGAGGACGACTACTCCAGCGGCGACGCCGGCATCACCGAGTTGTATCTTGACATGCACAAGCTGCTCGGCGATTACTCGGTCCGTCTGGGCCGCCAGCAGTTCGACCTGGGCGATGGTCGTCTGGTCTCGAGTGCTCCTTGGCGATTCGAGCAGAACTCCTTCGATGCCATCCGTGTCAGCAGCGTGTTCAACTCGCAGCCTTGGCAGGTTTGGCATTCGCGCGCCGCACTTGGGCCGACCAATCTGCTGGCCGATAACTTTTCCGGTCTCTTCGCTGACTTCGGGATGGGCCAGGATTCCAACATCGAGACTTTTGTGTTGCGTCGCGCCGAAGGCAGCCGTGATCTCGAGGAGATGACCTTCGCCGTGCGTTGGTATGGCCAGACCACCAACGGCCTGGAATGGAGCGCCTTCGCCGCGGTCCAGGATGGTGAAGATGGCGCGCGCGAGATCCTCGCACCAGCCTTCGCCATCACTCTGCGCAAGAGACTCGACATGGGTCATGGCATCGGTGTCGAACTCGCCTTCGCCAACGGCAACGACGGTAAGGCCGCCGACCGCAAGCGTTACAGCCCGGTATACATTGATCAGCACCGCTTCAACGGTCGCGCCGACGTCATCGCTTTCTCCAACGTCATCGATCTTGCCATCCTTTATTGGTTGGACTGGAACGAGCGCTGGAGCTTCCACGTCGATGCTCATTCATTCTCTCGCCAGAGCAACTCCGACAATGTTTACCTTGGACATGATGTCGCGGCAGTAACTCCGGCAAGCACGTCCAACGCCATTGGTTACGAGCTTGATGCCTATTGTGAAGGTGTCATCTCGGATCACTTGTCGATGGACTTTGGGGCAGCAATGTTCTCGCCCCTTGCTTCCTTACCATCTGACGAGGAACAGTTTTATCTGTTCTTACAACTCGTCTTTAACTTCTGAATTTCAGAAAGCCATGAATCTCAACCTTACACTTCTTGCCGCCGTCTTGTGTGCTGCACCTCTCGCTGCGCAACAGGAGACATTTGTGACCACCAAGTCAGGCCTCGATAAGGTCGAACTTGGCGGAGCACTTCGCTTCCGCGCGGAAAACCGCAATCCTTCCCTTCCAGTCGAGGGAGCTTCCAAAGATTCGACTTACTCTGGTCATGCGCGTTTGCACCTCGGTGTGAATGCGTCCGATGACCTTAGCGCTTTCATTGAGTTCCAGAAGGTCGTCAACGGACAGGGCACGAGCAGCGTGGATTCGCTGCGCGCGGCTTGGTTGCGTTGGAGTGGCCTGATGAGCAACACCGATTTCAAGATCGGTCGTTTCCAGATGAAGTACGGTAACCAGCGCATGATCTCGGATCTTGCCTGGCACAACACCGGTCGTGCATGGGATGGCGCTGTCATTTCACACAAGATGAATTCCTTCAAGGCCGACTTGTTTTGGACTGAGCCTGTGCTTGGCGACGACGGCTTTGCATTCCCAGGAGTCACTGCGGGTGCCACAGGTGTGGCTTTCGGTGGTGCATACCTTGAGTTCGATGCAGGTGAGATGGACATTGATGTTTACGCGCTGCTTCGTCGTGAGCAGGGCATCGGCGCCTTGGGTACTCGTGACATGACCTTCGGTGCTTTGCTCGAAGGCGATGTCAGCGAAGGCCTGTCCTACAGCGTGGAGGCAGCCCTGCAGCAGGGGGAGCACGGTGCACTCGATGCAGCCGGTAACGCTTTCGCACTTCGCCTCGATTGGAAGGCCATCGATGACTTGACTCTCGGTGTCGGCTTCGAGCAGGCATCCGGTGATGGCAATGCCACCGACGGCGACGACGACGCGTTCAAGCCACTGTACGACTTCGCGCACTCTTACCACGGCAACCAAGATATCTTCCTGAGCTGGACGAACCTGCAGGACATCGTGTTCCGCAGCGCCTACAACCTTGATGGCAACTGGAAGTTGTTGGGTGATTTCCACATCTTCAGTCTCGCCGATGCTGATGGTGCCATGCCAAACGCAAATCTTACCAAGGTTGCTGGTCAGGATGAACTCGGTACCGAGATTGACCTCTCTGTAAAGGGCGAGTTGGCAACGAACACCAACCTCTGGGCTGGCGTCTCGTTCTTCTCCGCAGGCGATGCCATTGCCCTGGGTGATGACCAAATCTGGTTATTCATGAACCTTTCCTTCTGGTTCTAAGTCGAAGACAGAACCAAGAACGGGGCATGGACAGTCGGTCCATGCCCCGTTCTTCGTTTATGGTTTCGGGTGCTGCAGCCGCGCGCCGCGGGGAAGTGCTAGAGCGAAGTGCTCAAGGACTCGAAGCCAGCCAACACTGCAGCGACGGCAGCTTTCAAGGTCTCAGGGTCGTCGGCCTTCTCCAATGCGGCTGCGACTTCCGGGAACCATGCCGAGCCATAACCTTCGGAGCGCCACAACAAAGAACGGCCGTTGGCCGGAAGGAAGGCGCGATGGAAGCGGAAGCTATCGGCCGCTTCGGCATCCGAAGTCTCCACCAGCAAGCCATAGCGTAGGGTGGCGTTCTCAAGCTGTAGCTTGGCGATACGCTTCTCCTCGCTATCGGTAGGAAAGCGCCGCAGAGCTCCGAGGATATGTTGCACCCAGGCGCGGCGGCCGTCCACTTCGCTGCTTGCTGTGCTGAGGTGGTTCACCAAACTGACGGCCATCTCGGCGGCCTGCTTGTGGTACTGGAACTCGGGGTCTAGGAACTTCTCAACCAGGAAGGGCGTATCCATTGCGGAGTGATAGACGCCACTGCCGCCGCGGAAGCCAAAGTTCAGTACCTCGACGCCAGCCAGTTCAAGGAAGGGCACATGATCCGAACCGCCACCGGGAACTCCCAAACGGGATGGCACGGTGATGCCTTGGGTGGTGCAAGCCGCGGCAGTGGCAGCGACCAGCCCGGGCGTGCACGAGGCGCTGAAGTTCGGCCCGGTAGCGGCGACGTCCATGTTCACATAGGCCACCGCTTTCTGCATTAACTCGGCACGATGGTGTTCGACCCATTCCGTGGAGCCGACCAGACCCCACTCTTCACCATCCCATGTGGCGAAGATTAAGGTGCGTTCGGGGCGCCAACCGGCCTTCACTGCCGCGCCGACCACGCGCGCGGTTTCAAGCAGCACGGTGCTGCCGGTGCCGTTGTCGGTGGCTCCAAATCCCCACGAATCGCGGTGGGCACCGAGAATTACCCATTCGTCAGGGTGAGTGGCTCCTTCAACAATGCCGAAGACGTCCTGGATCTCGACTAGGTTCGGATCCTGCTCTACCGACAGGCGCGCACTGGTCTTCAACGGACCCAACTGGCGTTTCGCCCCATAAAGCAGGCGCTCAGCGTTGCCCGACGAGATCGGCAAGCTTGGAATCCTGACCAACCCCTTGACCTGGTCCGGGCGGATGCGATTGGCATGCTCCAAGGCCGGCCAACCAGGAGTGAGTGGGTCGCCATCGGCGTTGTAGACCGAACCGCGTTGGATGCCGCTGGCAGGACGCCAAGGTCCATCGGGAAGCACCAAGCCCTTGGCGGCGCCATCGTCATCAGCGTTTGTGTATAGCAGTGCACCGGCGAAGCCATAGGCTTCGGCATTGGCCACTTTCAGACCACGGTACAGGGCGCCGTAGCGGACTAGGGCAATACCGCCGGCAAAGGCTTCACGACCGTAGCGGCGCTCCAACTCGGCGAACTCATTCTCGGTGCCATAGCCGCAATACCACAACAGGCCTTCGGCGCGGCCGGTGCCGGTCAATCCGTGCATAGGAGGGGCATGGTTTGAGAGGGTGCGTGGGTCCTCCTTGAAGCCGACCTCGCGCAAGTCCAGGGCCTGCCAGTCGCCACCAGGTGCCAACATCTGCAGGCTCTGCGACTTCTGCCGCGGCAAGTAGCACAAGTAGGGTTGATTCACGACGGTGAAGCCGGCTTCAGTGAAGACCTCGGTGGCGTAGTCGATGGCGGCTAGCGATTCGATGCTGCCGGCCAATCGAGGTAGGCGGCACAGCGCGTCCAGGGTCTGGCCGAGTCGCTCGGCGGAGACGGTCTGCGGCTGCGGCGCAGCAGGTGGAGCTTGGCTTGCCAGGGGGGTGGCCAAGGCTAGCCCCATGAAAGTGACCAGGAGGTAAGGCGTCAACGGCGACATGATTTGGTTAATCTAGGGTCGCGATGGGTGCAGGCACTCCTGATTTTGTGGCTCTTGATTGGAACGGGACGGTGGTTCCAATCTTCGGCTGTCCTCCATACCCTGGAGCGTTGGAGGCGCTGCAGCGCTTGAAGGACCTTGGGATCCCAATTTTCGTGGTATCCCACGCCACCCAGCGCCAGATCGATGACGACGTCCGACGGACCGGCTTAGAGTTCGACGGGGTCTTCGGATGCATGGAAAAAGCACCAGTATTGTCTACATTGCGGACTCAGCATGGCTTTGGCTTGCTGCTGGGCGACCATCCGGCGGACTTTCGTGCCGCCTTGGAGGTGGGGTTACCCTTCATCCAGGCCCGCCTCGACGAACAGGCCCTGTTCGGGGGCTGCCAGAGCAGCTTCCAGGACTGGAGTGAGGTTCCGCAGCTGCTCCTTGCCGCCTCGGGCCACGATGGTTAAACTGTTCGGTCCCAAATGGGGCACCTACACATTATGGACAGGACTCTTCCTCAGCGTCTGCAGCGCTTTGTCAACGGTTCCTTCGAAAGGACCGTTCTCCTTCAGAAGAGAATTCGCCAGCTGGTACGCGGCGATGCCCCTCTTTTCGATGCCGAACTCGAGCACATCGAGAACCCCATCGAGATTGCCCTCGTCGAGATCGAGCGCGGCTTGGTGGAACTGGTCGAAGAAAAGGTCGAAGAGAAGCCCACTTTCTAGTCGGCGCTCCTTCCTGTCGTTAGCTGCTCGCCGCAATCAATTGTCGCAAGCATTCCTGTAGGGTCTCGCGCAGGCTGGTGAAGCCCTCGTAGTAACAGGTGATGCACGGCTTGTGCCCGGCCTCATTGCAGATCTCTCGTGCCTTGCGAGTAAAGGTGGTACGGTTCCAATGCAGGATGACTAGGGCATCAAAGCGCGTATTCATGTCCGTGCCGAGGCGATTCATCTCCTTATGCCAGGAGACGTATTCGGCCATGCGCCAGTCGCTCTCGAAGCCCATCACCTCGGCATATTCCTCGAGCTTGTCAAGGTGCCTGTGCTGCGGTTCGCCGCCGCCGATGACCAGGACCTTGAAGCTGCGACCGCATTCTTCCAATGCCTTGGCGAGTTGATTCTCCTTGTCCAGTAGTGGTCTGTTGCGGAAGGATGGCACTTCCTCCTCGGCAAGGGAATCGAAGTGGTCAAGGTCTTCCAGGCATGCGCGCAGATCGTCACGTTCGAAGACCAGCAATTCCAGTTTCTGTTCGGCGATGCGTTGCTCACGGCGTGCGTCGGTGGCCTCGTCGATTAACAGTTGCTCGCGTTGGCCGACATCGCTGGATTCCGCCAACTGCTTCTTCAACTCCGTCGCCCGCGCCACGGCGATCCGACGTTCACTACGCGCCGCCTCTAATTGCTCGAGCAACTCTTGCTTGCGCCGATGCTCCTTGCCAAGGGCTTTCTGCAAGCTGGCGTTCTCGCTGCGCAGGCTGCTCAGTTGTTGCTTGAGCTTATCGAGCGGATCCAGCGCGGTGGGGGCGGCAGGCTTTGGTGCTGGCTGTGCTTTACCGGCGCTCGGCGAGCTTGCGCTCGTGCCTTCGGCAGCCTGCAGAAGCTTCTCGAAGCGGTCCATCATCGGCGGGATTTCCTGCCAATCGCTTAGATGGGCGGCGATAAGGGCATGGTAGAGACTAGCCAACAGGCGTTGCGGCTCGACTCCGTCTAGGGAGTCACTCTCAGGAGCCGCTAAGGGCTCGGCGTCGGGCTGCTGCTGCATCAGAGCGGTAGCGACGCTGCGCCTTAACTTCGGGTGCTTCTCGATCATTTCGGCGATGGCCAAGGACGGCTGCAGGCGCCCTGCACGACGTCGTCCACCGGCCGTTGCCAGCTCGCTGAGGCTTTGTGGGGGCAGGAACCACTCCAGCAGGCACGATAATTGGGCTGGGTCGCGACTCAGGAACAGCAACGCAGAATCGATACGACTCCGGATACGTGACTCATTGCTGCCCATGCGATGAGGGTAACATATTGACGTTCAACATCTTCGGTCCACTACCGGAAACATGATCCCTACTGTCTCTCGTTGTCTCGGCATTGCTGCACTGATCCTCGGTTCAGCATTGCTTGCCTGTTCCGATGATCCCAGCGTGGCTCCGCCCCAAGCCAGTAGTGGCCAGACCACCGAGAAACTCCCCAATTTGTTGCTGGTGGTGGTCGACACCTTACGCACCGACCATCTCACACCTTATGGCTATGAGGTCAATCCCACCACGCCAGTGCTGCAGCAGTTGGTGGAGGGCGAGCAACTGCGGGTGATGTCGGGATTGTTGGCAGCAAGCAGTTGGACCAAACCAAGCATGGCAACCTTGTTCACGGGGCTGGCGCCGTCCGAGCATGGCGTAATGCGTTTGATCGGCAAGCACAGCAAGTTGAAGGACACCCACACCTTGGCTGCCGTGTTCAAGGCAGCCGGATATGACACCGGCTGCGTGATGAGTAACTTCCTGCTCACCAAACGCACCCGCAGCGGTTATGACCATGGCTTCGATTTCTACGACGACAGCACTGGAACCAAGAAGGATCCGCACCGCGACTCCACTGCCAAGGAAGTCACCGATTCCGGTATCCAGTGGTTGCAACAGCGCGATCCGCAGAAGCCGTGGCTGTTGGTGCTGCACTACTTTGACCCGCATGCATCCTTCGAGGACCACGCCGATGTCGATTGGCTCGATCCGGCTTACCAGGGATGGGTGACCGGCGGCGCTTCCACCGACACATTGCGTGAGCATGAGGCCAACTGCAGCGAGGCTGATCAGGCCGCCCTGGCCGCCTTCTACGATGAGGAAATCCATGCCGTCGATCGCAACCTCGGACGCGCCATCGAGCAGTTGAAGAGCTCTGGTCAATGGGACGACACGGTGATGATCTTCACTGCTGATCATGGCGAGGAACTGGGTGAACGTGGCCACATCGGCCACACCCAGACCTTATTTCCCGAGCTGGTTGAAATCCCGTTGATGGTGCGCGTGCCGTTCGCGTGGCAAGGGGCTTGGCATCTGCCCGAGGTGGCGGGTGGTGGTTACCAGATGACCCAGCTTTATCCGGCCATGCTCGGCGTGGCCGGTATCGACTTGCCGGTTGGGCGCAGCCATCAAGCACCGCCCTATGTGGTCTCCGAGGTCGACTTCGAGCCGGTCCGCAAGGAACATGTCGAGAAGTACGTGCAGAAGCGTTTGGTGCGAAGTGGCTCCTTGACCTTGATTCAGGATCTACGCGACGGCGGCTTGCAGCTCTACGACCACCAAAAGGATCCCATGCTGTGGGCGCCCCTTGGTGATCAGCATCCGCAGCTGCAGGACATGCGCAAGCTGTTGGACGAACACGATTGGTGGGAGGCGCCGTGAGCCTGGAAAGGAAGCTCAACGGGCCACTTGGCATTCTGCTCGCCCCCTTAGGATGGATCTACGCGAAGATTGCAGCGTGGCGCGTGCAGGCCTACCACAGTGGACGCAAGAAATCGTTGCGCCCGCCGATGCCTACCTTGTCGATTGGCAACATTGCTGCCGGTGGCACCGGCAAGACGCCCCTGTTGTTTGCCGCCTTGGATTGGCTCAATAAGCACGATGCCACCGCCGGCGTATTGTCGCGCGGTTATGGCGGCGATGAGGGGCGCATGTTGGAGGAGCGTTTTCCGGATGTACGCCTGATCGAAGGCAAGGACCGAATCGCCGGCCTGCACCAGTTGCTGGCCAAGGATCCACCGGAGCTGCTGTTGTTGGACGACGGGTTCCAGCACCTGAAGCTGCAGCGTGATGTCGATATCGTCGTCATCGACGCCACCCGCCCCTTTGGTCGTTGTTTTCCTGCAGGCTTGTTCCGCGAATCGATTCAGGCCTTGATGCGTGCCGATTTGGTGGTGGTGTCACGCGCCGAGCTGGTCACCGAAAAGCAGCTGTTGTCGATTTGGAATCGTATCAACCGCACCCGCAAGGGTAAGCCTTATCAGGCTCGCGTTGAAGGCGGTGTGCAAGTCCGGGACCTACGCAACCTAGCCACCGGCGTATGTGTGCCCATTGCCGACTTCAAGGGTCGCAGGGTGCAGCTGGCCGCCGGCATCGGCAATCCGCAGTCTTTTCACAGTCTTTGCGAGAACTCCGGCATGGAGATTACCAGTTTCACTCGCTTCTCCGATCACCATGCCTGGAGCAAGGAGGATGCGGACACCTTCAACGAGCATATGCCGCTGGTCGTAACCGAGAAGGACGGGGTCAAGTTACGACCTTTTGCCACGGTGCAGATGTGGGAGATGCGCGTCGATTGGCAATTTATCAAGGGCGTGGAGATTTGGGAGCGCACGCTTACTGACCTGCACTTGCCGGTGCGCGCTGCGCGAATCGAGCCGCTCTGGAATGCTCACGACCCCGATGGCAAGGGAGTGCAATGACGATCCTGCGCGTCTTTCGTAAACGACTTCGTCGGCGCTGGAAGAACAAGCCGGGGCTGATTCCGTGGTTGTTGTTTCAACCCACGCGGCTGTTGTTGGCCTTGATGCACTTGTTGCCCACCACCTGGATTCTGGCATTGGGTGGTGCCGGCGGGCGATTGGCGTGGTTGTTCTCCCGACGCCGTCGCGTTGGGCGTTTCCAAATCGCTAAGGCCTTTCCGGAAATGCTGGCCCAAAAACGCGATCGCATCCTCAAGCAGTCCTGCAGTTCCTTGGGCAAGTCGGCGGTCGAGGCCATGTATTGTGCCGGCCGTCTGCGCGAGGAGATGGCGAAGTGCTTCACCTATGAAGGCGATGCCGAACAAGTCCTTCGTGCTGCTGCTGGCAAGGGCGCGGTCTTGGTGCAGGCACACTTCGGCAGCTTCGAAATTGGCGGTGCGGCGATGAGCTTCCTCGGGTTGGATCCGGCCTTCCCGATGCGCGCGCCGAACAACTACTACATGGCGCGTTACGTGATGAAGGCACGCGAAGGTTGGGGAGTGACGCTGCTGCCGAAACGCGGCGCTGTGCGACCAATGATGAAGCATATGCGTGGGGGAGGCGCGGTGGTGCTGGCCACCGACCAGAACGCCCATCAAGGGCCGATCTTTGTGCCATGGTTTGGACACCTGGCCGCTACCGAACGCGCTGCCGCCGCTTTAGCATTGAAGATGGGGGTGCCGCTGCTGGTATTCTGGTGCACCCGGAACCCGGGCGTCGGCGATTGGACCATCGGATGCGAATGCTTGTCGGAAGGTTGCGAGAAACAAGATGCCACCGATCAGGCGGTCTATGACCTGAACCTGCGCATCCACCAGTGTCTCGAGAAGGCCATCCGTTCTAAGCCCGAGCAGTACTTGTGGATCCACGACCGCTACCGCACTCGTCCAGAAGACCAAAACTAATCAATGAGCAATCCTCACCTGGAACTGATCCCGGTACTGCAGCAAATGGGCAAGCCGCGCATCGCCGTAATCGGCGATTACATGTTCGATCGTTACATTTGGGGTGAAGCTAATCGCATCAGTCCCGAAGCACCGGTGCCGG
>JASMKM010000065.1 GCA_030749235.1 Planctomycetota bacterium | reverse complement strand
CAGCTCTCGCTGGCAGGCCTTCAGCGACAGGATATCAAGACTGCGGCTCTATTAGCTACACCACCACTTGACATTTGGCAGGTCTAACGGGAATTGGGCGGAACGGGGATTGGGATGGAGGGGGTGATAGGCAGACCTGTGAGGGGGTGGAGTGGAGGGGGTGGGTGGAGGTTAGGGGCTAGTTGGGGAAGGAGAAAGTGGGGCTGTTGTTTGGATGATAGGCGGACCTTGGATAAGCCGCTAGAGGCGGTCAAAGGGGCTGATGGTTCCGAAGCCGCCGCAGTTTAGGACATGGGTGTAAACCATGGTTGTTCTTAGATCTGCATGGCCAAGGAGCTCTTGAATCGTTCGAATATCTGAGCCGGACTCTAATAGATGTGTCGCAAAGGAATGCCTGAATGTGTGGCAGGTTATTCGTTTGGCAATGCGTAACGCTCTGACACTTCGGCGCACCTCCTTCTGAACGACCGTCTCATGTAGATGGTGGCGTCGGCGGGTTTGACTCGCGGGATGGAGGTAGGCCGATGTGGCAGGGAATACCCACTGCCAGGCCCAATCCTTGTGGGCGTTGGGAAGTTTATAGCTGAGGGCACCTGGCATTTCGACTGACCCCCACCCCATCGCGAGATCGTGGTCATGTTGTTCCTTCACGCCGATGAGATGATGCTCCAATCTTGCAGCTAAGCGCCGAGGCAGCATAGTCTTCCGATCCTTTTTGCCCTTGCCCTCGCGGACATGGACCTCGAGTCGCTCGAAGTCGATGTCCTTTACGCGCAGTCGACAGCCCTCCATAAGGCGAAGTCCGGAGCCGTAAAGGACAGAAGCGATTAGCTGTGCTGTGCCGGTCATTTCGCTCAAGACGACCTGCACTTCCTTCGGCGTCATGACGACAGGTAGTCGTCGTGGTCGTTTTGCCCGAACGATTCCGTTCAGCCAAGGTAAATCCTTGTCGAGGAGCTCCTTGTAGAGGAATAGCAGGGCAGCGAGGGCTTGGTTCTGGGTGGAAGCTCCCACTCCCCTCTTGGTGGCGAGGCTGGACAGGAACTCTTCAATGTGGAGCTTCCCCAGTCGTTTGGGATCTTGCCCGCCATGGAATTGCACGAAGCGACGAATCCATTGCAGATAGGCTTGCTTGGTTCGTGGGCTGTAATGGCGAAGTTTGACGCGAAGCTCGACGAGCTGGAGTAGTTCTCCGAGATTGCGGTACCTTGCTCCCGGACCAGTCCAGTTCATACAGGGATGACGTGTTCGCTGACTGGCGACACGAGGCTTTCTGGTTCACCTTATGGGCGCACGTTGTGAGACGACAGGTTTAAGTGCCAGCAAAATCGTACGGCGGAGTATGGGGCTCTGAAGCCGCGCTGTACCTACAATCACCTCATGGTTCAACGCATCCTCCTCGCCTCTGGCAATGCCAAGAAACTCGCGGAGCTGCGCGCCTTGTGTCAGGAACTGCCGGTCGAGATCCTGTCACCAGCGGATCTCCCGCTGGGCCTTCCCAACGTCATTGAGGATGGCACCACCTTCCTAGCGAATGCACGCAAGAAGGCGATGGCTGCAGCCTTGGTCGCTGCCGATCAACTGGGTGATGAGGTTTGGGCCTTGGCAGATGATTCTGGCCTTTGCGTGGATGCTTTGGATGGTACCCCTGGAGTCTGGTCGGCGCGGTACGCAAATGTGGGCCAGAATGGCGCCGAGTCTGAACAAGGCAACGCCCCGGATAGCGCGAATAACGAGAAGTTGTTGCAGGAGTTGAAGGACTACCCTGCCGAACGTCGTGGCGCGGCTTTTCACTGCGTGATTGTGGTGGCGCGCGCCAAAGTCAATGACGCACCGCAGGCTGAAGTGCTATTTCATGTCGATGGGTCCGTGCGTGGTAAGATTCTTGATGCTGCAGACGGTAGTCAGGGCTTTGGTTATGACCCGCTGTTCTGGCATGAGGAATCGGGCTGCAGTTTTGGGCGCTTGAGTGGCGAGCAGAAGGCTGGTGTTAGCCATCGTGGTCACGCTGTTCGGCAACTGAAGGAGCTCCTGTTGGATCACTTCCGGAAAGAGCGCTAAGGGCGACGCTTCCCGCCAACTCGTCAATCCTGAAGCGAACATACCCGAATGTCTTGACGTGTCCATCGAACATGTCCTGGTGTTCACGCCACGGCGACAGCGGAGCAGCGGCCGATGCCTTATGATGTGCGGTCCACGCGCCCGCCGTCACGGCCTGCAACCCCGGCTTCCCGCAGCGCCGACGTCCAGCAGTTCCGCCGCCCCGCCTTCCAGCATGAGCAAGTCCTTCCCTCCGGAACGTATCCGGAACTTCTCGATTATCGCCCACATCGATCACGGCAAGTCCACGCTTGCCGATCGTTTTTTGGAGTTCACCGGCGCGGTGGATGCACGTGGTCGCAAGGACCAGCTACTCGATTCGATGGACTTGGAGCGCGAACGCGGCATTACCATCAAGGCGGCGGCGGTCTCGCTGACGCATAAGGTCAACGGCGTCGAATATTGCTTGAACCTAATCGATACACCGGGCCACGTCGACTTCGCCTACGAGGTGGAGAAGTCCTTGCAGGCATGTGAAGGTGCGCTGCTATTGATCGACGCCGCCCAAGGCATCCAGGCGCAGACGGTTGCAAACGCGATGTTGGCCATGGAACAGGAAATGACAATCGTGCCAGTGTTCAACAAGGTCGACCTGCCGCACGCTCGCCCTGAGGAAATCGAGGAGGAGTTGGAGAACACCCTGCTGCTCGAGCGCGACACAGCCTTCCGCTGTTCGGCAAAGACCGGAGAAGGTGTCGATGACATCATCGGTGCTGTCATCGATCAGATCCCGGCTCCCGAGGGCGACCCAGACGCCCCACTGCAGGCGCTAATCTTCGACGCCAAATACGACGAGTACCGTGGCATCGTGGTCTACTTGCGGATCATCAATGGCACCCTGAAGAAGGGCGACGTCACCCGCATGATCGGTGCGGGCGCGGATTATGAAGCGGTCGAGATCGGCAAGTTCATGCCTCAACAGGTTCCGCACCAGAGCTTGTCGGTTGGCGAGGTGGGCTACTTCATCTCCAACATCAAGAAACTGGAAGACGTGAACGTCGGCGACACGATGACGATGGCCAAGGGCGAGCAGGCCCCGGCACTGACCGGTTACCGCGAGCCGCAGCCGATGGTGTGGTGTGGTATCTATCCGGTGAGTTCCGGCGACTTTGAAAACCTACGCGCAGCGCTGAACCAGCTAAAGCTCAACGACAGCTCGATCATCTTCGAGCCGGAGAGTTCCGATGCGCTCGGCTTCGGATTCCGTTGCGGATTCCTCGGTCTGCTGCACATGGAGATTGTGCAGGAGCGGCTCGAACGCGAAAGTGGCGTCGACGTGGTCCAAACCGCCCCTACGGTGCCGTACCGGATCAAGCTCAACGACGGCACCTACCAGGACATCCACTCCCCCGGCACCTTGCCGGACCCAACCCAGTTCACCGAAATCCAGGAACCAGTGGTGACCACGCATGTGATTATCCCTGCTGAAAACATCGGTGTGCTGATGGGCTTGTGTGCTGACCGTCGCGGCAAGTTCCTGCGTCAGGAACACCTGTCGGCCAACCGCGTGATGATTACTTGGGACCTGCCCTTGGCCGAGATCATCTATGACTTCTATGACAAGCTGAAGTCAGGCACCAAGGGTTATGGCACGATGAACTTCGATGAACCGCGCTTCGAAGCTGCCAAGTTGGTCAAGCTGCGCATCTTGGTTTCCGGTTCCGAGGCCGATGCCCTGTCGGTGATCTGCCATGCCGATGCTTGTCAGCGTCGTGGTCGTGCGGTCTTGAAGGTGCTGCGAAAGGAAATTCCACGGCACCAGTTCGAGGTGGCCCTGCAGGCTGCCGTCGGCGGCAAGATTATGGCGCGTGAGAACATCCGCGCATTGAGTAAAAACGTGACGGCGAAGTGTTATGGCGGCGATATCACGCGAAAGCGCAAATTGTTGGCCAAGCAGAAGGAAGGCAAGAAGCGAATGAAGAACATCGGCAACGTGGAAGTGCCGCAAAAGGCCTTCTTGGCGGTGTTGTCGACCGAAGAATAGAAAAAGAACGGACCGCCGCGACGGAGGCACTAGGCTGCGGGTGGCGGATCCCCCGACTTGGTAGAATCCCCCCTTCATGGCCAAGGAGAAAAAGGACAAGTCCGCGCACCCATTCCGCGAGAACATCGAGGTGGTAGTCTTTGCGATTGTCATGGCTATGGGCCTAAAGGTATTCGCAATAGAGGCTTATGAAATTCCCACCGGATCCATGCAGCCAACTTTGATGGGCACTAACCTGATCGATCCGGCCACCAAGACCACCAGCGGCGGCCTGCATGACCGCGTGCTGGTCGACAAGGTCAGCTATTGGTTCCGCGATCCGGAGCGCTGGGAAGTGGTGGTCTTTCGCTACCCGCTATTGACCCATAACAACTACGTCAAGCGCTTGACCGGCATGCCGGGCGAGGAGCTGTGGATCGAAGCCGGCGACATCTATTACCGTCCACTCGGCACCAACGGCGAGTTCCAAATTGCTCGCAAGCCCTGGAAGGTGCAGGAGCCGATGTGGAAGAAGGTCGTGCCTGGCGTCGGCAACGATCCGACCAAGTGGGCTAACTGGAATCGCACTGGTGCTTTCGAGAACAGTGCCGATGGCACGCTCAGTTTTCAGGGTCAGGCTACCGTGCAATATGGCGCGAGCATCCGCGACCGATACCTGGATGGTTATCCGGAAGAGATCTACTTCTCGATG
>JASMKM010000064.1 GCA_030749235.1 Planctomycetota bacterium | reverse complement strand
CGCCTTCTCGCGGATCGCCTGGTAGGCGCGGATAGTGAAGCCTTCAAACAAGCCTTGCAGATCGCCACCTCTGCGTGCGTAGCCAGTGAACACGTCCTTGCCTGTCTTCTCGTCTTCCTCGTACTCGACCTTGAGTTCCCCTTCCCTGCCTGTGCCGGTCTTGTACTTGCGGCCTGGCGACTTCATGCCAGCGCGTGGATTGAACACACCCTTCAGTGCGCCCAGCAGGCTGCGGCTGACGATCACGTCAGGCGTGTAGCCGGCGATCCCTTGGAAATCTTCGTCGCCTTCGGTCATCAATGCCTCAAGGCTGAACCGGTTGAACGCCGGCACCTCGACCCCATTGATCGTGGTGCGCGCACCCTTCATTGACGGATCGATGAACATATCGACCGACCACATCAGATCAGAGTACTCGTTGTTGTAGTGGTCGTAGATTTCGCCTTGCTGTTCCGCGGTTACCTGGCGGATCAACTGATGACCTTGGCGCCCATTGGCCACGATGTGCGGACCAATTGTCAGTCGATCCATCTCACCGGTGACCTCGTTCTTGACCAGAATAGTGTCCCCTACATTATGGCCTTGTTTGTTGAACTCCTTCAGCGGCATCAGGCCGGCGCGCATCTCGAAGTCGGCGAAGTTGAATGTGCCGTCCTTGTTTCGGCCGGTGGGGTTCAGGTGCGCGGCAATCGGTAATGCCAGCTTGTAGAACTTCTTCAGCCGCTTGGCCCAGCGCCCAACGCGGAACCACTTCGGCAGCTTGTAGCCGCTTTGGCTTTCCCAGGCGTCATTGACCAGCTTGGTGTGCAGTTCCTCGACAGACTTGCGGACAGCGCGTGCGGCGTATGCCTCCTCCAGTTCCAGCTTCTGCTTGGCGCGAAGCGTAGCCTGGCCGCCGAAGTAAACGATCTGCCGCGACTTGCGGCCGAAGGTCGACTTCAGGATCGCGTTGATCGTTGTGGTGTTGGCGACCTCGATGTCTTCATCCACACCGACGGACTCGTAACCATCGATGGCGTGGATGCGCTCGCGTGTCTCTGGGGTGACGCGGACTGACAGCCGTGGTGGCGGTGTGCGTTCTTGCTGAACCTCGGCGGTCTGCTTATCGACTGCCTCGTCGTAGCTTTGCGAGTACGGAATGCTTTCAGGTTTCGGGATGTTGAATTTACCAACCCGGTCACCAACCGTTAACGGCTCGCCGCCTTTGTACACCAGGAAGACAACA
>JASMKM010000063.1 GCA_030749235.1 Planctomycetota bacterium | reverse complement strand
TTGAAGGTGGCCAGGTCCAGAACCATGCCCTTCGTGGCCGACGAGCGGCTCTCGATGAGCAAGCTGTTGAGTTTAAGTTTCTTGATACCTGGGTAATCCAAAACCAAGGTGCCGAGCTTCGGTTGCACTTCTTGCAAGGTCGCGCTGAAGGGCGTCTCGTAATTGGGCACGGTCAACTCGTACCAAACCCCTTTGGCGTTTGGGAAGAAGCGACTAAATGGTAAGGAGTGCTTCATTTTGCCCAAGGTCATGGCGTCAGGACGATACAAGAAGGTGTCGACCATCATGCCTTCGGCACCAATCAAGGCCAGCTCCTCGACGCCAAACTTGCCATCGCAGGAAGTGTCGTAGATGGTCAAGTCACCGAGGTCGGTCTCGCCAGTCAGGGTGGCGACCGAACGGAAGAATAAAGGTCCACCGTTGTCGTTGGGCTGCAGATTCATCGTGATGCCTTGATAGACATCGCTCTCGGTTCCGGAGCAAAGTTCCAAGGAGAAGGGCCGAACGGTGCCATCGAGGTGCATGCGCTCAACGGTGTAAACCTTGGGTTTCTCGCTGATGCGGAACTCCTTGGTCTCACCCGCTCCGGCCTCCATCTTGTATTTGGTGGCGCCGACGCGGATCAGGTTGATGACCGGCACGAATTCGCCGATGAAGAGCTGTTCTCCGGGCTTCGGCAGGTTACCCCGGCGCCAATTGAAGTGGTCGTAATCCGCAAGATCCGAAGCATGCACGATGGCGCCGGGCTTCTTCTCTTTTGAGAAGCTTAAAAGAACCTCGGCCGGTGCATGGCCTTCCTTGGCAGGGATGGCATTGCGTGGCGTCTTCGGCGTATGGTCGGCGTCTGGATCGTCTGGATCTGCGATGCCCGAAACAGCACGCAAGTCATCGATGACCCGGTTGACGTCTGCATACATACGATCGGTGGTTAGCCCCAGTTTGTCGCGGGCCTCTATGAAATTGCCGTAGGCGTCCAAGGCCTTGACCGGATCTGAACCTTCCTCGTGATAGATCGGGTTATAGAGGTTGCCGACGATATTCCATGTCCGCGCTGCGTAGAACAGGTCACCGACTCCCTCGATGGCCTCGGCGGTGCCAGTGGCATTCCTGCGCAGGGTACCCCAAGCCGTATCCTCCTTGTTCAATGCCGCGATGTGCTGGCGATTGAGTTCCGGATAGTTCTTGGTCAGCAGTTCGAAGCGGAAGGTTCGCTGCTTGTCATTGAGGCGCTGTAGGTAACGGTCGTAATTGCGGGCAAAATCGGTGTGGTAGGTTTTCTCCCATGCCAAGACAAAAGCATCGACCCAATCGTTAATCTCGGGCTCGGTGGAAGTCGCACGGACATCCGCCTTGCTAAGAAAGACCAAGATGGCATCCTCCGAGTACTTTTGAAGAGCCACAGACATCGCCTTGGTATCGGAAACCTCGGCGGCCTCCATCAGCGCCTTCGAGAATTCAGTCGCCTTGGCGGGATCCTGAGGCGCCGCACAGATCATGGGCAAACAGAGCATCAGAGCGGACAGAATCATGGCCTTAGTCTATCACCACCTCGCCAATCAGCGCTTCGAGCGGCGCTCAAGAAAACTGCGCTCCGCTTCCGTCAGGCTGGGCAATCCATCTTTGCTAATCTTGGCAAGAATGCGGTCAAGTTCGGCTTCTTCGTCTTGCTGGCGTTGTTGATCCTTGGCAGCCTTGCGCGCAGCCGATTTTGCAGCCCAGCGGGTCCAGGGGCCATCGAAACGGTGGAAGCCCCCTACCGCCAGCCATCCGGCAAGGCCACCGGCCAGATGCACATGATGGGCCACGCCATCTCCAGTACCGAGAATCTGACCGAGGAAGAACAAAAGGTTCAGCGCAGCAAGGAACAGGAAGAGATGTATCAGTGGCAGGCGTAGGATTATCAGATTAATCACACGTTGGGGATACATCGCCGCCGAGGCCGCGAACACCGCCGAGACTAGGCCCGAACCACCGATGATGGGGTTCCCAAAGCGGCCCGGGTAGAGGCCGTACATCAGCAGTGCGAAGCCTGCCCCCCACAAGGCAGCCTTCAGCAGGAACAGTCCGAAACGCTTGCCCGGGAACAGTACCTCGATCTCCGGCGCGAACAAAGCGAACATCCAAGCGTTCAGCAGCAGGTGGAAAATCGAATAGGGCGAGTGGGCAAAAGAATAGGCCACCAAGCCGGGCAGGCTCGTGAGCTGAAAACCAGCTAAAGCGCGCGGATCCAGGTCTAGCCACGCGGCAAGACCGGGACCTTTGGTCCCGGTCAGGAAGCAGACCACCCAAATTGCCGCCCAAGCGATGAGGATCCGTTTAACCAGTGGAGTGAGTTGCATCATGCTTCTACAATCCTGGCATTCTAGCTCCAAGAAGACCATGAACCTATCGGATACCCCAGCTCAAGTGCTCGACGGAAAGGCCCTGTCAGAGCGCATTCTCGATTCACTGAAAGAACAGGTCGAAGCCAAGCGCAATGCTGGATTACCAGCCCCAGGGCTGGCCACGGTGCTGGTCGGCAACGACCCGGCGTCTCATGTCTACGTGCGCAACAAGCGCCGTGCCTGCGGGAAGGTCGGCATCACCACAATCCATCACGAGTTGGATGAGCATATCGGCCAAGCCGCATTGTTGGAGCTGGTTCAAAAGCTCAACAACGATCCCGAAGTTCATGGAATCCTGGTGCAACTGCCGCTACCCAAGGGTGGCGATTACGACGAGAACGCGGTACTTGCCGCCATCGATCCGGCCAAGGATGCCGACGGCTTCCACCCATTTAACCAAGGTGCGTTGATGCAAGGCCGCAAGGCGCCAGTGCCCTGTACGCCGAAGGGAATCATGTCCCTTCTGGATGAATGTGGCCTCGACTTAATGGGCCGGCACGCGGTGGTGGTTGGTCGTTCCAACATTGTCGGCAAGCCGATTGCCTTATTGCTGCTAGAGCGTCATATGACGGTAACTATCTGCCATTCACGCACCCGCGATCTCGCCGCCGAGGTGGGGCGCGCCGATATCGTTGTGGCTGCTGTGGGCGTGCCCGAGTTAGTGCGTGGCGATTGGGTTAAGCCTGGTGCAGTGGTGCTCGATGTGGGCATTAACCGCAACGAGGAAGGCAAGTTGGTCGGCGACGTGGAGTACCATGCAGCTGCGCAGCGTGCGGCCTGGATCACGCCTGTGCCTGGTGGCGTCGGCCCGATGACCATCGCCATGTTGTTACAGAATACATTCGAGGCCTACGCCAACTGAGCAATCACCGCCCGGGACGATCAAGGGGCAGGTGCTTTTCGCCAATCAGGATCAACAAGCCGCTCTTAGCGCTTACGTTGCCCGAGGAAGCGCGTGAGTTTGCCGAGATCATCGGCGATGTCGCGTTCTGGTAGGGCATTTAGCTGTTGGGCGGCTTGTTCGAGCATGTCTTCAATTTCGGTGCGACAGGCCGCCACCGCTTGTTGCAGCTGCGCAGCGTGGGGGCCAGTGGTCAATTCCTCCCGCACCGAATCGGAGGCGAAGCTTTGCCGCAATTGCTGACGGGAGCCTGCATCGAGGGTATCCCGCAGGCGGATCACCGGCAGAGTCATCTTGCCGCGAGCCCAATCCGTGCCAAGTGACTTGCCGACTTTGTCTTCGTCCCCTTCTAAATCCAGCAAGTCATCAACCACCTGGAAGGCGCGTCCTGACAATAACCCATGGCGGGCGGCAGCATGCTGTTGATCTTTCGGTGCGTTGGCGTAATAGGCGGCCAACTGGCCACCAGCCTCGAACAGCGCTGCCGTCTTGCCATCAACTTGCGAGAAATAGTCGGCTTCCGACAGCTCGAAATCACGCCGCGTTAGATTCTGGAACATCTCTCCGGCGCACACTCGGCTGGTGGCTTCCGCCAGCACTCGCGAGCACTCCTGATCCTCCATGCTGGTGCTGGCGAGGAAGGCCTGGCTGTAAACCCAATCCCCCAACAAGACTGCAGTGTGCGGCCCCCACTCGACATGCACGCAATCCAGTTGCCTGCGCTGCACGGCTTCATCCAGCATGTCGTCGTGGATCAAGGTGGCTGCGTGAATCATCTCGACTATGCCTGCCACTTCGATGTGGGCTGGGCGCACTCCACCGCAGGCATTGGCGATCATCAGTACATAGGCCGCGCGCAGGCGCTTGCCACGGAAGCGAGCCACATGTTGCAGCAACGGCGCCAGCTCCACAGGGCCATCCATCAGGTGCTTCTCTAGCCAAGCTTCCACCTGATCTAGGTCGGATTGAACCGAGGAAAGCAACACCTGGAGGGTGTCGGTGGCGGTGGTTCCAGATGTCATGGTTGGGACGATGAAATGTCCGATTCCAGCCGCTCAAGATCAGCAGGCCGATTGAGGTTGAGGAATGGATTGAGGCTACAGCCTTCGGCCCCTTGCCGATCAGGCGCTAAAGCGACTGCCCCAGCAGCGCGTAAGCCCTGAAACAATCTTACTTGCCCGCCCTCTAGCTCGACCGCCAAGCTGGTACGGAATTCCTTGCGCAGCAGCAGTGGGAAGGTCGGCCTCTGGTTTTCATCCAGGCTGAACTGTGCATGACGGTCGACCATGGCCTCGAAGGATTGCATCCAGGCTCTCAGGCGGCTTTTCTCAAGGCAAGGCATGTCCACCGGCAGAATCAAGGCGAATGGCGTCTGCAGCTCTCGCAGCCCGTCGTTGATTGCCGGCAACGGGCCTTGCCCGGGAAGGCGGTCGACGATTGGTATGAAGGCTGGCGGCAGGTCTGCCTCGGTGTCGCAAGAGACAAGAATCCGGAGGTGCCCGCACAAGGCCGCCAACAGATCGGCACTGTGCTCCATCAGGCTGCGCCCGTTCAGGGCTTTCGGTACAAGATGGCGCTTGTCAGTTCCCATCCGCTTGGACTGCCCACCGGCCAATAATAGGGCTGTCCATCGTTCGGCCGGACAGTCCAAAAACTTGGTCACGCCTATTCCGCGTCTTTCTTGGTGACGTCGTCTTCCTTGTCGTCGCCATCCGAGCCATCGTCCAAACTTGGGTCGCCTTCTTTGAGACCCTTCTTGAACTCATTGATACCGGAGCCCATGCCACGCATGAGTTGCGGGAGCTTGGCGCCACCGAATAGCAGGATGACCACGAGAGCTATCATGCCAATCTCGGTCCCACCGAGCATGCAGCTTGGCAAGGTGAGTGCCAGAATCGGTAGCAGTGCGTAATGACGAGGAGTCAGTTTCATGATGGTCTAAGGATTTATTCTAACGTGGCCGGTGGACCTTTCAGGGTGGAAAACCGCGTGCAAAGTATCTCGTTGCCCCTGAGCCCTCAGAATCTGGGTCTCCCATCCCCTGCGCTGCAGCCTATCACGTACTAGGCGGGCACAGGAATAGCTGGTTAGCTGGGCTCCCGGCAAGGCTGCCGCGCTGAGGTTCTCGAACAGAGGTTCTTTCCATTGCTCCGGATGGCGCCCAGGAGAGAATAGATCGAGCAGGATTAGATGCAGGGATCGTCTTGGCCAGATTTCCGCCTGCTGGCCGGTGGCAGTGTGGATCTGTAACTTCCATCTGTCCTCGATGGACTCATGGAAGCCACTGGCCTGGCCCCACCATGGCAGCCAATCCGCAAGGAAATCAGGTTTTTCGCCCCATGGCTCCAGGCCTTCAGGTTGGGGCTCAAAAGCAGAGATCTGCCATGACTTCTGCGGCATGTCTAATCGCGCACGGCGCAGCAGCTCAGCGATATTGAAACCACGCCCAAAGCCGACCTCTGCAACCTGCAGCAGGAGGTCCTGGTGGTTGCGCAGGTAGTCCCACGAAGGCTGCAAATAAGTGCCCCAGGATTCTTCCTGGAGAGAGTGAGCGAGATTATGAGCCCACTCCCCAGTCCGCGGATGGCGGAAGGAAAACCTTGCCGATTCCGCTTTCATCAAGAATCAGGAAAGCCCCTTGTCCTTTCGCAGGGCGACCAAGGTGGTTCCTAGGTCGGAGGGCGTCGGCGATACGCGTACACCCGCTGCCTCGAGGGCGGCGATCTTAGAATCTGCCGTACCGCTGCCACCAGAGATGATGGCCCCAGCATGTCCCATGCGCTTGCCCGGAGGGGCGGTGCGACCGGCAATGAATCCGACCACGGGCTTAGTCACGGATTCCTTGATAAATTCCGCAGCTTCTTCCTCGGCGGTGCCACCAATCTCGCCAATCATGATGATCGAATCCGTGTTCGGATCATCTTGGAAGGCACGCAGCACGTCGATGAAGTTGGTGCCCGGAATCGGATCGCCACCAATGCCGACGCACGTGGACTGCCCCAAGCCCTCGTTGGTGACCTGCCAGACGGCCTCGTAGGTCAAGGTGCCGGAGCGGCTGACAATGCCAACGGTGCCTGGGTTGTGGATGTAGGCTGGCATGATGCCTATCTTGCAGCCACCGTCGGTGCCGGGAGTGATGACACCGGGGCAGTTCGGGCCAATCAAGCGTGCGCCGGATTCTTTGATGGCGGCCTTGACCTTCATCATGTCCATTACCGGAATACCTTCGGTAATGCAGACAATCATCTTGATGCCTGCCTCGGCGGCCTCGAGGATGGAATCCGCTGCGAATGGAGCTGGGACGTAGATCACCGAGGCCTCGGCGCCAGTCTCTAGGACCGCCTCGGCAACAGTGTTGAACACAGGTAGACCGAGATGGATCTCGCCGCCCTTCCCTGGGGTCACCCCACCCACCAGATTGGTGCCATAAGCAAGAGCTTGTTCGCTGTGGAAGGTGCCATTTTTGCCAGTGAAGCCCTGGCAGATGACTTTGGTTTCTTCGGTAATGAAGATGGCCATGATTTAATTCCTAGACTGAGGCTTTGACGGCCTTACAAATGAGCGTGGCGCCTTCGTCTAGCGAGGAAGCCGGGGTTATGTCGAGGCCACTATCTTCGAGTAGCTTGCGCCCTTCTTGGACGTTGGTGCCTTCGAGGCGCACCACCAGTGGAACATGAAGATCGACGGCGCGAGCCGCACCGATGACGCCGCGTGCGACCACGTCGCACTTCATAATGCCCCCGAAGATATTCACAAGAATGCCCTTTACGTTCTCATCTGAGAGGATGATCCGGAAGGCCTCGGTAATGTTTTCTTCGGTGGCGGCACCGCCGACATCAAGAAAGTTGGCCGGAGCTGCACCATGCAGCTGAATCGTGTCCATGGTCGCCATCGCCAAACCAGCGCCGTTCACCATGCAACCAATTGAGCCGTCCAAGGCAATGTAGTTCAAATCGAACTTGGAAGCGGCAATCTCTTTGGGGTCCTCCTCATGCTCGTCGCGCATTGCAGCGATGTCCTTGTGCCGATACATGGCGTTGGAATCGAAGTTAATCTTTGCATCAAGGGCCACGACCTCTTCGTCTTCAGTGACAACCAAGGGGTTGATCTCAGCAATTTCGCAGTCCAGCTCAAGATAGGCCTCGGCCAACGCCATCAAGAAAGGTACGGCCTTCTTCATTAACGTTCCTTCAAAACCGAGGAAGAAAGCAGCGCGACGTGCTTGGTGAGCTTGTAAACCCATCAGCGGATCAATCGGTAATTTCAGCAGCGCTTCGGGACGCTCAACGGCGATGGTCTCAATTTCGACGCCACCTTCAGCTGACACCATCAGGACTGGCTTGCCGATAGCGCGGTCGAGGGCGATTCCCACATACAGTTCACGTTCTAGATCGAGGCCTTCGCAGACGAATACCTTGCGCACCTCTTGGCCTTCGGGGCCAGTTTGGTGTGTCTTCAGCATCATGCCTAGCATGTTGCCAGTGACTTCCGCAGCCTGCTCAGCACTCTTGACTAGCTTGACGCCGCCACCTTTGCCGCGGCCGCCTGCATGAATTTGCGCCTTAACCACCGCCAACGCACCTCCAAGCTGAGTGAAAGCCTCTGCAGCCTGTTCTGGGGTGTCGACAACGATTCCACGCTGGGTGCGAACGCCGTAGCGCTCGAGAACCTCTTTACCTTGGTATTCGTGAACTTTCATGGGGTTACTCTGTCCGGCAAACGCGATAGCCTACGATGGCCCAAAGATGGCGGAAAGGGTCTTCCGATCTTTTTGGAACTAAAATAATCCTGACTCCGTCCCCAAAATGATGAGCTTCTCCGCGCAACGACCTAATTTCGTGTTGGTTTGGATTGGTATCGTCCTCCTAACCTTCTCATTCATTAGCAACTTCCTTGCAGGGAGGGGTATAGCAAAAGTTTCGCCATCAGAAGGATCTGTGGGCCCTGTTGGCGTTAATCAGTACGACGACAGTTTGCCTCTACCGAATCTGAGCAATGCCTCAGTTGTCATCATCGAGGAATCCGGCTTCCGAATCGGCTCCGATCCATTGACCATGGGATCGCACGAGTTGCAGGGCAATTCCTATCCTCCGCTGGCAGATCAGGGGCAGGCAGATTTAACTTCCAATGGTGAAAGGCTGCCCTCGGAGTTCCCGCTGGAATTGCGCGAAGATGCACAGGAAGGACAGCAGGGGCAGCCGGCCGTGGTCAAGGGAATGGAAATCCTGCCCACGGATGAGTCTTCTCGCCCGAATCATGCCCTCCGCCCTGCCGTAAGCAACCGCAGCCAGCCGATAAGTTCAACCGTGGCCTCTTCTTCCCGCCTAGATCCGGACTACGGAGCTAGCCGCCGGCACTTAAGTTATGCTGCCGATAAGGCTAAACGCAATCTAGATCGCCCTGACTTTGGTGCCAAGGTTAAGGCCCGTATCCTAGGATCCAGACCAGGTGGCACCGTGGTGGTCAGCCTCGT
>JASMKM010000062.1 GCA_030749235.1 Planctomycetota bacterium | reverse complement strand
GGCACAGCCGGGTCAGCGCGGTCAACGTGGCCAGCAGCAGGGCCAAGGCCGTGGTCAGCAGCAGCGCCCGGATCGTGAACAAATGCTGAGGCGTTTCGATGCCGACGGCGACGGCGCCCTGAACCAGGCCGAACGCGAAGCCCTTCGTGCCGCGATGCGCAAGATGCGCAAACAGCGTAATCAGCAACAACAGCCACAAGGCGAACAGGCCCCACGTCGCCGTCGGCCAGCCAGCCAAGATGTAGAGCAGATTTAAGGAAACAGCAAACCCGGCCTCAGCTCACGGGTGCGCGTTGGTGAATCCTGCTTAAGGAAGTCGGTCTTCTTTGCGAAGGCCGACTTCATGTTTATCCAGGAGGCCAGGTCAGACTGCGACCGCCCAGGACATGGAAGTGCAGGTGCTCGACAGCTTGGCCGCCATCTTCACCGATATTGGTCACGACTCGATATCCATCTTCCGCCAATCCAGCGGCTTCCGCGACCTTAGAGCATGTTCGCAATAGATGCCCCAACAGATTGCCGTCTTCTTCGGCGGCCGCATGCAGGCTGGTCAGTGGTTTCCGCGGGATGACCAAGATATGCACCGGGGCTTGTGGGGCAATATCTTCGAAAGCCACACACAGCTCATCCTGATGGACGAAATCGGCAGGGATCTCGCCGGCCAGGATCTTGGCGAAGATGGTGTCAGTCATCGGCCCGGTCGATGAGGCTTTGCCAATCAGATTCGCTGAGGGCGGTGGCTTCTTCTTCGAGCAGCACCGGAATGCCATCCACGATGGGGTAGCGGAGACGCGTTTCCGCATCGGTGGAAACCAGGCATTCTTCAGCAATCAACTTGAGGGGCTGGTGACTGACTGGGCACCGCAGTTTCGGCAGGAGAATCGCGGGGTCGAAGGCGAGCATAAGCACAGATTAACGCATCATCGCGCCCCACGCTAAATCGACTTCACGTAAACTGCACAAAGTCTTAACGCGGACTTCATCCACCGGAGCGACCATGGACGATGTGCAGAAGAAGACCCTCCTTCTAGTCGAAGACGATCCAGACCTGCTTGAGGTCCTGCAGCTAACCTTCGAGACAGACGGCTTCAGACCGGTCTTGGCCAGTGATGGGGAGCAGGCCCTCTCCAAGGCGCGTCGGCATGCTCCAGATCTTATTGTTTTGGATTTAATGCTGCCCAAGCTCGATGGCCTCGAAGTCTGCCGTCAACTGCGCGCCGACGATGCCTTTGCGCAGGTACCCATCCTCATGCTGACCGCCAAGTCGGACGAGTCCGACGTGGTTCTCGGTCTCGGCCTGGGTGCCGACGATTACGTATGCAAGCCCGCTCGCCCCCGCGAACTTGTCGCTCGTGTGCGTGGCCTGTTGCGTCGCCGCGAGAGTCGCAGCCAGATCTCTTCGGAACGCAAGATCTTGGTCGGCGACATGGTCATCGATCCGGAGCGCTTCGAGGTGCGCGTCGGTGATGGCGAACCCATCCAGCTCACGCCGACGGAGTTCAAGTTGCTACAGACCTTGGCCGCCCGCCCCGGTCGCGTATTCCGACGCGCGGAACTGCTCGACGGCACCGTCGGCACCAGCGTGATCGTAACCGAACGCAACATCGACACGCACGTGAAGTCAGTGCGGCGCAAACTTGCGGAGCGCGGCAGCCAGATCGAGACGGTGCGTGGGGTAGGCTATCGGTTCTCCGACCGCTTCCCTGAGTAGCGCCAACTTCGCCCTTGCCTTCCTTGCCCATCGTCCTACTCGCCGTAGCCGCCGCTTGCCTGGCGGTGCTTTGGTGGCATGCTCGCGTGCAACAGAACGCTCTCACAGAGCAGGTCGAGACCGAGAAGCGCCAGAATTTGGCGCTACGCAAGAGCCTCGAGTT
This sequence comes from Planctomycetota bacterium, assembly GCA_030749235.1. Classification (GTDB taxonomy): domain Bacteria; phylum Planctomycetota; class UBA1135; order UBA1135; family UBA1135. Next base: position 3,646 of record JASMKM010000062.1, on the reverse strand, counting down.
GTTGAGCGAAGGCGTGGTGCTGATTGGTCATCGCAAGCAGGTCCTCTACGCGAACCCCGCCGCCGCCGTCCTGCTCGACGCTGAACCGGTACCTGAACCTACAGAGACCATGTTCTCCGCCTTCACGCGTCACCAAGTTCTGTTGGGCCTGGCTAAGCGCGCCAGCATCGAAGAGACTTTGCGCCAGTCCTTGGAGTTTGGGCAGGATGATGAGGAGCCACGCAGCGTCGAGGTCACTCTCGCACCCTTAGGCGGCGGCCGACGTGTGGTGATCCTGCGCGACATCCGCGTCGGTGCCCTGGTCGATAAGCGTCGCCGCGATTTCGTCGCCAACGCTAGCCATGAATTGAAGACTCCGATTGCTGCCATTCTTGGCATGTTGGACCTGGTCGATGTGGTGGAGGACGACAAGCGCGGTGAGCTGCTCGAACGCGCGCGCAAGAACGCCGTCAGCCTGTCTAACATGACCGACGACCTGCTGCGCTTGGCGCGCGCCGACGATCCGGATTGGAGTCCGGCGCCGAGCCTGCTGGACCTGGATGCGGTGCTGCAGGAGGTCATCGATAACCTACAGGAACGCGCCAGTGACAAGGAGCTGCAGCTGAAGCTGACCACCGACCCGAGCTGCGCTGAGTTGATCGCCGATCACTTCTCCCTACTCACCGTCATCCAGAACCTGGTGTTGAACGCGGTGACCTACACGCGCCAGGGATCTGTCACCGTGAGGAGCTTCGCGCCGACGCAGGGAGTGGTTGCGATCTCGGTGCAGGACACCGGCCCAGGCATCGACCCCGAGACCCTGCCGCATATCTTCGAGCGTTTCTTCCGTGGCGACGTCGCCCATTCGCGCGCCAGTGGCGGAACCGGTTTAGGCCTAGCGATCGTGCGCAACCTGTTGCGCCGCATGGGTGGACGCATCAGCGTACGCAGCGAACCCGGCGTGGGCTCGGAGTTCATCGTTGAGCTACCGACCAACCCGACGCGTTCGCTGCCGGCGGGTTAGATGAGGGCTAACCCGTGCATCCGGAAGGCTACGGCCTCTTCGGTTCCCTACGCCATTTCCTTCGCCACCGCGGCGACCGATTCGATCACGCGTTGGCGGTCGTCGGCGGCGAGTGCCGAACCGCTCGGTAGGCACAGGCCATTGGCGAACAGGTCTTCGGCGACTTCACATCCGAAGGCCTGGCAATCGCGGAACACCGGCTGCATATGCATCGGCTTCCACAGGGGGCGCGCTTCGATGTCTTGCTCTTCGAGTGCCAAGCGAATGTCCTCGGGGCTGGCGCCTAAGGCCTTCTGGTCGATCTGCATGACTGTTAGCCAATGCGTGGCGCGATCACCATCGGGTTCGGTTGGGAAGGACAGGCCGGGGATTCCACCCAACTGCTCTTGGTAGTCGTCAAAATTGGTGCGGCGTGCGGCGACGCGATCCTCCAGCACGCGTAGCTGTCCGCGGCCGACCGCAGCTAGCAGGTTGGACATGCGGTAGTTGTAGCCGATGACCTCGTGCTGATAATGCGCGGCGGGTTCACGCGCTTGGGTGGCCAGGAATCGTGCGCGCTGGATTAACTCCGGATTCGAGCCGACCAACATGCCACCACCGCTGGTACTCATGATCTTATTGCCATTGAAGCTGAAGATGCCGAACTCGCTGTCGTTGCCGACATGACGCCCGCGGTACAGGGTGCCGGCGGCCTCGGCCGCGTCTTCGATGATGGGTACCCCATACTTCTTGCATAACGGCACAATGTCGTCCATCTCGGCGGCTTGACCGTAGAGGTGGACCACCATAACCGCCTTCGGCAGGTTGCCCTTACGCGCGTCTTCCTCGAGTGCCTCGGCCAGAACCGCAGGGCATAAGTTCCAGGTGCGTCGCTCCACATCCAGGAACACTGGTTCGGCACCGCAATAAGCCACCGGGTTGGCACTGCCGGAGAAGGTTAACGAAGGGACATAGACACGGTCGCCGGCGCCGACACCAAGCAACAGCAGCGCGAGGTGAATCGCACCGGTGCCGGAGCTCAAGGCGGCTGCATGTTGGGCACCCACGTAGGAAGCGAATTCGCTCTCGAAAGCGTCGACCATGGGTCCGAGCGGGGCAATCCAGTTCGAATCGAAGGCCTCGAGAAGAAGTTGACGTTCTTCCGGGCCCATGTGCGGGGGCGATAGGTAGATGCGTGCCATCTCAGGAGCGGGGTGCGAAGGGCAAGGACAACTCGCCACTATTGGGCTGTGGTCGTCCGGCGACGGGGGAAATCGGAATGGAGTCGTGCTTGAGCATCCATGCTAGTGCTAAGCACAGGAGCACGCGGCTGTCATAGATGTCGCCGCTCAGCATGGAAAAGATGCCGCTCACCAGAACGCCCGCCGAGAGCAGCCCCCATGTGGAGCGGATTGTGGGGAGGAAGCGCCAGGCAAAGCGGATACCGATGACCAGCAGGAGGATTAGGCCAATGCCGCCACCCTCCGCCCAAGCCTCAGCGACTAGGTTATGAGGGTAGTGGAGGACTACGGTCTTGGCAGGGTTCTCCCACTGGTAACCACCCAAGCCCACTCCACCGATGGGGTTACCCATCCCCATCTGGAGGGCTGTGGCGAATAGATCTGTGCGCGAGGAGTCATGGAAGTTCTTCACGGTGTGGTGCATCACCCGATTATCTAAGACATCCAAAGTCTGCCCCCAAAGGCTCTCCCTGGTCGACTCCTCGACCTCGGCGGTCCCGTCAGGAGGGTTCCACATCAGGCTTTGGTAGACGTCAGTCAAAGCCAGTGGAATAAGTAGCAGCGGCGGAATCGCGATGCGCAGCCACACCGACCGCTTGATAAAGACCAAGGTAAAGAGCAACCCGATGATGAGCTCGAGAAGGGCTCCACGCGAGCCGGAAAGCAGGACCAGAAAGGTGGAGATGCCGGCAACCCCAATCGACACCGGCGTGAGCCAGCCCCGCTTCATCTGGATTAGCAGGAAGATGGTAAGCAGTGCCATGTTACGGCCGAAGACGTTCGGCCCACTGCCGAGCACAAAGATCTTGCGGTTGACTGGCCCGACGATATGGGTGTCGGCGAGATTGAGGTGGAATAGGGCAGAGGCGGTAAGTAAGCCGAGGAGAAGGAGGAAGTAGCGCGCGAATAGGGCAAGGAAGCGATCGGTGCCAATTCGAATCGCGAGCTGATGGAAGGAGACTAGGAAGATGCCCAGTAGGGCGACGTCGGCAAGCTTTTCGTTGGCAGCCTCAGGCTGTGGGGACCACAGAGCGGTCACCATCATCCAGCCAAGGAAGGCGACCAGCGGAATGATGTAGGAATTCCGCGAAATCCGCGGCTTCTTGGCCACGCAGTGGAGGGTCAGTAGCGCCAGGAAGACAATGCCCAAGGCACGCAGGCTTGGAACCCAGCTGAGGTCGAGGTTTTGCAGGTTTAGGCGATCGAAGGACCAGCGGCCGACGAGCAGAATGCACGCGCTACCGAAAGCAGCGATATGGCGAATCCCCAGGTCGAACAGGGTGTCGTCAGTAGGGCCCGAGGGATTAGTCGCTGGGTTGGTCACAAAAGACATTTTGTGCGTCGAATCTGAGAGTGAGTACAACGGAAGTCAAGAGCCGCGCCAAGCCACCAAGAAGGACTGTCCATCCAGCCCCGACGGCAC
>JASMKM010000061.1 GCA_030749235.1 Planctomycetota bacterium | reverse complement strand
GGGGGGCGTGGTTGCCGTTGCTCTACCCATTTCTGACGGGGCACCGTGGCTTCACTCTTGATCAGGTGGGAACCATCATGGCCGCCGGCGCGGTGGGGGCCATCTTGGGTCCCTTCCTGGCCGGTCAGGTGGCTGACCGTTGGTTGGCCACCGAGAAGTTCCTGGCTGCCTGTCACGTCATCGGAGCCGGCTTGGTGTGGATGTTGGCCACCACCGCGGATTACAGCAGCTTCTTGTGGTTGTCGCTGGTCTACGGTTTGGTCTATGCGCCGACCTTGGCGCTCACCAACAGCTTGGCCTTCCATCATCTAGAGGACCGCGATCGTGATTTCGGTCCAATCCGCCTGTGGGGCACCATCGGCTGGATCGCCGTCGGCATCGCGGTCGGCCAGTGGCTACTGCATATGCATACGCCTGCCGATGCAACCGCCGAGGTCATCGCCGCCGCACAAGATGCTGGCCGTGCCGATGCCTTCAAGTTGTCGGCCATCCTCGGCATGGTGATGGGCTTCTACTGCCTGAGCTTGCCGCATACGCCACCCTCCAAGTCGCCGGCCAAGAAAAACGCCACCTTCGAAGCCCTCGGCGAAATCCGTTTTCAGCCACTGATGACTTTGTTCCTGGTGTCGGTGCCGCTGAGCGTGATCCACCAGTTCTACTTCGTCCACACCTCGCAGTTTCTGAGCGTTCTGCAGCGCAGCGATGCAGCCGCCGAGGGATACGCCAACAGTATTAACAGCGTGTTGGGCGTGGGTGGAGGTGGACTGATGACGATCGGTCAGATGGCCGAGATTGCGGTGCTGGCGGTGATTCCTTTCGTGGCCAAGAGCGTGTCTCGTAAGTCTCTGCTGACCTTCGGCCTGCTAGCTTATGCCGCGCGCATGGCGCTGTTCGCATACATGGGCGACTCGATGTTCGCAGTGCTATTCGGCGTGGCCCTGCACGGCCTATGCTTTGGTTGCTTCATTTTCGTTGCCTTCATGGTGGTCGATGAGCAGACCACTGACGACGTCCGCGCAAGCGCACAGAACCTCTACAACCTGGTGATTGTCGGCGTTGGCATCATCGTCGGCAGCTGGTTCGCCGCCAACATTGTCGGCAACTGGGCGAAGGAAGATGGCGTCATGAACTACACCAAGTTGTTCTCGGTGCCGATGTGGATTGCGCTGGCCTGCGTGGTATTCATGTTGGCCTTCTACCCACGCGGCGAGCGCGAGGTGCATCTCGATGGATTACGTAATCCTTGACCCAGTACATTCCTGAGGAACCTGAAGAAATGGCAACTCCCTTGAGAATCGGTTTCATCGGAGGCGGCTTCATCAGCCGTTTCCACATTCAGTCCCTTGTCGAGGTCCGTGACGTCAGCGTCGCCGGCGTGGCCAGTCTCAGCATGACCTCGTCACAAGAGGCTGTTGACCTCGCAAAATCTCTGGGGGTCGGTCACGAGGCAAAGGCCTACGCATCCACGGAGGAAATGGTTGCCAGTGCGGAGATCGACGCTGTCTGGATTTGCGCCCGCAACGACACCCGCGTGTCGGTGATGGAGCAGGTGCGTGCCGGATCTGCCAAGCGCACCACACCCTTGCTAGGTATTTGCCTCGAGAAGCCACTGGCCCGCACCCTTGCCGAAGCCATCGAGGTCAAGGCTATCGCCGACGAGCTTGGTGTACCCACCGGCTACCTGGAGGACATGCTCTTCGCGCCATCCTTGGTGCGTAGCAAGGAGGTCCTGTGGCGCCGCGGTGCAGGCATCGCCGGACGGCCTTACTTGGCGCGCGCCGCTGAGGAACATGCCGGTCCACACTCGGCGTGGTTTTGGCAACCATCGATCGCCGGCGGTGGGGTGCTGCTCGACATGATGTGCCATAGCATCGAAGCGGCGCGATGGTTGTTGACCGAACCTGGTGCGGCACGCGATAGCTTGGTGCCAATCGAGGTCTCGGCTTCGTGCGAGAATCTCAAGTGGACCCATCCGACCTATGCCAAGCAACTCGGTGACCGCTTCGGCGGGCAGGTCGACTGGGCTGCCGACCACAGCGAGGATTTTGCGCGTGCCACCGTCAAATGGCGCACTGAAGATGGCCAGATTCTGCTGACTGAAACTTCCTCCTCCTGGTGCTACGTCGGTGCCGGCCTGCGCCATAGCTTCCAGTTGATGGGGCCGGAGTATTCGCTCGACGTCGACATGGCCGATGCCGGCGTCAAGGTGTTCTTCTCGCGCGAGGTGCATGGCGAAGCCGGCGAGGACCTGGTCGAGAAGCAGAACGCCGAGCAGGGGCAAATGCCGCTGGTGCCGAACGAGCCGGCCCACTACGGCTATGCCGGCGAGAACCGCCATTTCGTCAATGCATTCCTTGGACGCTGCGAGCCGAAGTTGACCTTTCATGATGGCGTAGAGGTCATGCGTCTGTTGATGGCGTCGTATAAGTCGGCCACCGAGAAGCGCACCATCGATCCTGCCGATCCCAGCCTGGCGACTTACGAACCCTTTTAATGCTGCCGCGGTTGCTGTACCTGGCTGGCATGGGTGTCGGCGTCGTGAGCCTGCTGGGCCTGTTGGGAGGTTCCTATTGGGCCTTTGACCTGATGTCGCATTTCCGGCTGCAGTACCTGGTGCTGTTGATCCTTGCTTCGCTTTCCTTGTTGGCCCTGAAGCACAAGCGACAAGCTGGCGTGGTGGCTAGCTTCGGCGTCTTCAACTTGCTTCTGATCGCGCCGTTGTTTCTTGGTAGCGGCACAAAAGAGGCCCATGCGGCAGAAGCTACGTCGATCCGCGCGATGTCGATCAACCTGCTGTCGAAGAACAAACAGGCCGAGGCGGTGCGCCAGGCAGTCCACGATGCGCAGCCACAGATCGTGGTCTTCCAAGAGGTCAACTCCTGGTGGCAGGCGCAACTGGAGAAGGATCTGGCGGTGGATTATCCCTACATCGAAACTCGACCGCGCGAGGACAACTTCGGCATCTCGATTTTTAGCAAGTTGCCGTGGAGTGCCTTTGAGGTTATTGACCTCGGCGGCAAGATTCCTTCCCTGTTGACCACCTTCGACAACAGCGGCAATCCTTTCCATGTGTTGGCGGTGCACTTCGTCCCACCGAGCCGTAGGGCCCTTGCCCGCCGACGCGACGAGTCCTTTGAACGGTTGCCAATGGCAATCGCCGACCTGCCGCATGACACCTTAGTCATCGGCGACCTGAACGCTACGCCATGGTGCTTCCCATTCCGGCGCCTGTTGGTCGAATCCGAACTGAAGGATTCCAGCGTGGGCTTTGGCCTGCAACCAACCTGGCCAACCTTCCTGAAGTGGATGGCAATCCCTATCGACCACTGTTTGCACACCCCAGGCATCCGCATCGTCAACCGCGAGGTCGGTGCTGAAGTTGGCTCCGACCACTGGCCGCTGTTGGTGGATTTTCAGCTATAACACCGACTGCTCGCACATTGAGGCAGCGGCCTGATTGCGATGCCTGCCTAGTAGGATTTGGTCACGCCAGGAATCGGAATCGGATAACCTCCAGCACTATCGGGTACCGTCGGCGGGATGCCATCGAAGGCATAGGCCGATGGCATCAAGGCCAACTCCGATGCCAGCGCATCCTTCATTGTGACTTCCTTGCCGCAATAGGTGGCCATGCGCCCGAGGATTGCGGTCATGGTGCTCATCGCACCGTATTCGGCTTCGTTATGTGGCGTGCCGTTGCGGATGGCTGCGAACAAGCGGTCATGCTCGACTTGATAAGGGTCCTTGGAGTCGCCTTTGAAGCGCCAATGGATCTTGTCCTTGTCGTAACGATGGATGCGTGCACGGCTGACGTCGGCGGTGCCTTCGGTGCCGTGGGCATGCTCCTCGACCGGTGACCAGCAACCGGGTTGATGACGACATTGTGACAACATGCGCGTACCGTCCTTGTAGCTGAACTCGACCATGTGGTGGTCATAGATCTCGCCGTGATCGATGCCGGTGCGCACTTGACGACCGCCTTGGCCTTGGGCCTTGGTGGGATAACCTTGCATAATCCAGTTGCCAACATCGAGGTTATGGATGTGTTGTTCGACGATGTGATCACCGCACAACCAGTTGAAGTAATACCAGTTGCGCATCTGATACTCCATCTCGGTCTGGCCTTCTTCACGTGGGTGCACCCATACGCCGCCGGAGTTCCAGTAGGTTCGCAACAAGGTGATGCGACCGATGTCGCCATCATGCAGACGCTGCACGCATTCGATGTATGGCTTCTGATGGTGCCGTTGCAAGCCGACGCCAACCTTTAACTGCTTTTGCTTGGCGACTTGCGCAGCAGCCAGAACCTTGCGCACGCCTGGACCATCGACCGCCAATGGCTTCTCCATGAACACATGCTTGCCGGCGTCAATGCCGGCCTCGAAATGGATTGGGCGGAAGCCCGGCGGAGTGGCGATTACCAGTACGTCGACGTCGGAGTCAATCACCTTGCGGTAGCCATCGAAGCCGACAAAGCGACGCTCCTTAGGCACGTCGACCACATCGGGGTGGTACTGCTGCAAGGTCTTCAGGGATGATTCCAGCCTGTCTTGGAAGGCGTCGGCCATGGCGACCAGACGCACGCCACCTTCGGTAGCCATGGCCTGCGCTGCCGCACCGGTACCACGACCTCCGCAACCGATTAAGCCAATGCGCAGTTCGACATTGCCCGCGGCGTTGCCTGCCGGTGCATTACCTTCGAAAAGGGGGCCGAGGGTGGTTTGGGCAAAGCCGCGGCCGACCATCAGTGCGGCCAATGAGGCGGAAGTGGAGGACTTGATGAAGAGTCGACGATCCATGTCGACCATCTTAGGGGCAAGAGGTTTCAGCGTTGGCCGCGTCTTTGCCGTTCCTGGATTTCCTGGATGAAACCAATCTGCGTCTCCCAAGAACGTTCCTGAGCCTCGGCACTCGGTTCGACGAAGGGACGCACCACGCGGAAGCCAACCCAAGGCGCGCTGGTTAGGTACCAGATACTCTTGGGGAGCTGTGGATCCTGGTCCTTCCATGCATCCTTCGATACGTGGCGGGCTGCACTGCGGAGCATCTTCGGGTCGTCATCCCAACCGCCGCCGCGTACTATGCGGCCATATTCGGTGGTGGCCCAATGCAAGGGATTTGCGATTTCTTCGCCAGTAGCGGCGCGTTGCGCGTAAAGATCGGCGTCGAAGCCATCCATCACCCATTCGGCGACGTTGCCATGCATGTCAAAGAGGCCAAAGGCGTTGGGCTTTTTCTGGCCGACGGGGTGGTAGGCATCGTTGCTGTTGTCGAAGTACCAGGCGTAGTCATCAAGGTCGCTGGCATCATTGAAATGGAAAGGCGTTTGGCTGCCCGCGCGGCAGGCGTATTCCCATTCGGCCTCGGTCGGCAGGCGATAGAAGTGGCCGGTCTTCTTCGACAACCACTTGCAGTATTGGCGTGCAGCGTATTGCGTCATCGAGATCGCCGGATACCCTTCCACACCCATACCGAAGTTCATCGGCACATAAGGTGGCGTAGGGCCGGTGACACCGTCGACCATTGGAATGGTGGCGAATTGATAGAGCTGATATTCATCCCAAGTGACTTCGGTGGCACCCATCCAGAAACCATCCACTGCGACGTCATGAGCGGGGCTTTCGCCTTTCGCCGCGCCCTCCTCGTTGGCATCGCAGCCCATGCGGAACTTCCCGGCAGGGATCGGCAACATGCGGAAGCTGACCTCGCTCTGCGGGATGGTGACCTCGTAGGCCTTTCGGTCTTTGGTTGCAGCAGGCTTGCCGGTGTCCTTCTTACCAGCGCCCTGCTGTCCTTCCGCAGCTGGATTGTCCGCGGTCAACTTGGTCTCGGTCGCCGACTCGAACTCTCCTTTGGTGCATGTGCCCAGAACCGGCAGGAAGGCCGCCAGGACCAAGCAGGGCAAGGGAGACTTCGTGCGGATCATTTGATGACGCTAACACTCGCCTCGTCGGGAATCTTCGCCCAACGGAGCAGATCTGCGTTAATCACGTACTTGTCCGGCCCATCCATCGGGATCATTGCACCCGAACCCTCCAGATAAACCTCGGCTAGGCGATCCTGTTTGATGTTGGAGATCAACAAGGTCTTCGACTTCTCGTTCTGGATGCTGTTGAGTTGCGGAGAACCAATGGTTTTAATCTCGGTGGTGGTGCCCGAGGTGAAAATCCAACTGACATAATCCATGTTGACGATGATTTTGGTGTCGCCGGATGCGCTGAAGGGCAGGTGCACCAGGCCTGCGGGATTGGCGTCGGTAGAGTTACGGGTGGCGTTGCTGCCGAGCGGAGCGATGTCAACCCAGCCTTCAAGGTCGTTGGGTTGGCTCTCAATCAGCACGAGGTTGGAGCCGCTCTGCTGATCACCGTTTTGCAGAATCTGGGGGTCGTCGACCGCGGCAGAGATCGGCGTACTCCAAGTGGATAACCCGATGATTGCGGGAAGAAGGAATGCGGCAAAGACGTATTTCATGGGTGGGACCTAGACGAAAAGAAAGCTTGATGATGACAGGACGTCGCCAAGGGGGTGCTTCTTCCGAGCGGCTGGCAGTAATAGTAAACTGTGGCACGATGTTGTCGAAGAAGAAACACCTGCTGACTTGGATAATCCTGTGCGTTACAGGCGTTTGGTCGCCTGCTGGGCTTCAGGCGGTGCCATTCGCTGCCGCTCAGGCCGAGGACGACGAGGAGGAACTCTATTGGTCGGTCGAGGACGAGCCTATCGAGTTCACCCGCTCGGACCTCTTTCGTGCCCAGGCGCTGAACAAGTGGTATCGGAAATCCGAGCATTGGGCCTTCGGTGGCATCGTGTTGTTATCCTTCGGTTCGGAGTGGCATCCCGACGGCATGAAGTCGATCCTTGCCGCTTTGCGCGCCAAGGGAGAGTATTTGCCATCCTACGCCGTCGAGCAGTTGCTCCAGAGCGACTCCGACCTGCTGCGTTATATGTTGCCCAAAGAGGTGCTCGAGGAGCTGATTGTGAGCGGCCTCAAGGGAAAGACCAACCTACGCCAACAGCGCATCGTT
>JASMKM010000060.1 GCA_030749235.1 Planctomycetota bacterium | reverse complement strand
GCCGGTGGCGGTGTCCTCCTCGGTTACTCGTTGACCGGTGCTGGGCCTACCATGACCCCATTCGGTCTTGCTGACATGAGTGCTCCAATCACGACGCTGCCTGCTCTGACCGCTAACGCAACGGGTGTCGCAACGTTGAGTACGAGCGTCCCTTCTCGGGCATCCGGCTTTACCGTCTACACCCAAGGTGCAGATCTCGGAACTTCAACGCTGACGAACTCGCTCGCCGAGGTCATCCTCTAAAGCTTGCGCGTTAGGTTCCGCGACCTTCCCTCTTGGTTTTTTTGAGGGGAGGTCGCTTTTTCTTGCCGTAATTTTCGCTCTCTATCGCCCAGGCGACCCTCTCGCCCCCCCCCTGACGGACTTTGGAAGAAATATCAAGAATTTGGAACATCCTGGAATCCGATTTCCTGGTAATGTTGATAAACGGGACAAATGCTGTTTGTCCAACGCCCGCTTAATTGAGGGCTTCTTGCCCCTGAAATACCCCAATGAAAACAATTCTCTCTCTTGCTGCCGTAGCTCTACTTGCAGGTTCGGCTTCTTCCCAAGTTCTCTCCGAGGACTTCTCTTCTGGTGTCCCGCCAACGGGTTGGGTTCAAACAAACAACAACGCACACATCGGTGTCGGTTGGATTCCTGATGGTATCGGTCGCGCATGGTGCGAGGACGAAGCTGGTATCGGTACTGTTGATACCACTCTGCTTAGTCCTGTCTTTGACCTGACTGGCGTCTCTGGTGCCACCTTGACCTTTGATGGCGAGACCTACTGGGCCGCTTACTTGGCCAACCACCCAAGCTCACTGGGTGACGGCGTTTCCAACATGGAAATTACCACCGACGGTGGTGCAACCTGGGATGTGGTTTGGACTGACACTTCGCTGAACAACGGCGACACCTACAGCCCTAGCGTTGACTTGTCTGCATACGATGGCATGTCTGGCGTTCAGCTCGGTATCCGTTTCTACGGCACCTGGGCTCAAGAGTGGTGGGTCGACAACGTAGTGATTGACGGTGGCGGCGGTGGCGGCCCTGCATACACGGTAACCGGCCTCGTCGGTGGTGGTACCGCAACCCTGACCGTGACTGGCGCAACTGCCGGTGGTGGTGTCCTCCTCGGTTACTCGTTAACCGGTGCTGGCCCAACCATGACCCCATTCGGTTCTGTTGACATGAGCGCTCCGATCTCGCGGCTGCCTACCTTGACTGCTGACGCAGCTGGTACCGCTTCGATGACCACTGGTGTTCCTGGTCGCGCATCTGGTTTCACTCTCTACACCCAAGGTGCAGACCTGACCAGCGGTACGCTGACCAACTCGCTCGCAGAAGCGATTCTCTAAGGTTCCCACTTAGCCTTGTGGCCTTTCCCTTGCGGGGGAAGGCCACTTTTTTTTGTGCGGCGTTGGCGGTTTCTGCAAATTCCAAGGTTAAGGGAGCATCTTGCTCGCCACCTCTACCGCAAGGCGCCGAGACTATTCTTTAAGGAGCTCGGCCGCGAACTCGCGGAACAATTGGAAGCTGGCGATTGCCTCGGCATTGCCCGCCTCCTTCAAATCCAATAGGCGCTTCCAACTCTGGGGCATTCGGTCCACCGGTAATGGGGGCGTGGGTTCTAGCGCACTCATGATTTCATTTAGCTTTTCGACTTGCTCGACCTGGACTACCCACGGGGCATTCGGCTCAAAATCTGTGGAGGTCAAGTCACGTCGCTTCAGTAGGCCTTGGATGGACAAAAGCAGTATTCGCTTCGGCAGTTCATAGCGCCCCTTGCGCGACCAATTGGCAATGCTGGTCTTCTTGTCAACAGCGGTGCCCGTCCATAGCATCCGCCGTGCCATTGGCCAGGCTGCAAGGCAGTTGGCGTCCAACAGGCGTGCAATCGCCGCAGCGCGCACTGCTAGGCTGCGGCGCTGGTCTTGCGCGATCCATGCGATCAAGGGCAAGGCGTTGTTGCTTGGCATGGCAGGGGCAAGCAGACATGCCAGAACGCGTTCCTCATTGAAATCCAGCGCCGCACGTCGCCATAAAGCTCGGCCGAGCTTGGAGTCACTGATGGTGCCGGCGGCTAAGACGGTAGAGAGGCGCACTTCGCTGTCGCTGCCATCACAAATCAAGTTCGACAAGCTGGCGGCCTGTGTTGGATCCTTCGGAATCCATTGCTGGCATTGCTCGGCACTCCAGGATTCGGTCGCCGCCAACAACTTCACCGACCGCTGGTAAGCAAGGTCCGGCTCGACCGTGTTCTCAGGTGCAGGGGGCACCAGACTGATGATCTGCATAAGAAGTGCGGCAATCATCGTTGCAGTCTAACTGCGCGTGTCGTGGGCAAGGTACCGACGTCATCAAGACAAATGTTTAGTTCTGTACTTGCAGTACTCCTGATGCAGGGTGTCGCGTCGCCAACGCACGCACTCGCCTCGACTACTTCGGATTCTCGCTTGCCGCAAGACAGCATCTGTCGCGATGAAGCTTTGTTGCTGCACGATCGAAATGACCGCTGGCCGCGGGTCCACACCAGCCAACATGCATGGATGAGCTACTTTGGTGATATGGACGACGATGGCCTGTTTGATTACCCGGCAGGCATCGATGCAATTTGTTTGGTTGCTCCTCCCAATGGCGCCGTGCCCACCTTGCTGGATTGCTATTTCTCGAGCGATCGCGACTTTCACGGTTACAAAGACGGAGACATCTTCACCTTGTCGACCTCTGGTGGGGTCCAAGTCGTATTCGGTGAGGATGAGCTCCACGCCTTGCTGCAACCTAGTTCCGGCACCATCGACATCGATGCCTTGGCAATTTGGAGTGCTGATATATTGCGAATCTCCCTTGCCAACAATCTCGGCGGCACCCTGCTCGGCGACATCAGCGATGGTGACATCCTGGAATGGGATACCAGCACCAATGGGGTAACCATTCTCGCCACCGAAGCGGACGTTCAACAATGGGTAGACCAAGCCGTCGGCGGTGCTTCCGCCATTGGAGATCTCAAGTCCTTAACCATGTTGCCAGGTAGCAACTCAATGGCGTTCACTGTGCAGGCGCCAACTGCCGATGATGCCAGTGTCTACAGCGATGAGGCCGGTGGCAGCATTGTCCAGGGTTGGCATGAGAGTGATTGGCAGTTCCAACAAAGCACTGAATTGGATGCCTTGTGTTTCGTGCCAACCACATTTAAGCAACCCGTCGTCTTGTCCACTGATGTGGCTTATGTGCAAGCAGGCCATGGGGTCAAGATTCGTTTGCGTCATGCCGAACCAAGCCACCAGTTGGCCGGAATCGCCGGTATAGGCGTTCACCTTAAGGCCCATTGGCGTGGACGTTCCGGTTTGGCGGTTGTGGATCCATTGTTCGGGCCGATACGTTTGTGGCCAGCGGCGAATCAGGAGAACATCCTTGCCGATGCCTCGGGAGCAGCTGACTACGTTGCGGTCATGCCCCAGTTGCCTCCTGGAATCCCTGCGATGAAGGTCTGGTTCCAGGCCATGGACATGGATGGTTGCAGTTGGAGTAGTCCGATCGTATTGCGGTTGGAGTAATCTGAGCCGCGTCGGTTATGCTGGGTAGGAAGGAATACGATGATTCTTCCCACCCTTTTGATGCTGTGCGTCGGTTTTGCGCAGGAACCGAGTGAGCAACTGCAACGTGCCTTGGTTTCCGAGGAAGCGGATGAAAGATATTTCGCAGCCTTGGAGTTGGCCACTGGCGACAGCAAGGCAGAAAAGTGGTTGTTGCGCCATGCTGGCAAAGGCACTCCTGAAGAACGCCGGACCTTGTTGCTCGCCGCTGCCTTGATGGGGACCGAGGATTCCCTTGGGTTGGTCGAGAAGGCGGCCCAAAAAGGGCGTAAGCCAACTCCTGAACGCGCCTTCGCCCTGGTGCTCTACGGTGCCATGCATCCGGAGGCTGGCCTGAACGTCAAGAAGGAGTGGGCAAGAGCGGGAACCGATTTCGAGCGGGCTTGCCTGTTAGCCGGCTTGTTGGCCCAGCCGCAACGCTTGGCAGATCCCGCTTGGCAGAAGTTGATTGCGAAGCGCAAGGCTTCAGGCCTACAGGAAATTTATGACATCGCCGCTATGTTGCGCGGCGAAACCTGGTCCGATGCCCCCCGCAATCTTTCTGCCTTGGGCGCACGGTTGCTGAGCACGCATTTGCCAGGAGTGACCGGCGTTCGTCCGGAGCTTGCGATGTCCAAGGGCGATTCGGTGATCCCCTCCTTGTGGAAGGTCGGTGCGCGATACTCACCACCTCGCAAAGCTGACGAGCTCATGGGGCAGGCCTTGGTGGATGGCAGGATTGCCCTGGTACTCAGTCTCTACGAAGTGGAAGGGGCAGAATGCCAAGCCCTGTTTGATCACTTCCGTACGCGCACGGTCGGCGCCTTGGAGGCCGGGTGGTTGTGGGGGGCTGCAGGTGATCTTGGACTAAAGCTGCCGGCGCCTGATGGCGGCAAGCTGCGTGACTGCGTGGTTGCAGGCATCCTGCGACTTGGCTTGTTGGATTTTAAGAGGGCTCGGGCTACGGCTATGCCCTATCTACCGGCCGCACGCAAGGCCTTCCAGAGCAACCTTGCCATGCAGCGGCGCTTGCCGGCCGCAATTCTGATGGCCTTTGGTGGCGAGGACGTCGACAAGACAGCCTTGAAGGCGGCCTTTCTGGCTGCATCTGGAGGCGATCGCCAGATGTTGCAGCCGGTTTGGAAATTCGCCAATCGTTCCCTTGGCACAGTGCGAAAGAATTGGCTGGAGTCATGGAGTCGAGAGCTAGGTGCTGGATGGATTGGCTTCCTGGATAAGGAAGGCCCACGATGGGTGGCCTACCAGTTGGTTGGCGGGACAGTCGCTGCGGAAGGGCGCGAGGAAATTGCCACGCCTTATCCGAAGCTGCAGCTGGTCCCCAAGGACTACGCCGGAGATCACTTGCTGTATCGCGACCTCGCCGTGCTTCTGCTTGACGGCGTCTACCGCTGGGGCCTAAAGCAGTGATTCGAGCAGCTTCAGCTGCTCGCGCGTATCCACATCCATGAATGGCCCCGGGTCACCGCGGCGGATGACATTTAGGAGCCTGTCTTGATCGGCACGCAAGATCTGGCGCAGCGGCGTCTCTGGCGACAATGCTCGGACTTCCGGCACCACCTTAGCGCCTAGCAATAAGGGATGGCCTCCCTTGCCGCCCGGAGTCATCAGGCGCGCCACTGCTTCTTGGGGTTTCTCCAACTGCCCCCAATCATGCCGTAACTGCAGGACCGCTTCGGCACTAAGCAGTGGAATATCGCAGGAGTGGATCATCGCCGCGCGATCGGATTCTAAGGCCTCAAGGCCACAGTGAATCGAGCCGGTGCGTCCTGTCTCAGGATTGGGGTTGCTCAGCAGGACCTCGGCACCGCAACCACCACGCGCATCGATCACGCCCAGGTGTTCCTCGCGTACGACCACGACCACGCGTTCGCAGCCGCCCAACTGCATGGCCGACACCAGTCGCGGCAACATCCAGATATCCTGGAGTTCGAGCAAGGCTTTGGGAAGGCCCAGGCGTCGGCCGGCACCTGCAGCCAACAGGATGCCGTCGCAAGGTGGCGTTTGGGGGTGGGTGGACATCATGCCAAGGCCAAGAAGGCTTCTTCGAGACTTTGCTGTACGAGCAGGAAATCATCTTCGCTGGCATCCAGCGGCGGACTGAGGCGGAGGATCGAATCCTGGACCTCAAGGGCCGGTAGGGCGAGTGCTGCGCACATCGAACCAGCGCGGGTTTTGATGCCGGCGGATGCCAAGAATTCGGCGATTAAATCCGCCGCGATGCCGCGGTGACGTATCGCCAGGATGGGCAGCCGGTGCTGCCAGTTGAGAGGTTCCTCCGGAAAGACCTGCAGGTCTTGCTGCTGGCGACACCATGATTCCAGCTTCGCCAGTTTGGTGCGGACCGGTTGCAGATTCGCTGGGTGGTCGTGCAACCATTGCAGGGCAGCGCCCAAGCCGTAGATTCCTGGAT
>JASMKM010000059.1 GCA_030749235.1 Planctomycetota bacterium | reverse complement strand
AGTTGGTCCGCAGTACCTCGCCGGAAACTGGATCGCGTTGGGGTGACTATGCCGGCGTGGAGCAGGATCCGGTCGACCCGTACACCTTCTGGAGCCACCACGAATACCGCACCAACAGCTGGCGCACTTGGGTTGGTGAGTTCTCCACCATGGAGGACATCGCCTTGAGTTCCGGCACCGTGACCGCCGGTAGCTCCACGATCCTGACGGTGAACGCGGCCAACCCGGGTGAGACCGTGCACTTCCTCGCAAGCCTCAGCTTGGGCTCCACCGCACCGCCACAACTTGGTGGGCTGGTCCTGGATCTCGGTTCGGTAATTTACTTGGGCAGCAGCAATGCCAACGCATCCGGCATGGCTAGCTACGCTGCATCGGTCCCCGCAGCGGCTCCGGTCGGTGCCAACGCTTACCTGCAGGCAGCCATCCAACGCGGCATCGCCAACGCGGATTCGGTGAAGTCGAACCTCGTCACCGAAGTAATTCAATAAGGCTCACGCACGACACCGGCCGTGGCACTGCTACGGCCGACTCAAACCTTGATGGCCGCCACCTGTGAAAACATGTGGCGGTCGTTGTCTATGACCAACCGGTGTTCGGTCGCTGCTAAACTCCCCGCCCATGAGTCTGGTCACCATTGCCCGCGAACTCGCCACCCAGGTGGATGCCCTGCATTTTCCCCCGCCGGTCACCCATGTCTACAATCCTCTGGTTTATGCGCGGCGCTCTCATGAGAAATACTTGCGGCGCTATGCCAAACGCGGTGTTCGCAGCCTGCTGCTGGGCATGAATCCGGGTCCGTGGGGCATGGCGCAAACCGGTGTGCCTTTCGGCGAGGTTGCGATCGCGCGCGACTGGTTGGAGCTCGAAGCCAAGGTCGATCAACCACCGATCCTTCATCCCAAGCGCCCGATCGAGGGCTTCGCCTGCGCTCGTTCCGAGGTCAGCGGCCGACGCCTGTGGAGTTGGGCCCAGGAGATGTTCGACTCGCCCGATACCTTTGCCGAGCAGTTCGCCATCATCAACTACTGCCCGCTGGTATTCATGGAAGAGAGCGGACGCAACTTCACCCCCGACAAACTGCCGGCCGCCGCGCGTGACCCGCTGTTCGAGGTCTGCGACGAGGCACTGCGCAAGGCGGTGCAGTGGCTCAAGCCGGAGCTGGTCATCGGCGTCGGAAAATTTGCTGAGAAACGCGCGGTCCTGGCCCTAGGGAAAGACGGTCCACGCATCGGCACGGTGCTGCACCCGAGTCCGGCAAGCCCTATCGCCAACCGCGGCTGGCAACCCCAAGCCGTCAAACAACTAAAATCCCTCGGAGCACTCGACTAGTCTTGCGTATCACCTCATTGAATATGAACGGTATCCGCGCCGCCGCGCGTAAGGGTTTCTTCGAATGGCTGCCGGAACACGACGCCGACGTCATCTGTCTGCAGGAGACTCGCGTACAGGACCACCAGATGACCAAGGTCATGCAAGACCCGCCTGGTATGCACGCAATCTACCATCATGCCGAGAAGCCCGGCTACTCCGGAGTGGCGATATACTCAAAAATCGAACCGGATTACGTGCAAGTCGGATTGGGTTGGGATGAGCTGGATTGTGAAGGTCGTTTCCTGCAGGCCGACTTCGGTCGCACCAGTGTGGTCTCTTTGTACCTGCCGTCGGGCTCGGCCAAGGACGAGCGCCAAGCCTTTAAGTACAAGGTCATGGATCGCTTCGCCGAGTGGATGGACGAGAAACGCAAGTCGCGACGCAACATCGTGATCTGTGGCGATTGGAACATCGCCCACACCAAGAAGGACATCAAAAACTGGCGCAGCAACCAGAAGAACTCCGGTTTTCTTCCTGAGGAGCGTGAGTGGATGAGCAAGGTGTTCGGGCCGATGGGGTGGCGCGATGTCTTCCGCGACCTCTACCCCGACGCCGAAGGCGATGGCTACACCTGGTGGTCGAACCGTGGGCAGGCTTGGGCAAACAACACCGGATGGCGCATCGACTATCAAGTGGCCACCCCGGGCATCGCGAAAAAGGCTGTTAAGGCCAGTGTTTGGCGAGATTCTCGCTTCTCCGACCACGCACCGCTGATAGTTGACTATGATGATTGAGTCCCCCCTTTTCAGGGTTAACCCTTCCCTCAGCTAATCCCATGTCGAAGCACTTCCTCCTTACGGCTGCCGCCACCCTTATGGCGGCATCCCTTTCTGCCCAACAAGTACAGTTCTCCGCCGACCTCGACCAACCGAATAACGTCATCAGCTGGAACGTCAGTACCAGTATCGGCTCGGTCAACGTCAGCCCGACAAGCTTTCGCATTGGCGGCACTGTGGAAATGAAGTTGGATTCGGCCAGCGCGCCATTCTCTACCGGTTCCCTGAACGGCTCCCTCGCCTTCACCGATCCCGACACTCTGAACGGCTCGATTCCGAACCCGATTCCCTTCCTGCCACCACTGGCTACTTTCAAGATCCGCGACATGGAGTTCCATCTGTCGTCGTCGGCCTTCAATATCGATGCTTCCGGCAACTTCAGTGCCATGGTCACGCTGACCGCTACCACCGGAACCAACACCATGGGCGGCCTATTCGGCAGCGGCACCGAGCCAATCTTCGGCTTGGGTTCCGACCCGACCCCGGTCTCCGGAAGGGTTACCCAAAGCGGTTCCACCATCCAGTTCCACCTCGATCTGAACCTGTCGGTCAACATGGATGATCCCGCCACCGGCATCTCCACCGACATCACCTTCAACGGTCCGGTCGATGCCTACACCACCGTCGGCGATGCCAACAGCATGCACTTGGATCTCCCGATGCCATCACTGGCCGGTAACCAGATGAACTTCGCCTACACCAATGCCTCCGCCAACAGAACCGTCTATCTGGCCGGCAGCCTGGTCGGCTTGGGTACCACTCCGGTTGCGCCCTTGGGCGTCGTCCTGGACTTAGCGGCTCCGCTGCAAGCAGGTGTAGATCAAGCCGACGCCAATGGCGCAGGCCTGTTCCAGGTGAACATCCCGGCGAGCTTGGCTGGCCGCTCGATCTGGGGGCAAGCCTTGCAAGCTGGCCGCACCAGTAACGTCGCCGGTAGCTGGGTGGAGTAGACTCTCGAGATGCTGACTTCCTTCGTCCTGTTCGCTGCAGCTCTGCTCAGTGCACAAGCGGATGAAGAAAAGGTCGGCACCGGTTGCAACTTCTGCAAGAATCGCGGCGCCGTCGCTTGCGACCGCCATGACAAGGACCTGCTCCCCCTCGAGGAGCAGGTCCATTTTTGTTCAGTAGCGGCCAACTGCAAGGACTGCCAAGGCGCCTTGCTGGTGGATTGCAAACGCTGCAATGGCGGGCCCGACAGCATCAAGCTCGAGAAACGTCTGCTGACCTTCCAGCGTTACCTGGATTCACCGGTCGGTCCCGAGGAACTCTTCAAGCGCCACATGCCACGTGTGGTCACCGATCATTACGACCTGATTATCGACGTCGAGAAGCTGAAGGACGGTTCCCGCAAGTTGAACGGTCATGAAGTCGCGCACTTGATGGCCGTGGAATTGGAGAAGGCCGCCGCACTGCTGAACGAACACTTTGGCGCCAAGCCTTTCCATAGTTCGCGCCGCACGCGCATTTGGTATTGGAATACGGTGAAGGATCATAAACGCGTCAACTTTGAGCTACTGAAGCAGAACTCGGAGATGGGCTTCTCGCTGTACGGCGTGGCACCAGCGAGCAGCGATTGGGCCGGTGCAAATGGCTTGGAATTCCGGGCCATGAACGTAGTCTCGAATGCCGTCCATAAGGGCACCCACCTGCGCCTCAGCAATCTGTTCCGCGTCGAGTGGATTGGCAACAAGAAGGCCGGCTGGTTCGACGTCGGCGCCGCCCATTGGTACGAGGACAAGTTGTTTCAGCGTGTCTCAACCTACTGTATCGACGAGGCCAACAACGACCTCGATTATGAAGGCGGCAAATGGCGCGTTGCGATGCGCAAATACTTGAACAAGCATAAAAACGGCATCCTGCCGGAGCTGATTGGCAAGGTGTCCGGGACCTTACGTGATTATGAGCATGCGCTGGCGTGGAGTCTCTATGACTGGGTGGCCAACGAGCACCCGAAAGCCTTGAAGCTGCTGTTGATGGGTTATAAGGATCGTATCGAGTCGCGCGACCTGTTCCGCAAGCACCTCGGCATGACCGTAATCCAAGCCGAAGCCGCATGGCGGGAATGGGTAGCCGCCACCTATCCGGTCAAGGATCCGAAGCCGCGCAAGAAGCTCTAGCGCCGCGGTTCAGGTCGCCCGAATCAATCAGGGTTGCCTTAGAATAGGGCGTGTTTGCCTTACTGATCTTGTCCTTCGCCCAAGCAATGCCAGCGCAAGCAGAGCCGGCCGAGGCTGCAGCTGCGGGTACTTACGACCATGTAATTCTAATCAGCGTGGATGGTCTTCGTAGCGATGCCTTACTGGTCGAGAAGAGCCACGAACTGCCAAGCTTCCAGCGCTTGGCCGAGCAAGGGGCCAGCACCTTGAATGCGCGCACTGACAGCGTCTATACCTACACCTTGCCGAATCACGTCGGCATGTTGAGCGGGCGCATCGCCACTGGCCCCGACGGCCATGGGTGGTTCACTAACGCCACGCCCAAGCCCCACGAGAGCTTCCTGGAGCGAACAGGCTCGCAGTTGGAAGGCATCTTCCATGTCACATCCGAGGCCGGCGTGGCAGATGCCATGATCGCTTCCAAGCCGAAGTTTTCGCTGTTCCGGCAGAGCTGGAACGTCGGCGATGAGGCGATGATAGACCTGTGGATGAAGGAGACCGATACCCACAAGCAGCTGCAGGCGACCTTCGACATGTTGGATGCGCAGAGGCACCCGCGCTCACTGGTGTTCCTGCATCTGCGTGCGCCGGACGACGCCGGACATGATCATGGTTGGAACTTGACACCGAAGTCCGAATACCTGACGGCGGTCGCCGCAGTTGACGAGTTGCTTGGCAAACTGTTCGCTTTCCTCGATGCCCACGAGAGCATCAAGGCCCGTACCGCCATCGTCTTGACCAGCGATCATGGCGGCGGCATCCCGCATAAGAATCATCACGGTTATGGGCTGCATTGGGTGAATTACATGGTCCCCTTCTTCGTGTGGACGCCGGACATGACCGAAGCGCAAGACCTCTACGCAATCAATGAGGGACAATACCTGGATCCAGGTATCGTCATGCCGAAGTCGATCCATATCGGACCGCAACCGATCCGCAACAGCGATGCCGCCAACCTGTGCCTAGCCTTGATGGGCTTGCCGTCGGTGCCGGGGTCGACCATCAACCAATACCAACAGTTGCGTTGGGAGATTGAGGAGACTGGACAGGATGAGTGATCTGCCGCTGCTGCTGGCAATCGACCAGGGCACAACCTCCTCGCGTGCGATCCTGTTCGACCAGGATCTCAAGACCCAAGCCACCTCCCAGATTGAGTTGCCGCAGGGCTATCCCCATCCTGGCTGGGTGGAGCATGACCCCGACATCATCCTGCGCGATAGCATCCGCTGTTGCCGCAAGGTCATGAAGGAGGTCGATGGCAGCCTACAACGAATCTCCGGCATCGGCATGACCAACCAGCGCGAGACCATCGTGTTGTGGGATCGCCAAACAGGCCGTGCACTGCATCCGGCCGTGGTCTGGCAGGATCGTCGCACTACCGAGATGTGCGAACAGTTGCGTGCCGAAGGAATGGAAGACGAAGTGCGGGCACGAACCGGCCTGTTGCTGGATCCTTACTTCAGTGCCACCAAATTATGCTGGCTGTTGGATCACGTCGAAGGCGCACGTGCCGCGGCCGACGCCGGTCGTCTGGCGGCAGGCACTATCGATAGTTGGCTGCTCTGGCATCTCACCGGCGGCGAGGTCTTCGCCACCGAAGTGAGCAACGCCTCACGCACCTTGTTGTTCAACATCAACAGTATGGAATGGGATCCATGGTTGCTGGAGCGATTCCGCATTCCCGCCAGCGTGTTGCCCGAGGTGCTCGACACCTGCGACGATTTCGGCACAACCACTCCGGAACTGTTTGGCCGCGCTATCCCAATCGCGGCGATGATCGGCGATCAGCAAGCCGCCACCATCGGCCAGTGCTGCTTTGAGCCGGGTGCGATGAAGTGCACCTATGGAACCGGTGCCTTCGCCATGCAGAACACCGGCGATCAGTGTCTTGTGCAGAACCATGAGCTCTTGACCACGGTCTTGTGGCGTCACCACGGCAAGTCACGTTACGCGCTGGAGGGCAGCATTTTCTCGGCCGGGTCAGCGGTGCAATGGTTACGCGACGGCCTCGGCCTAGTGAAGAGTGCCGCCGAAACCGAAGCCCTCGCCCAACAGGCCGATCCCAAGGCGCGGGTCTATCTGGTGCCCGCATTCACCGGCTTGGGGGCGCCATGGTGGGATCCGAAGGCGCGAGCAAGCCTGCAGGGCATCACGCGTGGCAGCGGGCCGGCCGAAATCGCACGCGCCGCGCTGGAAGCCGCATGCTTCCAAACCCGCGACCTGCTCGAAAGCGCTCGAGCTCATGGTTCCCCGCTGCCGGAGCGACTGCGCGTCGATGGCGGCATGAGTGCGAACCTTTGGATGTTACAATTCCTTGCCGACATTCTCGGCATGCCGGTGGTTCGTCCGGAGTTGACCGAGACCACCGCGAGTGGAGCTGTCAGTTGTGCAGCCCTACAGCTCGGCCTTAGTGCTGACACCGCAGAGCTCACTACAAAATGGCAGGCGGACATGGTGGTTGAGCCGATTTTGTCCGTCGACGAACGTGAGCAGCGTTACCGAGGTTGGCGGCAAGCCGTCAGCCGTACCCTCAGCTGACCGGACCACCGATCGAAAGCCATGACCAGCGATATTCGCCTCCACAATGCCATCCTGACATCCATCCGCCGCACCTGGTGGCTGGTGATGGTGCTGTTGGTCCTGATGAGCGGCTTCCGCCTGCTGTTCACCATCCAGTTCGCGCACCCCGAGGTGTGGAGCGATTTCCTCGGCTCGCTGCCGATGGCCTTCGCCTTCGGCGCTCTGCATGACCTGCGCATCTTGTTGCTGTTCGCCTTGCCACCCACGCTTTCCTTGCTGTGGATGCGCAACCGCACCTTGCGACGCTGGCATCGTTGGCTAATCATGACGTCGCTGTACTGGACCTTCGGTATCTCGATCATCCTGATTGGTCTAGCCGCCGACCAAATCTACTATTCCTACTTTGGCAGTCACTTCAATATCGTCGCCTTCGGGGCCATCGACGACGACATCGGCGCGGTGCTGGTCAGCGCCTGGAGAAACTACCCATTGCTGCTCTACATCGTGGTTGGCTTGCTGCTGGAGTATCTGGTGTTCCGCATCATCCGCCGCGCCTTCCATTTCACCGACTTCTTCCACGTCGCCCACACGCCGGCCGTGGAGAAGGTGGATCGCGCCTTGAACCGCCACCTTTCGCTGCATGTGATCTTGGCGGTGGTTCTCTGCTCGACGCCGCTGATGCCGATTTTCGTGGGCTTGCAGGAGAAGTACCCGCAGACCACCTTCGTGCGTGCGGTGCCTGAAAACGGCATCGAAAAGTTGGCCGAGACGGTGTGGCTACGCATCGCCGAGGAACCGCTGTCCATCGCACGTCGCTTCGGCTACGGCAGTGATTCGCAGAAGGCCCTGGTCGACTTCACCGATGGCAACGTGGCCGCCAATGAGGGCCCGCTTCTGGATCGTTTCCAGAGCAAGTTCTTCCGCCCTTCCCCTTTGGTGAGTGGCAAGCCGCATGTGGTATTGGTGGTGATGGAAAGTTTCTCCACCCATATGCTGCATTACCAGAGCGCCGAGTTCGACCTGCTCGGTCCGGCGCAACGGCACTTCGACAACGGTTCCTTGTTCGAGCGCTTCCTCCCTTCGGACAACATCTCAGCCGGCAGCATCCTGAGCTTGGCTTTGAACATCCCCTATCGACCAGGAACTCGCCAACTGTCGCAGACGGACATCAAGGAGAAACACTTCCCGACCAGTGCCGCCACGATGTTCGCCGAGCATGGTTATGAGACCGCCTTCTACTACGGTGGACCGAAGGATTGGCGCAACCTGGACCAGTTCCTGCCGCATCAAGGTTTCGACGAGTTCCGCGGCCAGGAAGATTTCATGCAGATTTATGACCTGCAAGATGAAATCGATGGCGGCCCTTGGGGAATCTGGGACCAACACCTGTTCCGCGCTGCGGAAGATCGCTTGCGCCAGGCCACCGAGCCACTTTTCCTGGTGGTCTTCACCACCACCAACCACCCGCCATATGGCTTGCCGCCAGACTTGGAGATCTCCGAGCTGCGCGCGCCGAACGAACTGCTGGCGCGCACCGGTGAGTTGGACAGCACTCAGATGATGCAAATGGCGACTTATCAGTACGCCTGCCACGAACTCGGCAAATGGCTCGACCGGATGGAAAGCTCGGCTCTGCTTGGCCGTACTGTGGTCGGAATCACCGGCGATCACACCGTGGGCATGGGCATCCCCTTCGCTCAGCAGGAGATCCTGCTGCAACGTGCAGTGCCCTTTCTGCTGCTGATGCCGCCCAATATCGCCGACCAATTCGAGGTCGACACCTCCCACGCCGGCTCCCATAAGGACATTCCACCTACCCTGCTGCATGCTGCCGGCCTTGCCGACGTCGGCTATAAGGGTTTTGGAAACAGCATGTTAGACAATCAAGTGGAGCATATTGGCTTCAATGCTTCGGGACTCGTGCTATTCGATGAGGGTGGCTTATTGATGCGTCCTGACGGCTTCGATGCCATGAGTTGGGTCGGCCAAAGCCTGAATTTCCAGCCTGCGGCCACGTCGCCCAAAGCTGCACAAATTGCGCGTAAATATCGCGCCGCTTTGGCTCTAACCGATTGGCTGGTATACGAAGATTTTATCGATTAGTGGGCGGTTTAGGCCTAAAAGGTGGTTACAGCAGCTTCTTCCTTGGTATCCTTGAAGAACCTGGTTCCACCAAACCAAATCATGAACAAGCTTCTCTCGTTTCTTCTCGTAGTCGCGTCCGTCGCTGTCTTCGCCGGACCGATTTCTGCAGCCCCTCAGTGATGAGGTAGCGGCTCGGCGCCCCGTGGGGGCGGCGGATATGCAGGACCATCTGATGGCACTGGCGCCGGCGGCGCTTCCCCATCAGCTCCCTCCACGCCAGCAGGCCCTGGTGGTGCCCCAGCAGCTCCGGCAACTCCGGGTGCAGCAGGTGCTCCGGCCGGTGGTGGTGGTGGAATGGCTCTTCCGACGGAACATGGCAAGACTGCCAAGACCATGCTGAAGATGAAGTGGAACTACCCGGTTCACCAACTGGTGGACCTGGAAGCTGCCGCTAGCGGAAACGGCACCGTCGCGAAAGCTGTCCGTAAAGCACTGGATAAGCAGGTCGCCTTCTATGAGGTCGCTGGCGAGGATCGTCGTCCGCTGTTGGTATTGCGTGAGTGCCGTCTGTGTAACGGTACCGACGACGCCCTACTTTCAAGGTCCGGTGGTAACGAACGCATCTTGATCATGACGCGCTGGTTCAACTGCGTGAAGCTGCCAATCGAGGTGGTCGAAGACGATCACCCCTTTGCCAAGCTTTTCCCAGAGGATCATCCACCTCACTTGTTCCTAGCCCGTTGGGACGGATCCGACCCTCTGGCCTTGCGTGGCGACATGTCGCGTACCGAGCTCACTGGTCACATGTTCAAGATGTTGAAGAGTGAGTACAAGAAGCCCGCGGGACGCGTCGTCAAAGAGATCGAAAAGATTATTTCCCAGTACGACGTTCTCGATGAGAAGATCGCACGCCTTGAAATTGCCGTCGACGACGAAATCGAGAAGAACGGCCCCGAGTCGCGCAAGCTCAAGAAGATGATTGCCCAACTGAAGGATGCCGAGAAGGATATGGCTGACTACAAGAAGAAGGAAGCCAAACTCTCCGTCCTGGGCCTCAAGAAGCCGGACGAAAAGAAGAAAGACTTGGACAGCCCTGTCGCTAAGGCCGGTCTGTAAGGGAGATTTCAACAAGCCGCCGTCGGTCACCACCGGCGGCGGCTTTACTATTGACACTTATGTTGAAGCAAGTCCTTCTGCTCCCGCTCGCACTGCTCATCTGTACAGCTCCCCTGTCCGCCCAGAAGGACAAGGATGATAAGGATGACAAGGATAAGGAGTATCTAGAAGACCCCTATACCAAGAATGACAAGGAGGCCTTGCTGAAGGCTGGCATCCTGCGCACCGGCACCTTCCACTGGGCCGACGGTCACAATACCGCCGACATCGATGAAAGCCTTGGCGGTGCCGACATCGTCTGGGTGGAGACTGCCCACTACCGCATGGGCTTCGCCTTGGCGGAGTACGTGGTCGACAAGGGCAGCAAGTTCGAGAAAGCCAAAATCAAGGCCGAGCTGAAACGCGTCGCCGAGTTCCTGCCCAAAATGAAAAACAAGGGCAAGAAACTGGATCCATGGTTGCGCCTGCACATGTGGACGATGCGCTCGGAGGATCTCTATAAGCAAATCCAGGACATCCTCGGCGTGACCGAAGAGGACTTCCCCACCGGTCCAGGGCAAATGAAGAACGGCCGCTACATGGGCGAAGGACCTTACCTCGGCATGCAGAATAAGTTCAACCTGATGTTTATGGACAAAGCATCAAGCCTCGGTCGCTATCGCAGCGGTTTCTTAGGTAACGAGGGTTCAGAGCCAATCCGCCACATGTTCCCGCGCGATGGCGTGTTGTTCTTCGCTGTGGCCACCGAGAACGACAGCATGACGTCGGACACCACGATGCATTGCCTGTTCAACTATGCGGTCACGATGAACCTCCTGAATGGTTATCGCTACTACCGCCATGCCTTGCCAGAATGGATGGTGGTCGGCATGGCCCATTGGATTGCACGCCAGGTAGACGAGAAACGCAACTACTTCACCCGTGATCGGGTGTTCAGCGAAGATGACAAGAACATCTGGAACTGGAAGCCGAAGGTCCGTGCACGGGTCAGCCACGAGTACTTCCCGAAGTTCACCGACGTGGTCGCCTTCAAGGATTCCGAAAACATGAAGTACACCGAGCACATGATGTCGTGGTCGCGAGTCGATTACCTGATGGCCACCAAGCCTGAAGGTTTTCGAATCTGGATGGACATCATGAAGGAGCCTTTCCGTGATGGTGCCAACATCACTCCGGAGATGATGATGGAGCGGGAATTGGATGCACTGCAAAAGGGTTGGGGGTTGACCCCAGAGGAATTCGATGCGGAATGGGCCGCATGGACCCTCAAGAACTACCCGAAGAAGTAGTCTCTAGCCATGTTCGTCATGGCACCCACCATCCTCCTGCAGGCTGCCCTACTGCTTGCCTGTTCCCCCTCCGCCGACACTTGGCAGGAACCTGCAGGCGCTCACGCTGACGAATCCGGCGCTGCTGCCCTCCCCGCTTTGCAGCTAGTCGAGGTGGCCAAGGGTTTCCGAAGCCCCACCTACATGTGCAGCGACCCGGCCGACCCGGAGCGCTGGTTCATCCTGCAGAAAAAAGGGCGCCTGCGTTTCCTTGAGGGCGGCGTGATCCGTGAACAGGATTTCCTCGACCTCCGGGAAAAGGTCAGCACTCGCTCCGAGCAAGGTCTGTTGGGAATGGCCTTCCATCCCAATTTCCCTGAGAAGCCATGGGTATTCCTGAACTACACGAACTTGGATGGCGCCACGGTGGTGGCACGCTTCGACGTCGACTTAGAGCAGTGGATTGCCAAGCCAAGCAGCGAGAAGATCCTGCTGACCATCGAGCAACCTTGGTCGAACCACAATGGCGGCATGATCGCCTTCAGCCCGAAGGATGGTTACCTGTACATCGGCATGGGTGATGGCGGTTCCGGTGGTG
>JASMKM010000058.1 GCA_030749235.1 Planctomycetota bacterium | reverse complement strand
ATGAAGTGCTGCAAAGCGCCTAAAGGCTGCGGACTGATTTCGGACACCGCGCCTGCCTAAGGTGGTTGATTTTGGCCCGATTCGCTTTAGGGCACGCGGCGAATCACCAGGTGAATCCTGAAATCGTTCGGATTCTCTGTATTGGCACCTTCATAGGCGGTGTACAAGAACTGGTCGATGCCACCGGCACAGTTATCCTCCTCGAGCAAGGCCACCGCCGGACGCAGCGGATAATCCACCGAGGTCGGGATTTCGAGCATGTCCATCTGGTGCGAACGCGCCACGATGAGCGCATTGCTGTTGGGGAAGGCACGTGTCGCCAAGGTGAAGCGCGAGATGTTTGCTCCATGAGCTACCGCCGGAAGCGTATCCTCATGTAGGGGACTATTGTTCCAGTAAAGGTTCTGAACGGCGGTACCGCTTGGCTGGTACTGAATCTGGCGGCTGATAATTTTGTACCAGATGTCCTCGTGCCCCCAGGTCAGTGATACGCTGTTCTGGTTGTCGAAACGGCTGGTCGACAGGTTTGGGCGGCGTTGTCCACGAGATGGGTCACGCGTGAAGTAGTTGTTGTTCATCTCCATCAACGGCGTGGCCGACTGGAAACTGGCGAAACGCTTGACGACGATGCGTCCGAGGTTGGAACCGCAGACGCCGCCGTGACCATTGACCCAGAATTCTTCATAGGCCAACACAATGTTGGCGTTGTCGTCAAGGACGACGTCGGGGAGTATTTGACCACCGATTGGTGGACGACTTCCAGGGTTGTCGAAGGGAATCTGACTGACCAAGGGGGTAGGCGTATGGGCAAAGTTCGGGTCAGAAGGGTCAAGGTTCCAGTCAACACGCACCATGCGCAAGTCATACTCGCGCCAAGTGGTGTTGGTCTGGCTATCGATGACCCGGCTGGTCTGGTGGGCATAGATTGCCATCACCGAGCCATCCTCCAGGTTCACCAGATCAACCATGCCGCCACTGTCAGTGGCGTTGAAGTTGTCGTCGATCACATAGCCCACTCCGGACTGCGGTGCGATCACTTGAGGTATTGCCAGGGGGGCGCCGGCGCTGTCGCGCATGACCACACGGCACATCTCAATCCGTGCAGGGTTCAGGCCACTCTTGTCGAGGCGCGGCCAGCAGACCACGAAGCTGTCGTCAGGCAGGGCGACCACGTCGGGCTTGATGCAGCTGTCTTCGCCAAGCACGTTCAGGCTTTGGTTGCCAAGCGCGAAGTGGGTGGTGGAACCTGTCTGGAACTGACCGTTGCCGAGCGCGAAGATGCCCATGCCTTCGACCATATGGCGGTGACTGGCGAACAAGGAATGATAGGCCACGAAGCTGTCGCCATAGGAGTTAACGGCAATGCTGGCATGGTCTGCTCCCAAAGGGCCCACGGCCGGCAAGGTCGCGTCCTGGCCATAAAAGAAAGTCTGCTGAGCTGAAACTGGGCAAACCAGCAGTACAGAACACAGCGCAGCAGTTAGGGGAAGGAATCGCATCATTAGGGGAATCGGCAACTTCTAAGAATACCCAAAAAAAGCAGGAGAGGAGGCAATTGTCTCAAAATGGTTAGAATTGCTCAATTATGGCTCGAAGACTCCCGGGAAGGCGCCGTATGGGCGCAGGTGTGACGGCAGAAACCCCCGCCAACACGGTACTTCCATTATTGGAGCTGGCTGCTTCAGAGGTCGGCCTGGCTGGAGCCATGCACTTCGGTGCGGAATTGGAGGCTCAAGGTTACTTCGAGGCTGGATTGCTGGCACAGTGGCAGATGATTCACGACCTACTTTGGGAGCGCCTGGCCATTCAGAAGAATAATGCGAACTCGATCCGAGCTTTGGCCCACTACCCCGAGCCCAAGATTCGCTTCTACGTGCCGGGGATTTGGGCACGTTGGGGAAAGAACAAGCCCCAAGCCGCTTTGGAAGCCATCCAGGGTCTGGCTGCCGATGAGGATTTCCGTGTTCTGGAATCTAGCCAGGCATTTGGGGTTCGCCCCTTCG
>JASMKM010000057.1 GCA_030749235.1 Planctomycetota bacterium | reverse complement strand
TTCGCCCAATCTTTGGGCTCCGATGTGCTCGACCTGCTGGCGCCATGGTTCCGGCACGAGAATCCACGGGTGCGTCGCGCAGCCATCACTGCCGTGCGCCCGCGCGGATTTTGGGTTAAGAATCTCGAGTGGGCTGTGGAATACCCTGGTTATCTGGTGCCAATCCTGGAAGCCTTTCGCGACGAAGAGGATCGCTTCCCCGCCAATGCAGTCGCCAACTGCTGCAACGACATCAGCCGACGTCAGCCCTTGCTTGCCTTGAGTCTGTTAGGGCGATGGCTGCAGGAGGGCGGTGGGCCGCAGGTCGAGCATATGGTCCGCAAGGGGTTGCGCAGCTTGTCGAAAGCTGGCGACCCGCGCGTAATGGAATTGTTCGGCTTCGGCAAGCTCGACGTCCAGGTAAAGGCCAAGTTGCGACAAGGTAGGACCGTCGCGCCGAACACCAACTTATGCTTCGAGTTGCAGATTCAGAATCTGGGTGGGGATTGCCAAGTCGAGTTGGTGTATGAGCTGGAGAGCACGGGCCGAATCGCTGGGCGGCCGCGGCGTAAGCGTTACCAAGGGGGACGCTTTGCCCTCGAAGCCGGGCAGACTACTGAGCTGTTGGTGCGCGAGCGCATCTTTGATCGCAAGGCCGCCTTATTGATCGATGGCGCAGCCGGGGCCAACTTCCTGCTCAATGGCGAACTTACTGCTCGCGTGGATTTCAAGATCGAGCGTTAGTGGTACCAGGGGTGGTCTAGGACGAACACTAGATGTGTGCAAGAAATTACCACACCGACCGCAGTGACAATCACACCCGGTACCGCTTCAGAACGTTTCTCACCTGCACCTAAGCAGATCGATCCAGACACCAGAAACAGCACGAAGTTCACCGGCAAGTCGATGTAAGCAATCATCGAGAAGCTGGCCATAAAGGCCACGCTTGCCAAGACCACCGCGAGGACGCCACACGCCATTGTGTAGATCGGCGTAGGAATGCTATGGAGCACCTCACCGTGGTCGCATTCCTCGGTGAGGCCGCCGAAAGCATCTTGCTTTGCGTTCGGCTGCGGTGGTCGGCTTTCCTCCATCGACTCCAAGATAGCTTAAACCAAAGCCTCCAGTGCGCGGCGTACTGCGGGCATGACATCCAGGATGTCTTGCTTGCTTACTGCACCGACGCTGGCGCGGAACCAGCCGTCCTCATTTTCCTCTTCGACACCGAAGGCACTAAAGGAAACCAATGCGAAGGCCGCTTCCTTCAGCAAGTAGGCGCGAATGTCCTCGTTATTGCGCAGGACCTTGCCGTCGGGCGTGGTCTTGCCAACGAAGCGCAGCTGCACCGACATGTAAATCGCGCCTTGTGGCTCAATCGAATCCACTGGCAGGCCAGCCTTGTTGAGTTCTTGCAGCCCGTCGTGCAGGGCGTCCAAGCGTTCGCGCACGTGCTCGATCATCTCGCCATGCCAAGCATCCATGTTTGTGGTGTCGCGCAGCCAGCGAGCGGTGGCGACCTGTACCGGACGCGGTGCCCATGCACCGACGTGGGTGCCGAGGGCGACGACCTTGCGAACGATCGAAGGTGGGCCGACGATCCATCCGCAGCGTAGGCCAGTGGAGGTGAAGCCCTTGGAAATGCCATCGGCATGCAAAACATAGGCCGCAGATTCCGGCACCAGTTGCACTGGCGAGTAATGCGCGAAACCAGGGAAGGTTAGGAGCGAATAGATTTGGTCGTAGAGCAGGTACAACGGCTTCTCGCCGGCCTGCTTGCGGCGGTCGTTCTCCTCAACCAGGAAGTGGCCGAACTTCTCGACCTCGGCGCGCGTCATCACGCCACCCGAAGGGTTCTGCGGCGTGTTCAACACGATCAGCCGCGCATCCTTGCAGTGCTCCTTCAACAAATCCACAGTCGGTTGAAAGGCATTGGCGCGGTGAGTCTGGAGCCCCTTAATCTTGACCTGGCAGGTGTCGCGGTAGTTGTGGTTATTCCACGACGGAACCGGAAAGACCACTAAATCGCCAGGGTCAACCAGCAGGCGGTAAGTGGAGTACAGCGATGGTCGGCCACCTGCCACGATGGCGATACCGTCCAATGGGTAATCCAACCCCTGGGTGCGCTTGAGATGTTCCTGGACGGCCTTGCGCAGATCCTTTTCGCCGGCGGCAGGTGGGTAGTTGGTGCAACCTTCCTGGATGGCCTGCAACAGGTATTCTTTGAAGACCGGCGAGATAGGGAACTCTGATAGAGAGAAGTCGCCAACCGTCATATTCGCGACCTTGACGCCATCTTCCTTCAGGGCGCGGATCTCGTTTGCCACCTTCAGGATTGAAGAACCGGCCATGGATTGCCCCATGGTGGATAGGCCTCGTTGTGCTGCCTCCTGGCCGCAATCCGATGGAATCGTGATTATGTCTTGGACGTGTCCCACAAAGCCTAGTTTACCGTTGCGCAGGGCTCAGGCGTTGCAAGTAACGGTCACGAAGTTGAGTTTGATTGGACTCTAGCTCAATTTTTTTGCCGCCGATCCACATCTGCTCGACCGGGTCCTGGATTAGCAGGGGATCTCCCGAGGTCAGGAACAAGCTGGCAACCTTGCCCTCCTCAATGCTACCGACGAATTGGTCCACGCCGAGCACGCGTGCGGCATCCAGGGTGATGGAGCGCACCGAAGCTTCGCGATCCAGGCCCCACGCCGCCTCAGTCGCCGCCTGGAAGGGCAGGTTACGGGTCAGCTCGGGATTGTCTGTGGCCAAGCCTACAATGCAGCCGGCCTTCCGCAATACCGAGGCATTGCGGAAGGCGCTGTCATAAGGAGCGAAGCGCCCGCGTGGTAGACGATGGGTGGAGTTGGAGATGATGCGGGCTTGGTCGGCGCCGAAGAAGCCAGCCACTTTCCAGGCTTCGCCAGCCCCAACATAAACCACCTCCAAGCCACGTTCCTGAGCCCAGGCGCGGGCAGCCATCAAAGTGGCGGCATTGTTGGCCTCGAGGAAGACCGGTGCCTCACCACGGGCAAATGGCAACAAGGCGCGCAGGCGCAGGTCGCGATCAAACGGAATGCGGTCGGCGTCGGAAAAGCGCTTCATGCGGTCGGCATGCTCGAGGGCGTCATCGAACCACTTGTCCAGCTCGGCCACTCCTTCCGGGACTTCCGGACCATCTTCTTGTTCGAACCCGGATACGCGTGGAAAGCGGATGAACAGACCAAGGTCTTTCTGCACCACCATGTCGGCGGTGGTGACGCCATCCAATTGGATTAGCGCACCCTTGCCGCGGATGCGCCCGGAGGTCGGACGAGTCAGGACGTAGGAGACTCCGGTAAGGCGTGCGACCTTGTGGTGTGCACTGTCGGCGTGAATGGCTGCGGCGGTGGAGAGGTCCGGGTGATCGGTACCAGTCTCGATGTCATCGCGCGATGCACGGAGCGAACCGATCTCCCAGATGCCGGTGCGGTCGACGCAGTTGATGAAGCCAGGGTAGAGATGTTTGCCGCCGGCATCGATCACTTCGGCGCCGCTTGCAGGACGCACCTTCGTGTTACCACGGTGGACTTTGACAATTAAGCCGTCCTTCACTTCAACGCTGCCGACGAAAGGGGCTTCGCTCATCGCATGAATCATGGCTCCTTGGATTAGGTAGCTCTTGCCCATACCGTTGGCGGTCCAGCGTTGCAGATTATCTTCGGTGATTGGATTCGACCGATCTTGCAAGCGATTGTCCGCACTTTGGAACGCGGCTGCGTAGCCTTCGCGTAGCTGAGCTGCGAAGTCCGCCACGTTCTGCCCGTAAGTAGCCCACTGGGTATCGCGATCGGCCGCCGCTTCGAACAAAACTACGCCTCGTGCAAGGCTCAAGACGTTGCGTGAGTAACCGCTTAACGGCGGTCCATCAAAGATGCTCAAGGTGCCATGCTTGCCGACCTCGATGCTGCCGAGCAGGTGGTCCACGCGCAGCTGCTTGGCGCTATTGATGGTGCAGCATGCCATTGCTTCCTGCCAACTACGGTTGCCATAGAGCAAAGCCTTGGCAGCTTCGGTGTTGAGACGGCGGATCATCTCATCGGAGTCGGAGTTGATCGAAACGATTACGCCTGCCTTCTGCATCAGCTCGACGTTCCATGGGATGGCATCGCGCACCTCCAACTTGTAGGCCCACCAGTCGGAGAAGGTCGATGCCATCGCACCGGCTGCGGCAAGTTCCGGAGCCACCTTGTAGCCCTCTAGTACATGTTGGAAGGTAGGGCCGAGGATGCCGTAGCGTTCGCAGATGTCGATGAACATCAACAACTCGTCGGCGCGATAACTATGGCATTGGATGTGGACCACATTCTCAAGGATGTCGGCCAAGACTTCCAGGCGCACGTCACGTCGGAAGTTTGGCATCTGACCGGCGGCGGCTAGTCGTCGCCGTTCGGCATAATCCTCAGCGGCGGTGAAGGCGCGGCGATAGACGGCCTGCACGCCGAGGCGCGAGTTTGGGAAACGCTTCCCCCAGGAACTCGCCCAGTTCGACTGTTTGACGTTTTCGCCGAGAGCGAACTTGATGTTGCGTGGTGCCTCTGGCAGCAATAAATCGGCGATCGAAGGCTCGCGGTAGTTCAGCTCCCAGGTTGCGGCCTGACCACCTATGGGGTTGGCGGAGCCATGCAGGGATTGCACCACAGTGCAGCCACCAGCTGCGGCGCGGAAGATGCCGACCGATTCGGCGTGAATCATGTCGCCGACGCGACATTCCGCAGAGATGGAGACGCTACCTTCATTGATTGCATCCAAGGCTAGGTGCGAATGCGCATCAATGATGCCGGGCATGATGTGCAGCCTGCTGGCGTCGATCACTGCACAACCATCTGGGGCGATTAGCTCGTCGCCGATCGCAGTTATGAAGCCATCCTCAATCAACACGTCGCCGACGCTCGGCTCGCTGCCGTCCATGCGGTACAGCATGCCGCCTTGCAACAGAAGATTGCCATTCGTCTGCTGCGCCCAATCGCTAGGTGGCAAACGATCGGCATGCGTCTCGACTAACCATTGTGGGTGGCCCAAATCAAGGTTTGACTGCTCATCAGCTTGCGGATCCTGGTCGCGATCAGATTGCTTGCCGCTTTTCTTGGCGGAGGCCTGTACAGCACTCTGCGGCTCGAGCATCTCACCTTTCATCGGCACGTCGCCGAAAGGAGTCTTCATTTTGCCGACCACCACATCGCCTTCACGTTTCAAGTAGACGGTGACATCCATCTCCGGTTCAGGCACGCTGAAATCGAACTTAGCGCGGCCGCCCTGGAACTTCACCCCGGATGCGAGTTCGGTTTCCCTAGGACTCTCCAGGTCGAAAACCTCAACGCTTTCTTCAGCGGGGTCGAACTTCGCACCGAAGCGTTCCTCACCCATGGGGCTCTCGACGACGAGCACCCAGGAGCCGCGGATGTCGCCATCTTCGTCCGCTTCATCTGTTTCGCCGTCACTATTGTCCTCGTCAGCCTCTGGTGCGTATTCCCAAGCGCGGCCATGGCTCATCACCCATGCAAGTTGTGGATCGTCGAAGGCATAAGCGCCTCGCGAAATTACGAAATCGCTCGAAAGGTGGGTCAAGTCGAGGAGCTCCGAGAGGTCAATCGACAAGGCCTGATAAGCCACTTCGGCATTGAGCCCGGCGTCGACCATCTGTTGCAGGCGATTTCCGAAGTCCTTGCTCTTGGAACCAGCTACCAGGGCGCAATTCACGCCCGCTTGCTTCAACTTGAGAAAGCCGGCCACTTGCTCAGCGTGTTCGCGACGTTGCTCCTCACGTTGCTTCAAGGGTAACTGCCACCAAGGGC
>JASMKM010000056.1 GCA_030749235.1 Planctomycetota bacterium | reverse complement strand
GAGCGCATGGCCCATATGCAGCACGCCGGTGACGTTCGGCGGCGGAATCATCACCGTGAAGGTCGGGCGGTCGCTGTCTTCGGCAGGTGGAGACATCAGCCCACTCCGCTCCCATTCGGCATAGAGACGCTGCTCAAATTCCGCCGGGGTGTAACGGGTGGACAGGGTGTTCGCTGGAGTGTCGCTCATCAGTCTACAAATCAATCCTTCGCCACGGTTCTGACGGGGGTGGCGAAAGTGCGGTCGAGTGATTGTCGCAAATCCGGCGGCTGCCATCCGAGTTCCTTGATGGCACGCCCACAATCCAGTTCCAAGCGTAGGCTACGTGGCGGCCCGTCGAAATCAGCGGCGAGGCTTGCTTGGAAATTTGGCTTGATCCCGGCGGCTTCACAGGCACGCCGTCCCAAATCGAAGCGACTGACGGCCTGTGCTCCAGCAAGGTGAAAAATACCACCGCGTCGTTCCCGGGCAATCTTCTCGAACATCGGCGCGACGAAGTCGACATGGACTGGAGTGCGGATCTCGTCGGTGAACAAGCTCATGGTCTGACCGCTCTGCACCGCCTGCACCACAGCGGTATCAGCGCACATACGGCCTGATCCTGCAGCGCCGCCCAAAAGCAGCGGCAGGCGGACCACCGCGCCGCCGAACTCCAACACCCGGCGCTCGGCGGCGGCCTTGGTGCTGCCATAGACGGTGCGCGGGCTGACCGGACTATCTTCGAAGTAACGCTCGGCATAGCCATCAAAGACCTGCTCAGTGGAGACATAGACCACAAAACTGTCAGCGAAGACGGCGCTTGCGAGCAACTCCTCGACCGCTTGAATGTTGACCAGGTCGGCATGGTGCGGCTGCTGCTCACAATCAGCCGCACGCGACACGCAGGCGGCATGGATCACCACCCCAGGTCGCAGTTCACCCATGATGCGCGCCAACTCACCACTAGCGGCCAGATTGACGCGCACCGCAGGGGTCACCGGCCATGCCGGCGGGCGCATCTGCCCAGCAATCACGTGAATGGCCTGGGGAGGCTGAGCAGCCATACCTAAACCCAACACGCCCCCCATTCCAGTCATCAGCCATGGCGCGAACCTCCTGCTCTCCCGCATAGACACAGGCTACCGGCCCCTCTGGATTATGTCATCCGCGCTAAACTCTGGGACGGCTGCGACCGAGTCGGAGCTGCACTTCAAGCATGCAAGTCGAGATTCTCGTCAACCCATCCTCCGGTAGAGGCATGGGACCTGACCGCGCCAGGCGTATCGCCGAGCTGTTGAGCGCGCGCGGCCACAACGTCGGGGTGCAGATGGGACGCAATCGAAACGATGCCATCGACTGGACCAGCCACGCCTGCCGCGTGGCCGAACGCTTGGTCATCGTCGGCGGCGACGGCTCACTGAACGCGGTAATCAATGGCTTGCCGCGGGACGCCCCCCCCATTGCTTTGTCGCCGTTGGGTACGGCCAACATGCTGGCACACGAGTTGGGCATCAGCAAACGTCCGGAGGATACGGTGGTGTTGGTCGAGCGTGGCCAGCATCAAGCCTTGGACCTGCCGAGGGTGTCCTTTATGGACGGCCGTGCGCGGCGCCAGCAACGTGCCTTCCTATGCTTGGGCTTTGGTTACGACGGCGAGCTGATGCGCATGATGCAGGAGCAGCGGTCCGGGCCAATCCACAAGGCTCAATACCTGAAGATCTTTGGCGAAGTGCTGCGCAAATGGCAGCCGCAGCCGCAGCGCATCATCGCCGATGGCGTCGATTGCGGCGAGTACATCTACGGCCTAATCTCCGGCGTGTCGATTTACGGCAGCCCGCTGATTAAACTCGGCCAGTGCGCCCTTGACGACGGTGCTTGGGAGCTGTTCCTGTTCAAAGACATCAATCTGCTGCGCGGAGGCCTGATGGCGATGGCGGCAGCGGGTGGCCAGCTCGAGAAACTACCCGATGTGCGACGACTGAATGTCAAGCAGGTGCGCATAGAGGGTGAACAGTCCTCACCAGTGCAGATCGATGGTGATTATGTCGGCACCACGCCGCTAGAATTCCAGGTCGACGGGCTGCAGGTACCGATGCTCGTCGTACGACCCTGAGAAAGACCAGATGAATACCGTCTCTATCCGCCCTGACATGCTCATCGGCAAAGGTCATGCACCCTTGCTGCTCGCTGGCCCTTGCGCGATCGAAGGGCGGCAAACCATCGACCTGGCCAAGCGCATCGCCGAGACCATCGATGGCTTGGGATTTCAGTGGGTCTTCAAAGCTAGCTTCGACAAGGCCAACCGCACCTCGGCAGATTCGCAGCGTGGCGTGGGCCTGCAGCATGGATTGAACATCCTGGCGGAGATTAAGGAAGCCTTGCAGGTGCCAGTGGTCACCGACGTGCACTTGCCCGAGCAGTGCGCGCCGGTCGCCGAGGTTGCCGACGTGTTACAGATTCCTGCCTTCTTGTGCCGCCAGACCGACCTGCTTGTCGCTGCCGGTGAGACCGGCAAGACGGTTAACGTGAAGAAGGGACAATTCCTGGCGCCCAGCGACATGGAATACGCCGCAGCCAAGGTAGCTTCAACCGGCAACGAAAACGTGTTGTTGACCGACCGCGGCACCTTCTTTGGTTATGGCCGCCTGGTGGTGGACTTTGCCTCGCTGCCGGAGCTGCAATCGTCGGGTTATCCAGTGATTATGGATGCCACCCATGCGGTGCAGGCCCCCGGTGGTATGGAAGGCAAGACTGGCGGCGATTGGCGGCGCGCACCGTTGCTGTTGCACGCTGCATCGGCCACAGGTTTCGACGGCTACTTTGTCGAGACCCATGACGACCCATTGTCGTCGCCGTCGGACGGGCCGAACATGATCCCACTAGAGCATCTGCGTGGCATCCTGCAGACCACCTTGGCTGTGCGCGATGCGGTCGCTGGAGACGCTTAGATTTTTTCCTCGAAGCGCACCTTCAGGCGCTCCATGATCCGGCCGAGGATCTTCGACACACGCGACTGGGAGATGTCGCGAATCTCGCCGATTTCACGCAGCGAATAATCGAGGAAGAAACGCATGTACAGAATCTCGCGCTCTTCGGCGTCCAAGGTCTGCGAGATTAACTCGATTAGCTCGCGCGAGTGGGCGCCATCGTCGGGGCTGTAGTCGCGCGGGTCCTCGTAGAAATCCAAGGTGCCTTCGGCGTCGCCTTGTTCGGTAGCCGGCTTGCCGCCGGCGAGCACCGGCGTGTCGCGGCCGCCGCAATAGAGACGATGGTATTCCTCCAAGTCGATGCCCAGTTCGGCGGCAATCTCGATTTCATTGGGTTCGCGCTCGAGGTTGCTGCGCAACTTCTCCATCACGCCCTTCAACTTGTTAAGGCGATTGCGTACCGGACGCGGCACCCAGTCATGGCGACGCAACTCATCCAGAATCGCACCACGGACGCGGTATTCGCAGAAGGCCTCGAAGGGGACGCCACGCCCCGGGTCGTAACTCTGCACCGCCTGGATGAGGCCGATATCACCAGCGCCTTCCAGATCACCGAACTCGACCGAACGTGGCAACCTTGCCTTTACCTTGCGCGCCACCATCACTGCGTAGGGACGGTAGTACTCAATCAATGCGTTGCGCGCCTCAATCCGTTCACTGTCGCGGTATTCGCCCCACAATCGAACCAGGGTTCGGTTGACATCTTTGTCGAGGCGCGCGCGTTTAACCATTTAGTAGGTTCAGGAATTCCCGTCGCAGGGGTGGCTGGGCCTCCGCTGCTATTGCGATTGGACGGAATTTCAATTCGCATTACAAGGGAAAGACCAGAAAAATTCCCTCTTCAGCCGCCAAGTACGCGTAATTCCGCCGCGCGCATCGCAGCACGCGTGTCGTCATCGTGGTCATCAAAGCCCAATAGATGTAAGGCACCGTGCACGACATACAACTCGACTTCAGCTTGAATCGGCGAATGGCGCTCCTTCGCTTGCTCTGCCGCCATGTCGAGATTCACCAAGATTTCGCCGAACAGGTCCTCGTCGCCGTAAGGGAAAGCCATCACGTCGGTGGGCGAAGGGTCGTCCAGGAACCTCGCATGGATTTCTGAATGTTCCTGCTGCGCCATCCAGACGACTTCGATCAAGGCGTCGGCAGGGCCCTCGAAGATGCGCCACGCGCGCCCCAACAACTGCAATACGCGCTGCTCGTCGAGCGATTCCAGGCCGACGTAATCACTGCATCGCGCACGTTCGGTCAATCGCAGACGTGGTCCGCCCTGCTTAGTCATCGTCGCCGTAAGCTTCGACAATACGCTGCACCAAGCTGCTGCGCTGCACGTCTTCACTGCGAAATTCGACCATGCCGACACTTTCCATACCGCGCAGGCGACGCATCGCATCCTGCAGCCCACTACGGCCACGCGGTAGGTCGGTCTGGGAGATATCGCCAGTGACGACCGAGTGCGTACGCTCACCCAAGCGCGTCAAGAACATCTTCATCTGACCCTTGGTGGCGTTTTGCGCCTCATCGAGGATGACGAAGCTGTCGTTGAGGGTGCGACCGCGCATAAAGGCCAGTGGTGCGACCTCGATCATGTCTAAATCTTTCATACGCCGTGCCGCCGACGGG
Organism: Planctomycetota bacterium; assembly: GCA_030749235.1. Lineage (GTDB taxonomy): Bacteria > Planctomycetota > UBA1135 > UBA1135 > UBA1135. The sequence continues at coordinate 7,507 of JASMKM010000056.1, read as the reverse complement.
CTGAGCAAGTCGTTCAAAGCATCGTACAACGGACGCAGATAGGGATCGACTTTGTCTTCCAAGTCGCCAGGCAGGAAGCCTAGATGCTCCCCCGCCTCGACCGCTGGGCGCGTCAAGACTAGGCGCTGGACCTTGCCATCGCGCAGCGCACGCACTGCCGCGGCGACCGCCAGGAAAGTCTTGCCGGTACCGGCCGGTCCCGCCGAGAACACCAACTCCTTCTCGGCCAACAGGTCCAGATAGACCTGTTGAGTCTGGGTGCGCGCACTCGGCAAGCCATCGCCACCACGACTGCCACGCGACAGCAACACGCTACTCAAGCCCCCTTGCGCACCATTGCGATCATGCGCGTTATTCTGACCGTTGCCGTTGCCGTTGCCGTCAAAACCATTGCCATCACGGCCGAACAGATTATTGGCGATTTCGGTGGGCGTGAATTCCTTGCCGTTACGAATCTGCTCAAGCAGTTCCTCGACGCGCCCGGCAAGCACAGGGACAACCTCATCCGGCCCCTGCATACGCAAGGTCCCGCCACGCGAACTGAAACGAACCTTGAAACGTCGGGATACCTGTTTGACGTTGCGGTCGTGTGGGCCGAAGAGGAGTTGCTCCTCTTCGATGGAAAGCAGTGGTATGCGGGTCTCCAAGATGTATGGAAGGGCTTTGAGGCGAGTGCGCCGCCCTCCTTAAGAACTATACACGGTCAAGAGCAGGTAACCATGCAATGCTGGCGCTGCGATCAGAAAGGAATCGACCATATCGAAGGTGCCGCCGAATGCCGGTACGGTGGCTGCGGAGTCCTTGGTCTTGCAGCCGCGCTTCAACAGGCTCTCGGCGAGGTCGCCGAACTGTGCGCCGATGTTTGTGATGATGGCAGCAGGCACCCACACCACCGCCTCGATACGCCCGCCGAAAGCCAACTCCATGACCAGAGCGCCACCGATTATGGCGCCGAGCAAGGAAGCGATGGCGCCTTCCCAGGACTTGTTGGGGCTAACCTTGGGAATCAGCTTGTGCCTGCCGATGGCACTGCCCACTAGGTAGGCAGCACTGTCACCGACCTTGCAGCAGACGATCAGCATCATCAACCAATCCCAACCGTCCTCCTCGAAGCCACGGATATGCACCGCCGAACTCAACAGCAGCGGAACCGCGAGCCAACCAAGCATTGTGGTACCGATGCGCGTCGGTGCCCCTTCAGGCCTACGGCTGAGGACTTCAACCACGAACAGCAGCACCAACATGCCGACCAATAGCGGCAAGCCAAAGGATACGTCAAGCCACCAGGCCGCAGCTAGGGTGACGGCGCCAAACAGCGTGCCCATGGCACGACGCGCGGGCAGTCCGTGGCGCTCCAACATGCCGTAGAACTCGTGCTGTGCGGCCAAGGTCAAGAGCCCGAACACCACCATGGCAACCCCTGGCAGGTAGTCGCGATCGAGGATGAACAGTCCAACGATCGCCGCGATGAGAATCGGCCCGAAGGTGAGGCGCTGTTTCAGATCCTTCATGCTTGATGTCCTTCCACTGCTGAGTCCTTCTCCAAGACCTTGCCGAAGCGGCGTACACGACCATCGTAATCCTGCAATGCGTGCAGCAGATGTTCACGACGGAAATCCGGCCACATAATGTCGAGGAAATGGAACTCGGCATAAGACGCCTGCCACAACAGAAAGTTCGACAGGCGCACCTCTCCGGCAGTGCGGATGATCAGGTCTGGATCCGGCATCTCCGGATCATAGAGTCGGCTCTCGATGCTGGTGGCGTCGACGTCTTCGGGCTTCAAACGCCCGGCAGCCACATCGAGGGCCAGCTTCTGGATGGCGTCGGTAAGTTCCTGACGACCACCATAGGACAAGGCTAGGCGCAAGGTCATGCGTGTGCCATGGGCGGTGGCCTGCTCGACCTCGTGAATCTCGGTCTGGACGGTCTCCGGTAGGTCTTCGACACGACCGAGTACGCGTAGGCGGATACCATCGCGCACCAATGCGGTCTTTTCCTTGCGCAAGAACTGCTCCAAAAAGCGCATCAAGCCGTTGATCTCGGCGCGCGGGCGCTGCCAGTTCTCGACCGAGAAGGCATACAGGGTGAGGTTTTCAATGCCCCATTCAGCAGCAGCCTCGACGGTATCGCGCACCGCATCGATGCCGGCCTCATGACCACGCAGACGGATCAAACCCGCACGTCGTGCCCAGCGCCCACTCCCATCCATGATCACGCCGACGTGATGCGGGAGTGGGAAATCAGGCTTGAGGAGATCGGTCATGCAGGTGCCTAGGCGAGTGCTTGCGCTGGGTCGCAAGCGAACATCTGCGTGCGGCCAGGTCCGACCGAAAGGCAGACCACGGGCACCTGCATCTGCTCCTCGATGAAGGCGACGTAATCGCGACAAGCTGGCGGAAGGTCCTCAAGGCTAGTGGCCTGGGTAATGTCCTCACTCCAGCCTGGCAGCGTGTGGTAGACCGGCTTGACGTCGTTGATTGAGCCGAGTTCGGCCGGGTAATCGGTGACCTGGGTGCCGTCGGCTAACTCATAGGCCACGCATACGCTCAACTCCTCGAAGCCACTGAGCACATCGAGGTTGGTGACGAAGACGCCATCCAAGCCGTTCAAGGCACAGGAGTAGCGGGCCTGCAAGGCATCGAACCAGCCGCAACGCCGTGGGCGACCGGTGGTGGCGCCGTATTCGTTGCCTTGGTCGCGCAACTTCTGGCCAGTCTCGCAATGCAGTTCGCTCGGGAAAGGACCTTCGCCAACGCGCGTGCAATAGGCCTTCGACACTGCCAAGGAACGGTCGATACGGTTTGGAGGAAAGCCTGCGCCACCGGAAATTCCTGCGACACCGGTCCACGACGACGTGACGTAGGGGTAAGTCCCGGCATCCAGGTCCAGCATCACGCCTTGGGCGCCTTCGAACAGAATGCTCTTGCCCTCTTGATGTGCCTTGCGTGCCAGGTCTCCACCATCGACCACCAAGGGTCGCAGACGTTCCGCGAGTGCACGAGTCTTGTCGAAAAGGTCGTCGTAAGCTTCGGACTCGACGCCATAGACCTTGCTCATGATGGCCTTCTTCTCGGCCAAGGCTGCGCGGAGCCGAGCCTCGAAAGTCTCGGGGTCCAACACATCAGCCAGACGGATACCGGTACGGGCAACCTTGTCGGCATAAGCCGGACCAATGCCGCGACCGGTGGTGCCGATGCGTCCTTCGCCGCGCCAAGTCTCGACCAGCCCATCGATCTGACAGTGGTATGGGAAGATGACATGCACACGACCATCAATCCGCAGGCGTTCCTCAACCGGCACGCCGCGCTCCTTCAGACCATCGATTTCCTCGATCAAAGCATCCAAGTCAACAACCACGCCGCGACCGATTAGGTTGGTCTTTCCTTCGTGCAGGATGCCACCAGGGATGAGGTGCAAGACGTACTTGTCTTGCCCCACCCACACGGTGTGACCGGCGTTGTTGCCGCCAGCAAAACGGACGACGAGATCGGCATCGGCAGCGAGGCTGTCGATGACCTTTCCTTTACCTTCGTCTCCCCATTGGAGACCGATGACTGCGGTGGAAGACATGTGATGGAGGGTGTTCGCGGAGCGAGGAAGAGGAGATTGTCCCCTCACCGCCTAGGATGGCAAGTGCTTGCTCCGGCTTCCAGGGAATCTTGGGTTAGTATGGAAAAATGCCCTCCACCCCCGCTGCCGACGCCACGGGTTTCCTGCTGCTCCAGCGTGCCGATTTGGAACGTGCGGTGCAACGCTGGCGCCAACGTCTGCCGCGTCCCGAGGCCCTTGGAACCGCTGCAGAAATCTTCGAGAGCATCCTTGGAGCCCTCTGGCTGGAGTTGGAGGCATGCGCCAAACCCATGGGAAATCGCCATCGTTGTCTGCGACGCGTGCTTTACCGCGAGTATGAGAGTAGCTGGAGACGGTCCCAGGTGGCCATAGACCATGTCACCCCTTGGCTGGCGGCCCCGTTCTCTCCGGACGAGCCCCCTCTGGGAAGTGCCGCAGCCGAACTGGAGCTTCCCGCTCACCTTTTGCCCTGGGCAGAGCAATACCTGCGCTCGGGAGGGCCACAGGGGCGCCTTGATTGCGGCACGCGCTTATGTGGCTCACGACGTCACACCCGTCTGCGCAATAGCGCGCTGTTTCACGCCCTCGCCGACGGTCGCTTCATCGCGGACCTGCACAAGCGCAGCGCTCGCCTGATGGCGGCGGCAACAGTGGAGGGGGCAACACCACACTTGCGTCTGGAGGCACGCGCAATCCTATGCATGCTGAAGATGCTCGAGCCGCGCCCTGCGCTGACGGCGATGCGCGATGCCGTTAGTAATATCGCGGCGGCACGAACACCGGCAGATCACGCTGGAAAGGTGGAATCCGCCAACGCGTGAAGGGCACTTCATGCCATGGTTCGAGAAACACCAACTTGACGCCATCGGCAGTCGTACGACGCCAAACCACAGCGCGCATGCGTAGACTGTGCCCAGGTGGTTCCTGATAGCGGTGCTCGGGTTGCCACTCGGGATTGATCTTGCGACTAGCGTAGACGTAGATTGAGAAGACGTCGGACTGCACGCCTACCAATTCCTCGACACGCGCTTGGGTTTCCTCATCTAACTCATCGGCGCCAAAGCCATCGACCTCGGCAAGCTCCTCAAGCGTCTTGAGAAACTTCTTGGGTTCAGGCTCGAGTTCACCATACAGCGACTGGCGCAGTTCACGATTTTCGGAATCTTCCTCGGCATTCTCCTGCTCCTCGAGAGCTTCCTCGTCGACCTCGTCCAGCCATTCAATCAAGCGCTCCACCTTGGCAGGTGACAACTCCTGCGGCGAGAACATGCCTTCCAGGACGGCGCGCGGGGCGGTGTTTAGGTTGACCTTGGTGCCTAGCGGTGGATCGCCTTCCAGCACCCCCTCCATGCCACCTTCACCTTCCCGCATCTCGCCATCATTTTGCTGGTCACCGATGGCGTTGGGATCGGCGCTGGGATCGGCGCTGGTATCGCCGGTGTTAGAGAAATCGCTGGTGTTGGGATCGGCGCTGTCGCTACCGGTGGTGGCTGCATCATCGGCCAAACTACCGGTGCCAGGGCCATCGAAAGTCGGCGTGGTCCAGATGGTGAAGACCGTCTCCAAACCAGGAGCGATGATTTCGAAATCGCCGAGTTGGTCGTAGTACAGGGCCGGCGTGATTGAATCGAGCAACATCAACTCCTCGAGCGAGGACAACATGGCGTATTCGTCCTCATCTTCCAAAGAATGGCGCGGTACTTGCGGCAGGTCGAGGTTCCTACCACCGACCTGCATCCATCGCAGGATGTCATCGATGATGACGCGTGCATCGGTCTCACCCAAGTCGTCGTCCATGTCCTCGCGCATGTAATCCAGAATGCGTACCGCGCGCTCATAGTTCTCGGTGGCTTGCTGCTCATCCTCGACCAGCAAGAGGTGCAGGTTAAACTTGGAGTTTTCATCCTGCACGAAGGTGGTGACCTCGATGTCATCCATCATCACGCGCAAGGGGCGTGCCCAAGTATCCTCGAAGGAATCGGAATTCGATGCATCCTCCTCGCCGTCACCTTCCTCCTCTTCACCGCTACCGGAATCGCCATACCCGGACTCGGCTGCTGCATCGCCGAAACCGTTGCTGCCACTGTCTCCAAGGGCGCCGGTCATGCCCTCCATACCACCAAGGGCACTCCCCAAACCACCCGAAGCATCACCCGTGGCATCATCCTTAATCATAGTCAGGATCTCTTCGGAGGCAGAGCGGATCGCCAGATTCATGCGCAAACGATTGCTGCGGTTCATGGTGGCTTGATGCGCGACCTCGGCCCCCAAGCTCAGCTGGGCAATCAAGGCGATGACCAGAAACAGCACAAACAGCGTCAGGATTAGGACGACTCCACGATCACCGCGACGGGCGGTGGTTTTCAAACTGATTCGTGGAGAGGTGCGCATGACGATAGTGCTGCAAGGATAACGCAAGGCTGACGTCATTCCGACGCGGGCGACCGCGCGCTTCTTCCTGGGGCTAGGCAGGCTTATTCGGTGGATCCAGTTTCATCGAATGGATCGAAGAAGTCACCAAAACGGTTAATCGAAGGACGCTCCTTGAGGATCGGGCGAATCACGAAGAAGACCTCCGTCTTCTCTTCGGATTTCTCGCGCGAAGAGAAAATCCATCCGATGCCCGGCAAGTCGCCAAGCAATGGAATCTTGCTCTCATTAACCTTTTCACCCGTGAGCACCATACCGCCGATCACGACCGACTCCTTATTTCTCACATAGACCTCAGTCTGGGCTTTTCGAGTCGTGGTAGAGGGAGCTGCGATAGCATCGGATCCTGCCAAACCCAGCTCAAACTCACCCGCGATTCGCGAGACATCCACATCAATCACTAGGTGGATCGTGTCGGCACCGACCAGGAATGGCGTCACATTCAAGATGATGCCGATTTCGCTCTTGCCGACCTTGTAGGTCACATTGTTGGCGGTGATGCCGGCGACCTCTAGGAAAGGAATGTTCTCCGTGTTCTGGACCGAAGCAGCTACGCCGTTACGGGTGACAATTCGCGGACGTGACAAGATATCCACCCAACCCTCCTGCTCCAGCAATTGCAATGCAGCATTGATCTGGAAGGACGAATCGAGCATACCCATCTCGAAGGTGCCTCCACTGGTCGGTGTTGGGAAAGAACCTCCAATCGCCCGCAAGAAAGTCTGACCGTCCTCATCAGCAAATAGGTCGGCACCTGCGAGCTCCGAGACACCGCGCTCAAAGCTCTCGGTACGCCGCGTCTCGAAGACCTCGGCCTGGATCTCGATCTGTGGTCCCGAGTTAAACCACAAGTCGATGATGGAGAAGACTTCTCGTAAGTCATCCTCGGTACCAGTGACCAACAGCAAGTCCTCGATCGGATCGAACTTGCCCTCGCCGCTCCAAGCCGTATTGGAACCGTTATAGACGAAACCACCGTTGGGTTTGGCCTCGAGCGTGGCACTTGGGTTCTCGCCTTGCAGGCATGACGCGAAAGCGGTCAAGCTGCCCATCACATCTGTGGCGCTTCCCTTTGGGATTGTGATGATGGCGGTATAGGTGCCATCAAGATGATCCAGCATACGAACGTATTGAAACTCGTCCTGGAAGGTGAAACTCTCATCGATGCCAGACGTCTCACTTTCCTGGACGATTGGATTACCCTCCGCGTCGACCGAATCACTGCGCTCACCAAAGAACGATGAGCAGGATCCGAGAAGGAACACCGCGATGACCAGTGGACCGAACCGCAGGTTGAGCCAGCGGTGCAAGGTACTAATGGTATTCAGGGGTGCTTCCCTAGAGGGCCGCGATGATGTCTGAGGTTGCATCGGTCACATGAGTGTAACCGGAGATGCCGCCTTCTTCGACGATGAGGACGAAACCCTTGTCCTTGGCGACTTTCTTCAGGGCAGCTTTATATGCTTTGGTGGCCTGGCCAATGAGCTTGTTGTAACGCGCGCTT
>JASMKM010000055.1 GCA_030749235.1 Planctomycetota bacterium | reverse complement strand
GTATTCGATGCCGATGTACTGACTCGAGGACGAACGGTTGAAGGCGATGACAGCATCGCCATTGGCGCCAACGTTGATGTCGCCAAACCAGTTGTGCTGACCACTACCGAGGTTGATGTCGCTGGACTGGACCAAGGTCGGGTTCGACCCGCTGGTCGGCCAGCCGTTCAACGCGATCTCGTACCAACGCACGCGTGCGGTGTTGTTGGCACCGGTGTTGTGAACTACCCAGAAGGAACCGTTGCGGACCACGCCGTTTTTGACGCGCCAGTCGATGGTGGCAGCCTGGTTGGAAGTACCCAGTTGCGTTGCTCCCGGTGGGAAGCTGAAGCTAGGCACCGTCAACTCGTACTCCGACAAGATTGGCGATGCAGTGTTGGGGTTGCGCACGGCCTTGATCATCAGCTTGCTCGAGCTCGACGAATAGGTCGTGGCAAAGTAAGCCGGCGAGTTGGTGTCGTAGTTCTTCGACGCGCCCAAGGAGATTGGCGAGCCGGCGGTGTTGACCTGCCGCATGGTCACGGTCTGGCCGTTCATGACACGATTCTTGTCCCACATGAAGATGCGGTTGCCGCCACCACTGAAGCAGTCACCTGCCAGGAAAATGGCCTCTTCGTTGATGCCGAGGTTTGGGAAGTCCAGGAACACGCAGGTGCTCGAAACCGGGAAGCGGTACTTGTGCCAGGTTCCGTTCGGGTTGTCATCGTCGGACATGGCCAGCACGATGGCATCGTTGCTGCCCGCGCCATCAGCGGCCGCCACCACGTAACGGTTGGTGTGCGGGTCGAACAGGGCCACAGGGTCGAAGACGAATCCGCCGGCACCAACCGAACCCCAGAAACCGCTGCTTCCGGCGATGGTGTCACTGAAGCTCTGGTTGCCTTGCTTATCGAAGAAGGAGATTTCGCCGTTGGCTACGCACACGATGTGGTTCGGCCCCACTGCCAAGTCCGGATCCGGCGGGGTCCAGCCGGTGTTTTGGACAGCCTCAAAACCGCCACTGCCGCCTGATGCAAGAGGTGGTGGGAAGAAAACCGGAGCGATGAAGTTGGGGTCGTAATCCGGCTTTGCCTTGGCGCCGTACACCATGTCGACGGTGACGTTCAGGCCTGCAGCGCGTGGCTCGATGGCCGGTGGTGCGGCTGGGTTGAAGTCCTCGGGAACCAGGATGCTGAGGCCGATGGCGCGATGATCATCGCCAGCATTGCCGTGCCAGGCTGCCACCAACTGATCTTGGGCGGTCCACAAAAGGTGCTTGGCGTTGACTCCGACCTGCAGGGTCTGTTCGCCTTCATCAATCTTGTTGACACGGAAGGCCTTACCGAGTTGGCTGCCGTCGGCGGCGAAACGCTGGGCGCGAATCGAGACCGGCTTGGTGGGGCGGTGACCAGGTGACGAGTACTGCTTGACCTCGTTGGAGTTGTAGGCCACCACGAAGCGACCGTCGGGAGCAACAGCAACTTGGGCGCCGCTGCGACTGGCAGTACCACCAGCTTCGATGGTGAGGGTGTCACCGATTGCGGTGGCGTCGGCCTGGAAGCGCTGTGCTTTGGCGATGTAGGCCTCTCCATCTTGGCTGCTCATCCATGTGACCACGAAGGAACCATCGGCACCACTGTCGACACAAGGCTCGATATCGAAGGCATCGGCACCGGTGGTGACGGTGAAGCTTTTGCGTTCGATCTTGTCGCCACTGGTGTCCAGCTGGCAACCAACCAGGCCTTCGGGGTAACCATCCATGTTGCGCTTAGCCCACACGGCAATGAAGCCGTTGGCGCTCGGTGCGACGCTAACGAGGCCTTCCTCGAAGTTAGCCTGATCGGAGAGACGGAACTCATCCCCTTTTGGGGTTCCGTTGGCATGGAAGAGGCGTGCGCGAATCACGCGTCGCTGACCTTCAAAACCGGTCCAGCTGATCATCATCTCGCCAGCATCATTGCTGCTGATCATCGAGTTCATCTGATCGCCTGGGGTCAGTTGGTTGACCAGAAACTCGTCGCTGAGGGCCTGGAACTCACCACCACCCTCCGGTACCCCAAAGCGGCGCGCGTAGATGTCGGTGGCTTCGCCGAGTTGGTTGACCGAATGCCATACGATTATGGCCGTGCCGTCGGCGCCGAACGCGACCGCCGGCTTGGCTTGTTCACCAGGAAAAAACTGGTTGACGTGGATCTCGGTGCCCAGTGGGCGGCCACGCGGGTCAAGCAGTTGCGCGAAGATGCCGTAGGAGCCTTGCTCTTGACGACGACTTCCCCAAGCGACCAATAGATTGCCTTCAGCATCTGCCGCTGCAGCGGGATCTTGCTGACGGTTGGAGGTGAAGGTATTGGCCTGGACCTCAAGATGGTCATATCCAACAACTGTCAAGGATTGTTTTAGCTCAGAAACAGGAGGAGCTTGGCTCGCGACCTGGAATGACAAGATGGGCGCCATCAATGGCGCAAGCAGCAGGGTTGTCAGCATGCTAGGAGGTTTGGTTTTGGGAGATTCGGAAAAACCGAAGAACAGGGCATTTGAAGTCTACCCCATAGTCCCGATTCCAACTGGCTTTTCGGACCTGTGGCCGGAATGCAGCCTTAGCTTGGGGGCTGTGTGCGGAAATGAACGTATTACTGGACTTAGGCGCTCTGGAGTTGCTCTTATCGAATGGAATTCGCTTGGCACGAGTCTTGCGGTAAAGGGATACCGGACTTTCTCGTATCCCTACAATCAGATAGGCTGTTAGGTCAGCCATGCGCCTCATGCGGAAATTACGAACCCTTCTTACTCTCGCCACTGCCACCCTTGTGGGCAGCTGCGGCCCCGGATCCTCGATTTCAGTCGGCCCCGATGGCACATCCTTCAATGCTGGCGGCTCCTTCCTCGCCGAAGGAACCAACATTCTGGAAGGAATGGACTGGCAGCTGAACCGGCCGATCCGCCTGGAATTTAACCATCCGGTGGATCCGACCTCGATCAACTTTGGTTCGATCCAAATCCGCGCCGAGACCAATGGCAAC
>JASMKM010000054.1 GCA_030749235.1 Planctomycetota bacterium | reverse complement strand
CTGGCGTGTTGTGCTCCTTGGCCTGCTCGGCGATATCGACCACGCGACAGATGTCTTCGTAGCTGGAGTTGGTGCACGAACCAATCAATGCGGCCGTCACCTCCAAAGGGTAGCCTTCGGCCTTGGCGTCGGCGGCCATGTCGGAAATCGCATGGGCTAAGTCTGGCGTATGCGGACCGACCAGGTGCGGCTCCAAGGTGGAGAGGTCAATTTCGTAGACCTCGTCGTAGACCGCACCTTCGTCTGGGATGATTAGGTCTAGGTTCTGCTCGGCGATCGCGGCCAGCTCGCCGCGGTTGGTTGCGCGCAGGAAATCACCCATGCGCGAGTCGTAAGGGAAGACCGAGCAAGTAGCGCCCAGTTCCGCACCCATGTTGCAGATCGTGGCCTTGCCGGTGCAGCTCAAGCTGCTGGTGCCCTCGCCGAAGTACTCGATGATGCGGTTGGTTCCACCCTTCACAGTCAGCATACCGAGCAGCTTCAGAATCACATCCTTCGGAGCGGTCCAGCCGTTCAGTTCGCCGGTCAGCTTCACGCCGACGACTTGAGGCTGCAGCACCTCCCAAGCGAAACCTGCCATGACATCGACAGCATCCGCGCCGCCGACGCCGACCGCGCACATGCCCAGTCCACCGGCGTTCGGGGTGTGAGAGTCAGTGCCAACCATTAAACCGCCCGGGAAGGCATAGTTTTCAAGTACGGTTTGGTGAATGATGCCGGCGCCGGGCTTCCAGAACCCCAAGCCATACTTCTGGCAGACCGAAGACAGGAAGTCATAAACTTCCTTGTTTTCGTCGTTTGCGACAGCCAAGTCGCTCTCGGCACCCTGATAGGCGCGGATCAAGTGATCGCAGTGCACAGTGCTTGGCACGGCCGCAGTGGGCTTGCCCGCCATCATGAACTGCAGCAGCGCCATCTGCGCGGTGGCATCTTGCAGGGCCACGCGGTCGGGGCGTAGGTTTAGGTAGGCCTTGCCGCGCTCGATTTCCTGGCCCTTCGGATCATCCAAGTGTCCGAGCAAGATCTTCTCGGCAAGGGTCAATGGTTGAGCGAGTCGGCCGCGTACGACCTGCAGACGTTCGCGCATCTGGTCGTAAACACCACGGACCATTTCAGGAGTGGAATCGATGTTTGACATGAGCTATTTGGCGGAATGAGCTCGTTCCGCAAAGCACGTATTTTAGCGCTGCGTCCACTTCTCCCCGCCGCGACTTTGGGATTCTCGGTCGCCTTTGCTCCGACTGCAATCAGTTGAAGAGGATCGCCGGATTTGGTTTTGACGACACCCAAGTCTAGGATGCGAGCCTCAGGTCGAAGCCGGTGCGTCGGCCGTGCCGGACAATTTCTGCGCGTGGACCATTCGGCGCAGAAGGCGGAACGATTGACTTCTCCGACGACAGCTTCGACCTGACTAACTGAATCCATGCTGCGAACCTTCTTCAGCCGCCTTTTCTCCGGTTCCCCGAGAATGTTACCTACTGGCTCCACCTGCCCCAGTTTCCGCGCCTTCGATACCGAAGGCCGTGCGGTCACCGACGTAGACCTTCGCGGCAAGCGCGCGGTGCTTTGGTTTTTCCCGAAAGCCGACACACCCGGCTGAACCAAGCAAGGCATTGGGTTCCGTGATCGAATCCAGGACTTTACTGATAACGGCACTGTGGTCTTTGGTGTTTCGGTTGATCCAGTCGAAGCCAACAAAGCCTTCAAGAGGAAGGCTGGGCTCCCCTTCGAGTTGCTTTCGGACCAGGACCGCAGCATGAGTCTTGCTTTTGGCGCGGCGAAGGATAAGCGGGATCAATATGCACAGCGATACACCTTCGTCATCGGCATCGACGGCAAAATCGAGCAGGCGATTACGACCAAAGATCCGGCCGGTCAAGCCGGGGAGCTGTTGAGCTAAAGGATGGCAACCTCAGCAGGCTTGGGTAGCCTCAGTACTGCACGCAGCAGGCCCACTCCACGCCATCAAGCGCGAGCAATGCATTCTGCATTTCCTCTTGTGGCTCCTGATCGAGTTGGACTGCATTAAGCGCCATGCCCTTGTCGGCATCGCGTCCCAGTGTGAGATTCGCCACATTCAGTCCATGCTTGGCGATTTCGGCGGTGAGCGCGGCCAAGAGACCCGGCTGATCGGTATTGCGCACGAACAGCATCCAACCCTTCAGTTGCGTCTCGAAATAGAAGCGGTCGACCTGCACTAACTTTGGTTTGCTATGGCCAATTACGGAGCCAGCTACGACGTGACTGCGTCCACCGGCCTCCACGCGCACCTTCAACAGCCCGGCGAAACCGACGGTGTCATTGCCGGTTACCTCAACGATGCGGTAGCCATTCTCATGGGCAATCGAAGTTGCGTTGACCAGGTTCACGTTGCGGCTCAGCAATACTTCCAGGAATCCATGCAGCACTGCGGCATGGACCGCTTGAGTTGGGAGCTCCAGCAAGTCGCCGGCGCATTCAATTTCAATCTCGGTCACTGGGCCATCGAGGAATTGCGCATGCAGGCGGCCGAGCGATTTGGCAAGTTGTAACCACGGTGTAAGGCGAATGGCGGTGGCGCCGTCCACACTGAAGGAGTTGACCGCGTTGCGTACCGCACCTTCCTTCAAGTAGGCGACCATCTGTTCGGCGATGCGCACGGCAACCTTCTCCTGCGCCTCATCGGTGCTGGCACCAAGATGCGGCGTGCAGATCACCTTTGGATGCGAGCGCAACGGTGAATCGACTGGCAGCGGCTCCTGCTCAAAGACATCTAGGCCGGCACCGGCAAGATGACCTGCATCAAGGCTTTGCAGCATGGCAGCTTCATCGATCAGGCCGCCACGCGCTGCATTGACAATGCGCACGCCAGGCTTCATGGCGGCGAAGACATCGGCGTTGACAAGATGGCGAGTGCGTTCGGTCAACGGTGTGTGCATGGTCAGGAAATCGACCAGCGGCCAGATTTGCTCCAGCTCCATCAACTCGATGCCGAGACTCTCGGCGACCTCCGGAGGCAGGAACGGGTCGTAACCCAAGACGCGCATGCCGAACCCCTTTAAGCGCGCGGCCACAGCTTGGCCGATGCGTCCGAGGCCGATCACGCCGACAGTCTTGTCGACCAGCTCCACGCCCATCAATCCTTTCTTGGACCAACTACCGGCACGCATCTGTGCTTCGGCTTCGGGGATGTTGCGGCACAAGCTCAACAGCAACGAGACCGCATGTTCTGCGGCGGACAGCGTATTTTCACCTGGCGCGTTCATCACCAGGATGCCGCGCTCGGTGGCGGCTTCGACGTCGATGTTGTCCACACCGGAACCGGCGCGGCCGATGACCTTCAAACCAGGTGCCGCATCCATCATGGCGGCATCGACCGTGGTTGCTGAGCGCACCACCAAGCCAGCGGCATCCTTGACCGCCTCGATCTTCTCATCCAGCGGCAGGCCCGGACGATTGTCGACAGTCAGGCCAGCCTGTTCGAGGAGGTTTACGCAATCCTGTGCGACCTTGTCGGCGAGCAGGACCTTCATGCTTGTACCTCGGCGTTCATGGCGGCGTCGAAACGCTGAAGAAGATCCGTAAGGTCATTCATGTCGTGTTCACCCATGTGGCCGATGCGGAAGGTCTTGCCTTTGAGATCACCATAACCATTAGAGACCAGTAGCTCCTCGGCCTTCAAGGCTTCAAGTGCTGGAACGAAATCCGGGCCGCCGCTCCGAGCGATGCAGCTGACAGTGTCCGAACGATTACCTTCTTGCGGATAGGGGAGCCAACCATGACCAGCTGCCCATTCGCGTGTGGCCGCCGCCATCTCAGCATGCCGCGCCCAACGATTTTCCATGCCTTCTTCCTCAATGCGATTGAGTTGCGCGACCAATGCGTAGAGATGCGCAGTGGAAGGCGTGGTCGGTGATTGCTCCTTCTCGTTGCCCTTGGCTAAGCGCAGGAAGTCCAACACCCAACCACGATTGGGAACGGTGGCGGCGCGCTCCATGGCGCGTGGACTGACCGCGGCAATCGCCATACCGGCTGGAAGAGCCAGGCACTTCTGCAAACCGAAGAGGCAGACATCCAGCTTCCAATCATCCACCCGTACAGGCGCACCGGCCATCGAAGACACGGTATCCACACACAACAAGGTCTCCGGAAAATCGAGTAGGACTTCAGCCAGCGGCTCTAGTGGCGTTACCGTGCCGGTGCTGGTCTCGTTATGGACTACAGTTACCACTTCGTAACTCTTGCCCTCTGCTTTGGCAGACTCCAGTGCCGCACGTAAACCGTTGGCATCGATGCCGGAGCCCCAAGGGATGTCGACTGCGACGGCCTGCTTACCGTTACTCTTCGCGATCTCGAACCATCGCTTGCTGAAGGCACCGTTGACCACATGCAGGCTGTGCTCCTGCACCAAATTGCGGATGGTGGCTTCCATCATGGCGGACGCAGGTGCGGTCAGCATAAGGACCTCGTTCTGCGTGAACATCAGCCTGCTCAGGCCGGCGCGGGCAGCAGCCCACAGGCGCGCGCATTCAGGAGTGCGGTGGCCGATGGCAGGGTGTGCCATTTCCGCGAGGATATCGGGGTGGACTTGGGTAGGTCCGGGAATGAAGAGTTTCATCGAGGTAGGGCGATGGGAAGGATGGGGGCGAGCGAGGCTTGGTCGAGAAAGACTTGGGATTCGTGGCGGACCTTGTCGCGGGTCACGAATCCGCCGAAACCGACGAATAGGCCGATGCCTGCCGAGGCTTCGAGGTCGGAGGCTCCGTCGCCGACCAACATGGCGTGTTGGGGGGCAATCCCCAATTCAGCGCAGACGCTGGCGATGACCTCCGGCTTGCCACCATCGCGCGCCAATGGGTGGGCGCAGGCGATGTCGATGGCTTGCTCCAGCGGTTGGTCCGTGAGCGGAAAGGGCACCGCATGGATGGCCGAATGGTCGAAGCCGAGTCGTTCGGCGAATGGCGCGACGGCTGGCAGCAACCCGCCGGAAATCACATGGCAGTGAATTCCGGATTCCTGCAGCGCAGCGATGGTACTGGCGGCGTCGAGAAGTCGTTGCTGCCAGTAAAGGGAGACGACTTGATCCAGGTTCGCGGCGGTAGGCGCGATAATCTCGAGTCGCTTGCGGAAGACCGCATCGAGCGGGATCTCGCCTGCCATGGCGGCGTCGGTCAGCGCGGCCACATCGGCCCCACGGAGAGCGGCAAGCTCGTCGATGCCTTCAATCGACGCGAGGGTAGAGTCGCAGTCGAAGAAGACGATTTTGGCACCTAGCCAGCCTTTGGGGAGGCTCACGGCGGTGAGCATAACAGGATGAAAGAGCTGATTCACGGCCGTTCTGGCCATTTCCGTGAACGAGCCCTGCGAACCATTCTGACGCGGCCTGCTTTCTCTTCAGCGCGCCTCCCAAATCTCCATCCGGCGCCGCTGGTCGTGACTACACGTGGTGCACGGGGCCTTTGTCGTCGGCAGCGGCATACAAGGTGCGGCGCGTGAAGACCGGCACCATCAGATGGCGGTACTCATGATCACCCGGAATGTTCGGCATGGGGCGACATTGCTTGGCAGCCAGGCTCGCGACCATCTCGACCGCGTCTCTGAAGCAACTCTCACCCGGACGCGTGCCGACCAACAAGGCGGTAGCCTTTTTCAGCGGCCAAGGTCGAGCCTGCAAGGCAACTGCGCACAAGGAGGCATCTTCGATCACGCCGTCGCTGCCGATGTCGAGTCGCGCGGCGATACCGAACAACGGGAAGTCCACCGAGCCACGGTCACGCAGCTTGCCATAAGCGCTACGCGAATCGGCGGCGGGTGCAGGCAAGTGGATCGCCACGAGCAAGGCAGTGTGCGGCAACTTTTTGTTCCAAATCCCATCTGCCTGCCACAGGTCGGCGATCGGCATTCGCGTGCGCCCTTCGGCGGTGACAAATTCCAACTCCGCGCTCAGGGTCATCAGCGCCGGTGCAGTATCGTTCGAGGCCGCAGCGACGCATTTGGACCCTCCCTCGACCACATGGCACTTCTCGCCATCCTTCTTCATGCAATAACCAAGAGCCTTGCGCCAGAAGTAGGTCTGGTTGTACCACTGGCAGCGCGTGTCCAGCATGACATTGCCACCGATCGTACCCATGTTGCGCAGTTGCGGGCCACTCACCAACTTGGCCGCTTGGCACAGCGAAGGATAGGACCGACGCAACTCGGCATGCGTGGTGACTTGGGTCAGGGTTGTCATCGCGCCGATGCGCATGGATCCATCTTCGGCACGGCTGATCCCCTGCAACTCGGCGATTCCGCTCAACGCCACCACGCGCTCGGGTGCAAACAGACCATGCTTCATGTTGGGATTCAAGTCGGTGCCACCAGCGATGAATCGCGCGTCGCCCTCAACCTCAAACATCATCGCGACGGCCTCCTCGGCGGTGGCAGGATTCTTGACTTCGAACTTCGGTAAACGCAGCATTAGGCCTGCTCCTCCTTCGCGCGTAGTGCCGCAAGCACTTTCGCCGGCGTGAACGGTAAGTGCCTCAGGCGAATACCGACAGCATCGAATACTGCATTGGCGATTGCGGGGATGGTGGAGTGAAGCGGGCCTTCGCCGGCCTCCTTCGCACCGAATGGACCTTCGGGATCTATGCTCTCGACAATTAAGGCCTCGAGCTCTGGCGTATCGACCGAAGTTGGGATGCGGTAATCCAGTAAGGATGGACCCGCGTGCAGGCCATGGCGATTGAGATGATGGCTCTCGAGACTCACTTCGGCCGCACCCATATAGGTGGAGCCTTCCATCTGCCCGCGCACGATCATCGGGTTCAGGGCACGACCGCAATCATGCGCCACCCAGACCTTATTGACGGTGATGCGTCCGGTCTCGGTATCGACATCCACATCCGCGACATGGGCGGTGAAGGAGTAGGCCGGCGACGACCCGATGGTGCCGCCGCGATAGTCGCCGCCCAAGGTGGGAGTGTTGTAGGCACCGGTGCTGCCGAGCGTGTCGAACATCTCCTCGGCTAAGTGGAAGGCCTCGACGTGGGTCATCGAACGCGCTTCAGCACTCAGGTCAATGACGGTGCCGTCCATTAAGCGTACGTCGCGCTCATCAACTTCCCAGTGCTTGGCGACCGCCTCGACAATCTGCTTGCGCAGCTTGCGCGCGCCGTCGATTGCGGCATTGCCGACCATGAAGGTTACCCGGCTGGAGTAGGCGCCCAAATCCACCGGACATAGGTCGGTGTCGGCGGCGACCACTTTCACGTGCTCGATTTTGAGGCCCAGTTCTTCGGCGACCAGATAAGCCACCATTGACGAGGAGCCTTGGCCAATGTCGTTACCGCCGGTGAATGCGGTGACAAGGCCGCTGCGGTCAATCTTCAGCTGGACGCCGGCTTGCGGCATCTTATTGGGGTATACCGGGTAATTCGTGCCGGAGATGTACATCGACCCGGCGACACCGAGCCCACGTCCAAGTGGCAACTTACCGCGACGTTCCTTCCAACCACTGGCCTTCTCCACTTCATCCAAGCATTGCATGAAGCCGTTTGAGGTGATGCGCTGACCAT
>JASMKM010000053.1 GCA_030749235.1 Planctomycetota bacterium | reverse complement strand
GTATGCGACCGAGCGAAATACCAGCTCCGCAGTCATCACGACATTGCGGGAAGCTGGTGCGGAGCTGGGAGACGCAATCAAAGTTGTAAGTGCGCGCCAACTTTTCAATGATTACATGGATAATGAGATCAAGGCAAAATTAGATTACACGGGGAAAGAGCTTCTCGTCACGGGGGCTGTTGTCAGAGAAATTGGTAGGCGCAGGGATAGCAGGATGTTCGTGGAGCTGACGGCAGGATTTACGTGCTACTTTTTGCGAGATCAAGAGTATGAACTTGCGAAACTTAATAAAGGGGATACGATTTCAATTAAAGGCGAGTGCATTGGCAGCCATAAGGATTTCCGTCTAGAGGGATGTTCCGTTCAACGGTAACTTGCCCGCGATTGGCGCCTTGATCGAAGCCGACACCATCTTGCCAAAACTCAGTTCCGGGCCGACCACACGATTGACTGGCTGCAAGCTGGTCCAACCATCGGACTCCCGCATGTTCTCTCGTCCGATGGAGTAGGAGTAGCGAATCTTCGGTTGCTTCTCGCCGCAGCCTTTGAAGGGAGGGAAGTCATCGACCTCCTTGGCGTCGGAATGCGAGCCGACCATGTTGGACTGCCCTGCGAAAAGGAAGACTCGTAGGGTCTTGTTGTCTTCCTTGTCTACACCGGATCCTTGCGCCAAGCAGGGAGGGGAGAAGAGCAGGCAACAAAGCAGAAGAAGGAACGAGGGCGTGTGCATGGCGGTCTTTCGATAAAGGCCAGAATCACTCAAGAATCGTCGACGGGATATCGGCCACCGGCCAAGCGTGGCCACTGGTATCCATCACGGCCAAGCTTCGGCAACCCATTGCCCTTAGCTCGTCAACACCCACGCGGATGGTAAGCGTCTCTCCGGCGGGGAAATCCGCATTCACTTCCAAGTCCGCCTGCGGGAAGGAGCGTTTGCCTTGGTCATCTTTTGCTTGGACCGCTGCATAGCGCAATGCACGCTTGCCTTCATTGTGCACCACCAGCAAAAGCGCGGACTCGAGCATGGCCTACATGTTAGTCGTTCGCAATCCTGCCACAGGCAAGACTTCTTCCAGGTTGCCGAAGGTGGCTTCTGCGCAATTGCCTTGCAGCATTAAGCCTTAGCCGCGGATCTGCACGTTGCGCGCCGCCGTGTTCTCGAGGAGCTGCTGTGCACCGGCAGCAATCGATTGCGGATCGAGGTTGTGGTACCTGTAGACATCTTTCGGCGTACCGGACTTGCTGAAGTGATCTACGCACAAGGTCTTCTGCGGCACGCCGACGATCGACCCAGCGTTGTCGAGCAGGCCGGCTTCACCATCACAAACCGCCAGGATCGGCACGAAACGCCCGGCTAGGGCACGCGCCTCTGGGGTGGAGATTGCGCCATCGGCTAGGCCGGCCGGGGCCAGCTGCAGGTCGCCATTGATGCCCAGGGCAGCAAGCTGTGCATAACCGTCGCGCTCGGCGAAACGACCGAGCAGAAGGTCTGCTGAAGTGACCACGATTACGTCGGCGTAGATGCCGTCGGCGAGCAAGGCATCGGAGGCTTCCAGAGCTTCTGGCACCAATGCGCCCATGGACAATAGGGTGACGACGTTGTCGCCTGGCAAGTAGCCCTCTTCGGATGATCGATCGACCAACTTGTAACCGCCGGCAAGTACATCTTGGCGCACGCTGGCGTGGATGGCATCCATATCCATGCCGGCGAAACGCACTTGCGCCTTCAGGCGATTTTTGAAGTCCTTCTGCGGTAGGCCACGCGTAGATGCACGCACCAACACGCCCTCGCGGTCGACTTGATCGTCTTCCAAATGGCGACGGGTGGCGTCGGCTAGGATCCACTCCATCTCCTTGGCGAAGGCCGGTTCCCAAGTGATTAACGACGGGAACTGGATGTCGGACTTCCACGAATGCTGTGCCCCTTCAGGTGACAGCGAGACCCCGGATGGCGTGCCGATCAGGATGAAGGAGGAGCGCCAGTAGACGTTGTAGTAGAGCTGATCCAGGGCGCGCTTGATGAAGAAGTCGTAGACCGTCATCAAAGGTAGTAGGGGTACTCCGGAAAAGCGTCCCATCTGGCCGAAGGAGCCAGCTGCCGACATGCAGTTGGCCTCGGCAATCTCGAATCGGATATGGCGAGTCCAGGCACCTGAGTGTTCGTACAGCTCCGGGCGCCCACGCTGGCTCCAACCTAACTCGGCCTCGAGATTGGCATCGACTTCCGGACCGTAGACCTTCTCGTCCATGGCCGAATTGATGTTGGTCGAAGTGCCCACATCAGGCGACATTGTCAGCGCGAATTCCGACGCGCGTTGCCACGGCTTCTCGCCTTCACTTGGCGCCTTGCCGGCCTCGAGGCCGGCGGCCTTTAGCTCGTCATGGGTACCAATTCGCACGATCTTG
This sequence comes from Planctomycetota bacterium, assembly GCA_030749235.1. Classification (GTDB taxonomy): domain Bacteria; phylum Planctomycetota; class UBA1135; order UBA1135; family UBA1135. The sequence continues at coordinate 36,900 of JASMKM010000053.1, read as the reverse complement.
CCGGCGACTTGTCCCCAGACCCATTGGGTATGCGCGTAGGGCACCAGCGACAGGTTCAGACCAAAATCTGTCGGGAGTGGACCAGCCTCGGCCAGCTTGGCCATCGCGGTTTCGCGGTTCGACCCGATGCGATCCTCGACCGCCAAGACTTCGGCGCGGAATGCTTCTTGGCGCTCGTTCAGGAAGTTCCGTTCAGAACCATCCTGCTCCCAGTTGCCGCCCATTGAGTATGGCTGATCCCAATCCAGACCTTGGGCTTTCAGCATTTCCTCAATCTCATCCTTCTCCGGGATGGTTGAATGGTTGCCTGGTTCGGCGGCGCATTTCAGTCCCCAACCCTTCAAGGTGTGGGCCACAATCAAGGTGGGCACGCGTTCATCACGACGCGCCTCGGCGTATGCATTCAACACAACATTCATGTCATGGCCGCCCATGTCAGCCATGGCACGCAACAGCAATTCATTTTTGACACCATCCAGAAAACTTTTCGATACGCCGGCCTCGCTCAAGTACTTTCTCGCCAACTCGCCATCTTGCATTGCCAAGATGGCCTGCAATTCATAATCGGTTAGACCGTCCTCAAGTGCAGCGCGGAAGGCCTTGCCGCCATCCTTGGCAAAAAGCTCTTCACGCAGCGCGCCATGGCGCAAATGCAACACGTCCCAACCATTGGCCTCGAAGGTTTCCTGGATGCGGTCGGCATCGCTGCCGCGCAAGCCACGTTGATTGGGAATGCGCGTGCCGTCGAGATTCTGACGGTTGTAGTCGACAATCCAGGTGACATTGCCCAACTCGCGTTCGGCGATATCCGGCATGGCTTCCATCAACGAACCTTCTCGCAATTCCGAATCGCCAATGATGCACCAGAAGTGTTTCGGCAGATCGGTCGACCAACCATGATCCACCGCGTAGCGGAAGGCCAGCGCCAAATAGGCTGCGTTGACCGGCGGGATGCCCACTGTCCCAGAAGGCAAGGTGCGCCAAGAATCCGGATCACTGTCGGCGTGATAGGACTGGAACACCGGCTTGCCGTCGCGCGAGAAATCACGCAGGCGGCTCATGACGTCGGCACCTTCCTGTTCGCTAAACCAGCTACCGTCGGGGTGGCGCAGAAAACCCTTCGCGCGATTCAGCGCGTGATCGAGCGGTGCCAGGTGCGGCTTGGCGCAATAGAAATCGGCGCCTTCGCGCACCACCATATGCAGCGCAGTCGCCAAGTGCAGCGACGATGAGCACGAAGCCGGGTGACCGCCCACCTTCGGGTCGCCATGGGCTTTGTCCTTGCGGTTGTTGGCATCCCAGATCATGCGTACCGTCCACGCCAGCGCGCGGTCTGCGATGCGATTCAGGGTGCCAACGTCTTCCAGCGGAATCGTGTTGGAGGAGGGGTTCTTCTTGGCCATAAGCGAGGTGGGCGGCGGCGCGCCGAATCCATAGTTTAGCCTCTAGGAGCTTTCGCGTCGAAATCGAGTCGGTTTTGTTCGGACAAGCAGAGGCGGCCACCGCGGCTGGACACATTAGCGATGGATTAACCGAGACACAAGGATGCGAGTCTAGGGTATGAAATATAAAGTCGGTCCGGACAAGTTCTGTCCTTGCTGACACCCATTCTGCTGCAACAGAAGTACGACGTTCAACAGTCCATTTGATTATTGGCATGCATCTGTCGGTTGCTCGTTGGAAGTCGTCATTGCTAAAATGCGAAGGTGCGCATCTGCTTGCTGACGAACCAGGACATCGATAGCCCCGACTTCCCCGCGGAGGATTGGCGTTGTGATCCACGCCCGTATTTCCCCGAGGCGGAGTGGACGGTGATTTGTGTCGACGACAAGGAGACATCGGTCACCGAAGTGGAACGTGCAGCGGAGATTGGATTCGACCTCTTCTTCAACCTCTGTGATGGTTGCGCGAGCGAAGACGATAACCCTGGCGTGGAGGTCGTCGAGACCTTAGACCGCCTTGGCCTTCCTTACACAGGCGCCAACCCAGAGTTTTGGGAGCCTTCGCGCGAGAAGATCAAGCAGGTCTGCAAGGAACTTGGTATCCATACGCCGGCGTCGGTGCGCGTTAGCGATGACGAGACCTTCGAGAAGGCCTTGAAGGAGTTGAACTTCCCGATGTTCGTTAAGCACTACAGCAGTTATGCCAGCGTGGACATCAGTCGCCATTCGAAGGTTGTCAGTGAAGCTGGTCTGCTGCGCCAAGTGAACAAGATTGTGGCGAAGCATGGTGCGGCCTTGGTGGAGGAGTACATCGAAGGCGATGAGTGCACGGTGTTGGTGGCGGAGAACCCACAAGCCCCAGAGCATCCGATTGCCTTCACGCCGGTTCAATATGAGTTCCCCGACGGCCACGCATTCAAACACGAGGCCTTGAAGTGGGATGAGGAGCACTTCAAGGGATTGAAGGCCGTGGTGGTGAAGGACCCGATTCTTGCTGAGCGCCTCCGCCGCGAGTCGGCTGCGCTGTTTCGTGGTCTCAACGGAGTCGGCTTCGGTCGATGCGATATCCGCCTCGCCAAGGACGGCACCCCTTATATGCTCGAGATCAACGCCAACTGCGGCATCTATTATCCGTTGGATGCCGCCGGTAGCGCGGATTTTATCCTACAGCTCGATCCAGCTGGTCACGTAGGCTTTACACGGTTGTTGATCGATGCTGCATTCGCCAGGAATGGGAAGGTCTGACCTCAGGAAACGTCCCAGGTGTCGCCGGAGGACAGTAGGCCTTCAAGCGTGCCTTCGCCAAGCGATTCGGTCACGCTACTGACCTGCTTGGTGATTGTCTCATCCAGCACCGGGCGTTCGACCTGCCGCAGGATGCCAATCGGCACCGGGATCTCACCGTTTTCACAAGCCTGACAGATACGGAAGGCGTTGGCGCCGGTGGGGCCGTCAGCCTGCCAGGTATCGGCTTCCTCTGGGCTGCAGATCTCCAGGCTTTTCGAAGTGAAGCGCAGACCCTTGTCCTTCTCCTTGCCGAACAACATCGGCTGGCCATCGCGCAGGTCGACCTGCCGATCGTCGCGTACCTCCTTGTCAGTGACGTGACCAAAGGCGCCGTCGTTAAAAATCACACAGTTCTGCAGGATCTCGACGAAAGCGAAGCCCTTGTGCTCGTGGGCTGCGGCGACGACATCCTTCAAATGCTTGATCTGCGTATCTACCGTGCGGGCGACGAAGCTCGCGCCAGCACCCAGTGCCAGGGAAATAGGGTTGAAGGGCTCATCGAGCGAACCATAAGGCGATGACGGCGTGTTCTTGCCTGGCACTGTGGTCGGAGAATACTGTCCCTTGGTCAGGCCGTAGATCCGGTTGTTGAACAGCAACACCTTGATGTCTATGTTGCGACGCATGGCGTGAATCAGGTGATTGCCGCCGATGGAAAGTGCGTCGCCGTCACCAGTAATTACCCACACATGCAGGTCGGGATTGGCGATTTTGATTCCCGATGCAATCGCCGGCGCACGGCCATGAATCGAGTGGAAGCCGAAGGTGTTCATGTAGTAGGGGAAACGGCTGGAACAGCCGATGCCCGAGACCACAGCGAACTTCTCCTTGGGCACGCCGAAGGAAGCGAAGGCCTGTTGTACGCCGTTGAGGATCGCGTAGTCACCGCAACCTGGGCACCAACGCACCTCCTGGTCCGAGACGAAGTCCTTCTTCTTGTAGGTAGGAGTTTCCGTAGTCATGATTCCGCGCCTAATCGGCAAGCAGTTGTTCGATGTGACGCACCAACTCGGTGGCCATGAAAGGTTTGCCCTGGACCTTGGGCAGGGAGATTGCGTCGATTAACAGCTCCGAACGCACCAGGCGGCACAGTTGGCCGCGGTTCAGCTCTGGAATCAACACTTTCTTGTAGCGCTTCACCACGCTGCCCAAGTCCTTCGGTAGAGGCCAGACGTTGCGCAGATGAAGTTGCGCGACGGATTGCCCACTCTCGTGGCAACGATTCACGGCACCGCGAATCGCGCCATAGGTGGAGCCCCAACCGAGTACCAATACGTCGCCCTGTTCCGGACCGAAGACCTGAAGAGGTTCGTAGCTGTCAGCTATGCGACGCACCTTCTCCTCGCGCAGTTTGACCATCTTTTCGTGGTTCTCGGGGGCGTAGGAGACGTTGCCGGTCAAGTCGGCCTTCTCCAAGCCGCCGACACGGTGCTCCAAGCCGGGCGTGCCAGGGATTGCCCATGGGCGCGCCAGCGTTTCTGGGTTGCGTGCATAGGGCTGGAAATCATCGGCCGCCTGTTGGAACTTGACTGGGAAAGGCTTCAGCGAATCGGCATTCGGTACCAGGAAGGGTTCGGAGCCGTTGCCGATATAACCATCCGACAACACCACCACCGGAGTCATGTGGGTCACGGCGATGCGCACCGCTTCCAGCGCCGCGGCGAAGCAATCGGCTGGCGACGCGGTGGCGACTACGGGCATCGGCGATTCGGAGTTGCGCCCGAAGATGCTCTGCAGCAGGTCGGCTTGTTCCGTCTTGGTCGGCAGCCCGGTGCTTGGACCGGCGCGCTGCACATTGACGACCACCAGCGGCAATTCCACCATCACCGCCAAGCCCATGGCCTCGGCCTTCAAAGCCAGGCCCGGGCCGGAAGTGCCGGTGATGCCCACTGAACCGGTATAGCTGGCACCAATCGATGCGCACACCGCGGCAATCTCGTCTTCGGCCTGGAAGGTGGTCACGCCGTAGTTCTTATAGCGTGCCAAGGCATGCAACACGTCCGACGCTGGCGTGATTGGGTAGGAACCGTAAAACAAAGGCAGGCCAGCCAGCTTGCAACCGGCGACCAATCCCATGGCCAACGCTTGGTTGCCGCCGATGTTGCGATAGGTGCCCTTCGGCAATGGCGCAGCGTCGACTTGGTAGACAGTTTTGAACAGTTCGGAGTTCTCGGCGATGTTGGCGCCCGCGCGTAGGGCCAAGATGTTCGCCTCGAGGATCTGCGGCTTCTTACCGAACTTGGAAGCCAACCATTTCTCGGTGTGCTCTAGCGGACGTGAGTAGGCGTGGTAGAGCATGCCGAGCGCCAACAGGTTCTTGCAGCGTAAGGCATCCTTGTTGCTCAAGCCGGTGCTTTCAACCGCCTTCAGGGTGGCAGTATTCAGGTCGATCGCCACCAACTGATAATCCTGATCCAAACGTGGATCATCGAGTGGATTCTCCTCGTAGTGCGCCTTGGCCAAATCGCGCGCGCCGAAGTTTCCGGTGTTGACGATGAGTAAGCCTCCTTCCTTGAGGTCACCGATGTTGACCTTTAAGGCGGCAGGGTTCATCGCCACCAATACGTCGGGCTGGTCGCCTGGCGTATGGATATCCTTCGATGCGAAACGCACCTGGTAGCCAGACACCCCAAACAAGGTTCCGATAGGAGCGCGGATCTCGGCCGGGTAGTCGGGGAAGGTGGCGAGATCGTTGCCCAGCAGGGCGGAGGTGTCGGTGAATTGACTACCGGTCAGCTGCATGCCGTCGCCGGAGTCGCCCGCAAAACGGATGACGACCTCGTCGACTTGTTGCAGTGGATTTTCTTGTTGGGATGGTGCCATCGTTGCGCCGCAGGGCAAAACAGAGCCACTTAAGGGGCTCTGGGCAAACATTGTAGCCATTCAAGCCCTGCGGCTAGCTGTTGGCTTGCCAGAAAGACTCCAGGCGCGGATTCGACGGTTGGATGATGAATTTCTGGAGAAGCATCGCCGTGCCAAATTTCGCCGTTGTCCAGCCACTCAGTGTCGCCTTCGACCTGATGCCTGCACCTATATTAAACACAAAATCGGCAGTTATTCGGATCCTCGCAGGCTTTGCCGCTTCAGATCGGCCACCTCCTGCCGTGCGTGCGCATCGATAGCCAGTTGATTGAGCAGGTAACCCGATGGCATGAAGCAGTGCTGGTTGAACGAGGCGCTAGGATGCACTTTGATCATGTTGGCAGCCCTTATCCTTGCTTTCCTTCCCATCCAGGACACTGCGGTCGCGCCTCCCGCCACCTCAACGGATCGCTGGCGGGCCGCCTTGGAATCGATTGACGCGGCTTTTCGCCCTGGACTGGAATTCCTACTCGAGCATATGCCACCGGAGGACCGCGAGAAGATCAGTGTGGAGCTTGTGGTCGAGAACGTGGAGTATGCCTATAAGGCGTGGCAGGGTGCACCTTGGCATGATGCCGTGAGCGAGGAGATCTTCTTCAACGAGATTCTGCCTTACGCCAATATCAATGAGCGTCGCGATCGCTGGCGCAAGGATTTCTACGAGAAGTTCGGGTCATGGGTGGCGGAAGCCAAGACGCCCAGTGAAGCAGCGGCAATTCTCAACAACAAGGTTTTCCCGGCGGTAGGGGTAATCTACTCGACCAAGCGTCCAAAGGCCGATCAGAGTCCTTATGAATCGATCGAGGCTGGTATGGCCTCGTGTACCGGCCTGTCGGTGTTGTTAATCGACGCTTGCCGTGCCGTCGGTGTGCCTGCGCGTTTCGTCGGCACGCCGCTATGGGCCGACGGCAGTGGTAACCACTCGTGGGTGGAGATTTGGGATCAGGGTTGGCACTTCACCGGCGCCGCCGAACCCACCGGCATGGACCTGAATAAGGCTTGGTTCACCGATCGCGCATCGAAGGCCTTGGCCGGCGATCGTGAGCGTGCTATTTACGCTGTGAGTTACAAGAAGACCGATACTCGTCTGCCGATGGTATGGAAGCCCGACGCCGACACGGTCTATGCAGTGAACGTCACCGGTCGTTATGCCAAACAGGAAATGACGGATCCTGGCCTAGTCTATCTGCGGGTTCGGGCGGTGGACGCCCAAGGCGAACGAATCTGCATGAATGTGAACGCAACCAACGGAGAGGGTGACTTCCTTGCTGGTGGTGAGACTCGGGATGAGAGCTTCGATGCCAATGATCACTTGATCTTGCAGCTTGAGGCGGGCATGCAGATTCGACTTGAAGCAGCAGCCGTGGAGGACAAGGCCAAGCGTAGCTTGGAGTTGACCATTCCTGCGCCGGCGAATGGTTCCTTGCTGGAACTTCAGTTGCTGAAGGACGGCCCGAGTTTCCAGCTCTTTACGCCGAGCGACCTGATCTGGCAGGAACATGTCAACCGCATCCGCAGCGAGCGTGCCGCTGAGATGCAGGCCAAGGAGCTAGTCGTTGGCGACAAGAAGATGCCCTTCGCCTACAAGGTCTTTGGCGACAAGCCCAAAGGTGGGCGCAGCCTGTACATCTCCATGCATGGTGGCGGTGGCGCACCGAAGCATGTCAACGACCAGCAGTGGGAGAATCAGAAGCGCCTCTACAAGCCGGCCGAAGGCGTCTACGTAGCTCCGCGCGCCGCCACAGACACCTGGAATCTATGGCATCAGGCGCATATCGATCCACTCTTCGACCGCTTGATCGAAAACATGGTGGTCTTTGAAGGCGTCAACCCCGATCGCGTCTATCTCATGGGCTACTCCGCCGGAGGCGATGGTGTCTATCAGTTGGCACCACGCATGGCCGACCGTTTTGCCGCCGCGGCGATGATGGCAGGACACCCCAACGAGACCAAGCCCGATGGCTTACGCAACCTACCCTTCGCCCTGCACATGGGGGCCAACGATGACGCCTACGACCGAAATAAAATCGCCGCCGAATGGAATGTCAAGCTCGCTGCCCTGCAGGAAGCGGATCCGGTCGGCTACATCCACTGGGTCAAGCTGCACGAAGGCAAGGGGCATTGGATGGATCGCGACGACGCCGTTGCGGTGCCGTGGATGGCCGAGTTCACGCGCGAGTTGCGTCCCGACAGGATTGTCTGGCTACAGGACGACGTGACCCATGAACGTTTCTACTGGTTGAAGGTCGACACTCCGAAGGCACGCAGCCGCGTGGTGGTGGAACATGCCGGGCAGCGGTTCGAGATTACCGCGGTCAAGGACGTCACGCGATTGACCATTCGCATGGACGAGACGATGGTCGACTTCGCCGAGGATGTGGTCGTGCTGTTCGAGGGTAAGGAACTGTTCCGCGGTCAAGTGCAACCGAACTTGCAAATGTTGCGCAAGACCCTGAAGGAGCGCGGCGACCGTAACGGCATGTGGAGTGCGGAAGTCAGTGTCGACCTGCCGCAATCCGAAACGGTGGTGGAGACCAAGTAGCTTTCGCGGCGAAGCCGACGTGCTTACATGAATGGATTGGTGCCGGCGGCGTGGTCGGTGGAATCGTAGATTCCTTCGATGCCCGGCACTTCGTTGCGGATCGCGACTTCCACACCCTGCTTCATGGTCATGGCTGCGGAACCGCAACCCTGGCAACCACCACCCATGCTGATGTACAGGTTCGGGCCATCGCTAGCCATGATCTCGACGTAACCGCCGTGCGAGGCCAAGCCCGGGTTGAGGGTGTCGTCGATCACCTTCTGCGCCTGCTGACGCAGCAGATCGTCGCCTTGGAGGGCCTCGGTGGCACCGCCTTTGACGGAATCGACGTCGCCTTCGAGGAAGGTGCGGATTGCTGCACCCGAAGAACGAGCCGGCATACGCCAATCCTCGGGGGTATTGGCCATGGTGACCAGGACCTCGGAGCCCTGGATCTTGACGCCGCGTACTCCTTCAACGTTCTCGAACAGGTGGGCGGCCAGTGGCACCCATTCCTTGGCCCATTCCGGGTCACTGACGTAGATCAGGCTATCGAAAAGGGTGCGGTCGACCCGGAACAGACAGTTCGTCGGAATCGTTTGCGGCTCGGCGGTGATGTGAATCTGCGGTGCTTCAGGCATGGTGGTCTCCTAGGAGATAAGAGGCCACATTCTACCTGTCTATTGGGCGGCCTGGTCGATGCTTAAGGGCGGAGATTGGCTCAGGCGCTGGGCTCAATCGCTAGCAGGCAACGCTGGAACAGCGAATCCACTTTGCGAATGACATCGGCGTGCTCCACGTCCCATTCGGCTTGGAAGAACTCGACGATCTCGCCAAGGGTGGAAGTGCCATCGGCTGCCTCGAGTAAACCTAATTCCAGCTGGTCGATGTCGAAGGTCTCGCCGCGTGTCATCAGGCGCACCGCCATGGTCTCGCCTTCACTGTCGGAAACGACCTCGGCGCTGAAGTTCTGGATCGCGCGCGGGATGACGTCGCCGGTGAGTGGGTCAGGCAGCTCACGGCGTCGGAACAAGCGTGACCCCATGACCAGTAGATCCAATTCCGAGCGCAAGAAACTCCAAGCCGCTTCGCGTGGCGTCTCGACAATCGGTTCGCCCTTGATGTTGAAGGAAGTGTTCAGCACCATCGGCACGCCGCTGCGTTCGGCGAAGGCTTCGATCAAGGCGTAGTAACGCGGATGGGCATCGCGCTCTAAGGTCTGGATACGTGCGCTGCCGTCGACGTGGACCACGGCGGGGATCTTCGCAGCCTTGTCCGCTTTGACCGGCACCGTCAGGGACATGAATGGCGACGGCGTGACTCCATCGAACCACGCATCGGCTTGATCGGCCAAGACTGTTGGTGCGAAGGGGCGGAAGGCTTCACGTTTCTTAATCGCGGTGTTGATGCGACGAATGTTCTCGCCATCGCGCGGATCGGCCAAGATGCTGCGATTACCCAGCGCACGCGGGCCGAACTCACTGCGATCGCTGCACCACGCCACGACTTGGTTATCGGCCAAGGCGTCGGCGACGACTTCGAGTAGCGGTAGTTCTTGGATGTCCGCTTCTTCCAACCATGGTCCGTATTCGTCGACGGCATCGTCGATGTCGGCGGCGCTGTATGCATGGCCGCAGTAGGGCATGGGCGCCGTGCGATCACCAACACAAGCACCATCGCCATCACCATGCTCCTGCAGCCACTGCAGACCGAAGTAGGCACAGCCGACGGCCAACCCTTGGTCACCTGGATAAGGTGGAATGAACACCTGCTCAAAACCAGCTTCGCGATGGATGCGCCCATTCAAGGTGCTGTTCAACGCAACTCCGCCGCAGAAGGCCAAATTCTTGGCGCCTGTCTGTTGGCGCAGGCGCTTTAGGTAATCCAGCACGACGTCTTCCAGATCGGATTGCACGTCGGCAGCGAAGCGCGCGTAAGCAGCATGGTTGGCGCCGTCGGACCAAGCATTTGGGGCGGGCTCATCGCGCAGACGCGCACGATCGACTTGCAGTGTTTCCAGTGGACCAGTCATCACCGCCTTGCGTGGCATATCTTTGGCCCAACTCGAAGCCCAAGGTGCCAAGCCCATGACCTTGCCGCAGGTATTCCAATCACCAAAGATGTGGCTGGCAGCGCGCGAATAGACCGCGCCTAGCGACTCCATATTCTCGAAACCGTAGTTGTGCAGCAATGCCGGAGTGGGCTCCGCGATCCAACGCTTGAACACGCGCTTGAGGTCGGTGCCCTGAAAGGTGAAGGCGGTCTCACCTTCTCGCCAACCGAAGGCCTTGTCGGAAACACCATCTTGTTCCAGTCGCTCGGGCACAGAGCGGAAGGCATCGACCTCGGGCAGATCCAGCTCGGAGTAGTAATCCACGCCGGGCATTCGCATCTCGTGCAGCGTGCTGCCCATGCCGTCCATCACCACGATTACACCGTCGTGAAACGGCGCCATCGGCAGCACCGACCAGGCATGCGCCATGTGGTGCGACAACTCCAAGCGCTTCACGCCAGGCAGCAGGTTGTACGGCGACACATAACTCTCTTGGTATGAAAACAAGGCCGTATCCCACTTCAGGGTGCGATGGAAGCGATCGATGCGGAACAGGTGATTGTTGGCCGCCACCAAGGCCACATCATCAAGCGTGGCGCCAACACTCTCCAGCGCATGTTCCACCAACACCGCCACATCGCCGCCATCATGCTTCTTGCGCGTTAGACGCTCCTTCTCGCCAGCGAACAACAGGTTGCCATCGGCGGCGAGCAGACATGCTGCAGCCGAGTGGGTGTATTGGTTCAGACCGAGGATGAGACCGCGCGCCATTGCGGCACAGGGTAGCGTCGCGGCGAATCTACGGCGTGATGCGTACCACGACCGCTTCACTGAGGAAGTGTTCGCCGGCCTTCTGCGCCACGAAGCACACGCCCAGATCACGATCGATCAATCCAGCAGGCAGGCCAGCACCGGCAGGCACGGTCCAACTCACGCTCGCCATTCCTGTGGGGTCGAGTGAACCATTGCCGCCAGTCAATTCTGGACTGTTGTACAAGGCGCGAATCGCACTAGTCAGGCCCACGGTCTGGGTGATAGGCAATGTGCCGACGCCGTCCAAATAACTGCCCGGCTCAGGCCCGCCGACCAGCAGCGTGTAGCTGGCATTGGCGAAGTCGGGGCCAGCAGCCAAGTGGAACTGAAATACGCCGCCTGTACTTTCGCTGAGACTCTCTGGGGTGACCGTCAAGCTAGAGGCTGGCATATGCGACATCATCAGCTGCTTGCTCGCTGGACTCGTGCCACCGAGGTGCCACAAGCTAGATGCATTACCGAGCGAATCGAAGGTCATGCCGACGGCGACTGCCGCAGCGTTCGGAGTGGAGAAGCTGCCCGCTGCGGTGGTGGTGGATTCGAAGCTGCCATCAGGGTTGCGTTCGGCGACCTGCAGTAGGGACTCGCCGACGTTGCGTCGGCTAAGCCACATCCGCGTGCTGCCAGCCGACAACATCGGATAACGCTCATTCCCGGCGGTGGACACGGAACCCACCTTGGTTGGCGGGAACCAGCGCGCCTCGCGGTTCAGGCGTTTGGCATGCCAGATGTCGGACTGACCATCACGAGTGGAATGGAACCAGATTTCCATCTCGTTGTCGCTTAACCATGGACCACCTTCCTCGAAGTCGCTGTCGAGGTCGACCAGCAAGGTCGGCTCATCGAAGTCATCCAGGGCGGTGGGGCGGGTGGTGGTGAACAGGCGCTTGCTACCGTCGGCAGGCATGAAGGCCGCGAAGGTCATCCGCAATTCATCATCGCTGATCCACAGGTCGCGCAGGTTGGCCATGGCGAAGTTGGCGATGCCGAAATCCATGTCCAAGGCGAAGGGGCTATTGAGGTTCGGGCGCGTGTGGCGCAGTAGCTCCTGGCCGGAACCGCGGTCGGCAAGGACCCAGGCACGGTGGCCGTCAGCAAGAGGGAAGGCCGATCGCAGATCTTGAAAACTATTCAATCCCGCAATCGCTTGGCCACTAGTCAGTGGCGTCGGCGTAGGTGCACGGTGTAGCAGGCGCGTCGGTGGCCATAAGGTCACGGGGCGGATGCCATCGTCGACGATGAAGCGCAGTTGGTCCAAGCCAGCACCAGCACCGGGCATCACCTCGACAGTGTAGGTGCCGTCGTTATGGTCGGTGACTTGATGCAAGCTAGACATGCCGGCGGAAGTGGGATCATGTTCCAAACTGATGGTGGCGCCACCGGTGGTGAGCATGGTCCCATCCACATCCGCCAAGTCGATCACGAAACTCAACGGCGTGGTGGCGCCGGCTTCGGTCTCATTGCTGTAGGCGAACACACTCGACAAGTTGCCGTCGGGACGGCCAATCAGGTCGCTACGCCATTCGTCGTATTTGATGCGGATTTCAAACACTGGATCCGGGTCGGTGGCGACTAGGCCAGCTTTGTTGATGGCAAGGTAGAGGTCACCGGCGGCACAGCCGAAGTTGTGGCAGTAGGGGTTGTCGCCAGGGCGGCCGATGATGAAGAAACCCACATGGGCACTCTTGGTGAAGTTGGCCGGCGGCGAACCGCAAGCTTCCGGATCCTGAGTGTTGCAGGAGCAGCGGCCGTCGCCACCCATGGCTTGGGCGGCCTCCATCGCGGCCATCACGCGTTGGCTCAAATCACCTTGGGTGTTGATGAGCGCTTGTTCGGCCTCAAGCACCACCGGGGCGCCAGTCAGTACGTTGCCCTGGATGGCGTAGACAAGGTTGCCGACGCGGCCAGTGACATGACCAGCCCATGCACCATCGCTCGTACCCGTATGGGCTGCGGCGCGCCCGGCCAAGTCGACGATGCCAAACTGGCGCGCCTGATACTGCGGATCGAAGGATTCGATTTCAGCAAGGATTTCCTCTGGCGGAACGCCCGCGAGCAGCAAATCGTTGATCAGAATCCGCGTGGTGGCTGGTGCACCGTAGGCCTGCGAAGCCCCAGCACCAGCCTCCTCGGCCAGGATGCCAACGGCACTGCGTAAGTTGAAGTTCTCGATGCAGGTGGCACAGGCCACGCAGATCTCACCGGTAACCAGGTCGACCACCACGATCGACCAAGTCGCCACGGCTTGCGCGGTGAGACAGACGGTCGCCAAGAAGGCCACCACAAATCGGCGGATAGAGGGGAAGGGCATGAACCTTCCAGAGTAAACCATGATTTGCCTTGTGGGGACTGGGAAATCCCTGCAATAGAGTCTGGAATTGTGGCGAATACCGTAATGCAACCTGACCTCTTCACATCTGGCCGGCACGCCAATCCTGACTGCCGGAAGGTCATGCCCCGGTGTCCAACTAAGGGGTTACTGGGACTTGGCCTTCTCGGCACGCCTCTTCTCGACATCCCAAATGTTGTTCTTGCGATCAATGTCGGGGTAACGCTTGTCCGGGTCGATGGTCACCTTGGCGATTTCGAGATTCCCAGGCAACTCGATCACGACGCGGTTCGCCTGAAACCAGATTTCCACCGGCCGGGTGTAATCCTCGCTGCTGCCGTCGGTGTAAGTTACGCGCAGGTGCACCGGCATCACCAGCTTGCCTAAGTTGTCCAAGCGCACGCGAGGACCCACGCCAGGCTTCGGCTTGGCCACGCCACTCACTTCCCAATCCAGATAGGCATTCTCGTAGAACCAGCCGCGCCAGAACCAAGCGAGGTCCATGCCTGATGCGTCCTCCATGGTGCGGAAGAAATCTGCAGGTTGTGGCGACTTGAAGGCCCAGCGTTCCATGTACTTGCGGAAGGCATAGTCGAAACGCTCCGGACCAAGAATGGTCTCGCGCAGCAAGGTCAGGCCCACGCCAGTCTTCATATATTCCAATACGCCGAGCTCCATGCTACCGAGCATGTCCGGAGGCGTCGCCACCGGCATCTGTTTTGGGTCGGTCATGAACATCGCGAAGCGCGCCGGGTCGTTCTCGCTGAGGCCTTGCTCGCCGAACCAGTCGGCGGTCGAGTAACCGTTGATGAAGGTGTTGAATCCTTCGTCCATCCACGCATGGCGACGCTCATCGGTGTTGATGACCATCGGGAACCAGTTATGGCCGATTTCGTGGGTCGTCACGCCATAAACGCTGCTCTCGCTACGCCCGCGGCAGAAGATGATCATCGGATATTCCATGCCACCTTCGGCTCCCAACACGTTCGATGCGGTGGGGTAGGGATAAGGAATGAGGCGCTGGTTGTAGCCTTCAATCGCAACACGCGCCATCTGGGTAGCGTCGCCCCAGACCGGTAGACCCTCGGCGGGGTAGAAGGTTTGCACGAAAGTGCCGTCACTGGTGCTGGCGGCATCGTAGATGAAGGCGTCCGAACATGCCCAAGCGAAGGTACGTACATCCTCAGCGTGGAACTTCCAGGTCAAGGTGTCCTTGCCGGTGGGGCGCGAACCTTCTTTGCCAACGTCGTCGCGGTCCATAATCATGACCGTCTCCTCGCTCTTTTTCGCTTTCTTCCATGCGGCGTACTGATCGCTGGTCAAGACTTCCTTGGCGTTGGTCAACTCGCCGGTGGCGGCCACGATCATTTCGCTTGGTACGGTCAGTTCCACGTCGTAGGTGCCGAAGTTGGAGTAGAACTCACCGGTGCCAATGTAGGGCATGGTGTTCCAACCATGCACATCGTCGTAGACGGCGACTGCCGGGATCCATTGGGCGATTTCATAGACCTTGCCCTTTTTGAAATCGCGGATGCCAAAGCGTCGGAACACGTTCTTGGGGATGGTGAAGTCCCAAGTGATGTCGAACTCAAACTTGCCGCCATTGGCCTTGATTGGCTTGACCAGGGTGATGCGGCCAAGCGTGTCGTAGACCTGGAAATCCAGTGCCTTGTTGCCGCTCTTAATCTCTGAGATGGTGTAGCCGTCACCTTCGGTCTCGCTCATGCCGATGGCAGTAGCAGCACCGACGGCCGCGGCGATGCTGTCCTCGCGAAAGGCATTCTGCTCGAGGTTCATCCAGATGTACTCCAGGTCATGCGGCGACGCGTTGGTGTAGGTGATGTGTGCCTCACCATGCACGATGCGGGTCTCTGGATCCAAGGAAGCCTTGATTTCGTAGTCGACCGTCTGCTGCCAATAATCCGGGCCCGGCGCGCCGGAGGCCAAACGGCGGCTGTTCGGCGTGGGCAGATCCAGCGGACTGAAGATGGTCTTCTCCAGGCGCGCCTGGTTAGGGCGCTCGGTCAGGTCGCGTTCGGCTTCCTGTGCGGAAGCGGTCGTGGCGGTGGAGATGGTCATCAACGTCAGGAAACCGACGGCGAGATTCATGAGGTGAGGTTTGAGCATGTGTAGTGTGACAACGGTAAAGTCTTGCCAATGTTAGGCCTTCGTCACTTCTGCTTCACCCTTTCGCTGCTCTTCGCGCTCACGGCTTGCCAAAGCACCTGCAAGCAGGGTGATGCCAAGCTCGCCCAGGCCGCGTTGCAGCCGACTGCCGCAGAGGTGAAGGTCATGAGCTACAACATCCGCCACGGCGAGGGCACTGACGGCGTCTTCGACTTGAAGCGCCTCGCCGACATAATCCGTTCCGAGCGACCGATTCTGGTCGCCCTGCAAGAAGTCGATTCCGGCACTGGCCGCGCCAGCGGGATAGAGCAGGATGTGCAGCTGGCCGCGCTCACTGGCATGGATTCGGTCGTCTTCGGTGAAGCCATCCCGTACATGGGCGGCTCCTACGGCGATGCCGTCCTGTCACGCTGGCCTATCGTCGATTCCGATGTCTTCTTGCTGCCCGCCGAACCTCATCACGAGAAACGCGTCGCCGTCGCCGTGGTCGTCGAGGTACCTCAGACCGGCCGACGCATCCGCTTCGTCGGCACCCATCTGGATCACACCAGCGACCCTTCCGACCGCATCGCGCAGGCTCAAGCGCTGAATGCACGGCTATTGCCAGCCGACATGCCCACCTTATTGGTGGGCGATCTGAACGCACAACCCGACAGCCAGCCGATGAAGGTGTTGTTCGACGCGGGTTGGCAAGCCGCCGATGCCACCCACCAGCCGACCTTCCCGTCGAAGGATGCCGATCTCAAGATTGATTGGTTCCTGAACCAAGCCGGTCAGGGTGCGAGCCTGAAGGACTATCAGGTGCTGAGTGAACCGATCGCCTCCGATCACTGTCCGATTGTGGCGACCTGGGTGATCGAAGGCTGATTCAGCAGAAACATTGCATGGGTTTTTTGTCGATCACTTTCGATTCGTGGTGGCCGAATAGGGTGACCCGCACCAGCTGTCGAGCTGCGCCAGAGTGAGCCTGGGCGGCTCGCCGAGCTCGAATAGGCCGCCGACGAAGCCTGGGAGCCCGCCTTGCGGGCAATGAAGTGCTCTAAATACCCTTTTTCTCGAAAATACGCGGAAAAGCATGGTAGAAATTAGAGACCTCCCGGATCTTCCCCAATTCCTTCATGTCCTTAAAAAGCACACTTTTACTTCTCCCCATCCTTGCGTTGGCGGCCAATGACCTGTCCGCTCAAGAGCAATTCAAGCACCGTCCCGGCTACATGGAGTTGTCCGGACGCATGATTGCTCGCCCACTGCAGGATGGCCCCAACCTTGAAGCCGCTCGCGATCGCCTCCAGGCGTCGTTGATTAAATACGACGAGCGCATTGACACGTTCATTATCAGCGTTCCGGAAGGAATGACCGAGGATGCGCTTAGTGCCGAGTTGATGGCGACCGGCGATTACGAATACGTCGAGCCCGATTGGATCTGCTACCCACTGAATACGCCGAACGATTCGCGCTTCGGTAACCAGTGGCATCATCAGAACATGGAGTCTGAACTCGGTTGGAATACGCTGACCGATGCAAGTTCCATCATCGCTGCCTACACAGACACCGGTATCGACACCAATCATCCTGATTTGGTCAATAACCTCATCGACGGTTACAACCAGGTCTCCGGCCTTTGGCAATCCCAAGGCGGCGACATGGAAGACATCAATGGCCACGGCACCTACGTCGCTGGATGCATCGGTGCAGAAGGTAACAACGGATTCGGAGTCGCAGGTGTCGCATGGAAAATCCAGATCATGCCGATTCGCGTCAGTGAGTCTTCCGGCGGTGGCGCTTATCTCAGTGACATCACCGGTGGTGCGATGGTTGCCATAGACAACGGCGCATCGACCGCCAGTTCAAGCTACTCCGGTGTGGAAAACTCTTCCGTCGGAACTGCTGGAACCTACATCAAGGGTCAAGGCGGTCTGTACTTCTACGCTGCAGGCAACTCCGACCAGAACCACAGCAGCTTCGATTACCCCGACGTCATCATCGTCGGTGCCACCCGTAGCAATGACGCGAGGGCCAGTTGGTCTAGCTACGGCTTGGCCGTGGACTGCGTTGCTCCTGGAGTCAGCATTGAGACCACCTCGGTGGGTGGCGGTTATAGCGCACCTTCGGGTACCAGCTTCTCGACCCCGCTGACCAACGGCGTCGCTGCGATGATCTACGCCAACAACCCTGGAATCTCCGCACAGGCAGTGGAAGACATCCTGCTAGATAGCTGTGACGACCTCGGCGCGGCTGGCGAGGACAACATCTATGGCCATGGTCGCGTGAACCTGCGCAAGGCACTGGAAGCTAGTCCGACCAGTCCTTTGGTTCTGACCTTGGGCACCATCACCGGTGGCGCTATCGCCAACGCAGATGTGGCAGACTGCACGCCTTCGGCACAGGTCATCGTGGCCTACTCGCTGCAAGGTTTGGGAAGCTCCTTCGAGTGGAACACCGGCATGTTCCTGGGCATCGCCAACAACACCGTGGTGCTGAACATGATCGCCAACGCCGCTGGCATTGCCAACGGCAGCTCCTTCGTACCTAGCCGCGGCACCGGTCGCACTGTTTGGGTACAGGCTTGCGAGGCGGGCAATGTGTCCAACATCCACTCCTCGGTGATCCAATAGTCGATTCCCTCATTTCCCGCCCCCTCAGCTGCTTCCGGCGGCTGAGGGGGCGTCTTCAATTGCGGCGCAAAGGGGGTATATTCGACCTAAATCCTCTCCGTATGACGAATTCGGTCGGAAGCCGTAACGGTCCTCGATTGACTCCCTAGGGGAACGGGTCTAATCTCTGCGCTCACCCCAACATCAAAACCCAACGATGTCCCTGCATAAGATCCTGCTCCTGCTCCCATTGGCCGGCCTCATCAGCTGCGCCAGCAACCCAATCGGGTCCGCTCCTGTCGGCCAGACTTTCGAAGCCGGCACCATTCGTCTGGGTGGTGATATGGGCTACTCCTCGAATGGCACAGGCACCATGAATGGCGACGCTGTCCACCTCGACGGTAATGCCGGATTCTTCGTCACCGACCTGATTGAAGTCGGTGGTGCGCTGAACATCGAAGACGTCAACATCAAGGGTGGTGCCGACATCGAAGCGGTGAGCTTCGGCCTCTACGGTCGTGCCTATAACTCCGCCTCCGGTCCTTATCGCACCTTCGCAGAGCTGGGCATGCACGCCGGTACCGTGGAGAGTGCCTTCGCCGAGGCCGACCTCACCGCGATCAGCATCGCGGTCGGCATGCTGCAGTTCGTCGCCGACAATGTTGCGGTGGAGCTGGCGCTAGAGCAGTCCTTCTACAGCTTCGACGATTCTGCAGCAGTCGATGGCAATGGCCTCGCCCTCAACTTGGGCGTGTCCATGTACTTCTAAGGAAGTTCCAGCTCGTCCATTCGAGTCAGCAGCTGCTCACTTTCCCAGACCTGCAACAAGCGACTACCATGCGGTAGTGCTGGATAAGGCGAGGGACCGAAAGTCGGCGGATCACTACGCCGCACCACGACCAACATTTGCCCTTCGGGATTGGCTTTCAGCCAGGCTCGGAGGGCATCAATATTTATCGGGTTCGCCAAGGGCTTGTGGAGGCGACCGAGGAAATGGAACTGGCCGTAGTAGGCGGCACCGAAGTAACCGACTGGGGTGTCATCTTCTTGCCACTGTGCCACGAAATCGGCGGTGGGTTTGAGATCGTATTCCTTGTAGAAAGAGCGACTCATGCCGAAGTGCAAGGCGATGACCGTAATCGGCGCCAGCATGGCCAGTACCAAGGGTCGGTAGGCTTCCCGTTGCAGCACACTCCACGCCGGACGCAGCAAGATTAAGTAGGCGATGCCGGTGAGCGACAGGACTTGTGGGTTGAGCCATGCAACGTTCTCGACCTGGGGGGTCCATAGCGGTGCCAGGGCCATGATGGTGCCAACAAGCAACGGCATCAGGAAGGGCAACAGGCTGGGGCGCAGGCCAAAGCGCGGGCTCTCGTCGAGGTTCCAGGCCAAAGCGAGTGCGGCCATCGCGAACAGTGGCAGCAGATAATGCGGCTGCTTGCCATCCATTAGGCATAGGAACAGGAAGGCCGGTGCCAAGCTCCAGAACATTAGGCGCTGGATGTCTTTGGCCTTGGTACTGAGACCGCGCCACCCTTGGTAGGCACGCGGCCACCACAGCCATGGGAACAACATTCCCGGCAGCAGTGGCAGGAACCACCAGAACGGTCGTGAATGCGCAAAGCTGTCCTTGATGCGGCCGGCGGTCTGACCCCAGAAGATGGCGGCGCGATATTCCTGGCCACCAGCTAGCCCGGCGGGAAGTGCCCAAGCTAGGGCAATGGCAGCGCCGAGCAGGATGCCAATGCCGCCGGTGGCATAGATGAACTTGCTGCGGCCACTCCAATGGGCCGCTGCCAACATTGGTGGCAGTAGGAACAACAAGGTGACCGGGCCCTTGGTCAGGATGCCGAAACCGACGGCAGCAGCGAAGGTCAACGAGGTGCGCAGTAGCGGAGCGCCACGATGCGCGTCGACCAAGGTTGTCCAACCGAGCACCACCCAGGGCACCAGCCACAAATCGAACATCAGAACGGTCGAGAACAGGAAGGGGAACAACGCACCGACGAACAGCATCGCCGCGATGTTGCCGCGTTGTGGTCGTTGCGGCCATAAACGCATGCCGAGACGCTTGATCATGAATGCGTTCAAGCACAAAGCCAGTGCGCCGAGCAGGCGCGGCCACCACAGATTGACGCCGAAGACAGCCCATCCGGCATGCATCAGCCAGAACAGCACCGGCGGTTTGTGGGCGTAGGTCTCGCCGTTGAGATGCGGAACCAGGAACTCGCCGCTGCGCCACATTTCCCAAGCCACGGCAGTGTAGCGGGTCTCATCGACCGGGAGCAGTGGACGTATATGCCACACCGCGAAGATTGCCGGGATCAGCAGCAGTAGGATCGGGGTTGGGCGAAGGCCTTCGGTGCTAGGGGAGGCGCTCATGGATGCTGTGCGGTAAGGCTATTCGCCGTCGGGGCTGGCCGCTCGATCGGGGGCGCTGGCGTCGACCTGTTTGGCATGGGCAGCGCGCTTGATGAAGTAGAGATTGCGCAGGTAGATGAACAAGCCGGTGCTTTGACCGAGCATGATTACCGGGTCGCGGTCGAGGATGCCGTAGAGCAACAGCAGAAGCGCACCACCGATCGAGAAGTACCAGAAGGCGATCGGAATCACGCTGCGTTTTTCACGTTCGGTGGCCAACCATTGGACTAGGAAGCGCATGAAGAACACCCCTTGACCGACAAAGCCGAGAATCGCGATCGGATGCATGGCATTGCCGAGGAGCTCCTGGAACCACTCGCTCACTTCTCGACCTCTTCGGCAAAAGGTACGGCGTTGCGCGCCATTAACCACTTCACGCCGCGCAAGTCACGCATGCCGACCCATGCGCGATCCCAGACGCCGTACTTGGATGTGCCTTCGCCGCGTTCGCGGTGGCGGACCGGTACCGAGACCGAGGTGCCTCCTGCACGTCGGACCAAGGCCGGCAAGTAGCGGTGCACATGGTTGAACCATGGCAGGTCGAGGAAGGTCGCGCGTGAGAAAAGCTTGATGCCACAGCCGGTGTCGGGAGTGTCGTCCTGCAGCGCCTTGGCGCGGATGCGGTTGGCGAAGCGTGACGCCCAACGCTTGGAGTTGGTGTCCTGGCGATCGACCCGATGACCAATGGCGAGCCAAGGAGTCTCCGGGCTCAAGCCTTCGGGTTTGGCATCCCATAGGGCTGGGATATCGCCCGGGTGGTTTTGTCCGTCGCCATCTAAGGTGGCGATCCATGGGAACTTGGCGTGCTTCACGCCAGTGCGCACCCCGGAACTCTGACCACAGGCCTTACTGTGGCGAATCACGCGTAGGTGGGAATCTAGCGCCAAACGTTCGGCAAGCTCCTTCGGCGAATCGTCGGTGGAGCCGTCATCGACATAGATAATCTCGTACTCGGCGAAGCGGTCACCGAGCGCAGCGTGAATCTCATCAATCAACGGATTGATGTTGCCGGACTCGTTGAGGATTGGGACGACGACAGAAATCATAGGGGTCAAGCCGGTGACAGGCCGGAGTCTGTGCGCAGGCGGGCAGCATTATCGCGTACTTTGCCTCGCAACGCATCCAGTAGCCGTTCACGATCTTCAAACAGACGGAATCCTTCACTGGAACGCAGATATCCAGCGGCCTCAGGATGCCGTTGCAGTAAGGTCTCGGCACCTAAATCCTCCTGTAGCGCCTGAAGGCGGTCACGCTTTTCGAGGAGCGCCTTGGTCAGTAGTGGCATCACGATGGAGTAATCACATTGGAAGCTTTCGGTGGTCTGACGGTAGTTGTCCTTGTTGACCTTGCCCCAAGTGACCGCCTCGGCGGGGGGACAGCTCGACAAGGAGCCGTCGGTGACTGGGGCAGTGGTGATTTGGATGTCGTACAGGTAGCCGCGGATGTCGTCGAAACCGAAGATCTGGCTGAGGGCCGGTTCTGGCTGCAGGTTGAAGTTCTTCGGCACGCCACCGCCGAGAATCAAGGTGCCGAGGTTCTTAGCTTCGGATTCGAACAGGCCCCAATGGTGGTAGGCACAGGACTCGAGGACCTCGCCATGTAGGTCCAGGTCGAAGGCGTAGTCATCGCCGCAGACATCAGACAAGGCGTACAGCAAGGTGGAGTTCAGGAACACCGATCCGTCGGAAGGCGCGCCCACAAAGATCGGCATGGCCTTGCGATGGCATAAGGCCAACAGTCCTTCCTGGGCATCGCTCGCTTGCTCTGTCGCCGCCAAGTGCTTGCCGAGCAGGTTGCGGAACTCGGGACCGGTCATGCGGCGCTGGAATTCGGGCAAGCGCAACAAACGACATAGGTAACGATCGGTATCCAGCAGCACGCCTTCGGGGAAGCCGATGTCGGTGATGCGGATGATTTCGTCCTCGCGTAGCTGTCCGTCATCGCCGAAGATTGGCACCTCGGTGAAATCGCTTTCGGCGACCGACGCGAGGGCGCGATGGGCATCGTGGTAGCAGATTGCGTCGGTGACTGAGAGGTAAGCGAACCAACCGGTCTCGAGCAGCGGGTTTAACCAGGCGTAATGTTGGCCGCTGGCAGTGACTGGACCAGAGACCGACAGCGTCATCGGCAGGCCAAGGCCGATTGCCTCATCGAGAAGGGTCCAGATGCGGCGCAGGAAGGCACCGCCGAAGGACGGAAAGCTGGTCTCGAAGAGGTGGTCGAGGTGTTTGGACTCGGTGACGGCCCGATGGCGAAGGCCGGCGTCGGCTTGTCGACAGGAATGACGCTGCATGGGATCCTTGCGGGTGGCCATTTGCTGATTGTAGGCAAAGGCAGCCTCTCGGTGAAGGGAGACGGCTTTTATGGCGTCGGAATACCCAGAGTGCTTAGTCGAAGTCCTCGTACACCGAGATCATGTCTGTACTTCCGATGCTGGTGCCGAATCCGACGCTCTGTGGTGATGCCATCGCAACGTTTTCGTCGTAGATGATCACCGAATCCTTCAGGTTCGAAACCTGGTTCAGGACCACCAGCTGGCCGTGGAAGAAGGTGTCCTTCATGGCAACGATTTCATTTGCGGATTTCCGCTTGATCACTCAATAGGAAAACCGCAGCCCCGAAGGACTGCGGCAGGGAAGGAAAATCGTTGGGGAAGCCGGTGGCTTCCTGGTCAGAGGGTCGGCGGGAGGTCGATTGATTCCAGTTGCAGCTCAACGCTGACCCCTGGGATGTTGCCGAAGAAAGTCATACCGGTGGGGGGACGCAGCGCGGTATTGCGCTCATAGGTGAAGCTGCTGTCGTAGATGCCGTCGGCCGAGTTCAGGACGATCATCACGCCACTGTGATGCAGCCGTTTCACCTGCTGCAAACTGTGTACTAGGCTGAAGCCGGTAATGCTGTGTCGTCCCTTGCCCTTGACGTTGAATAGGCAACCCGGAGCATAGAGGGCCTCATTCTCGAGGTTCAGGTTGGCTCCGCCAACGGTGTTGTCGCCGTTTAGAATTACGGTGTTGCGTGGTGGCCCAGCGACGTCGAAATCCTTCTCGCACCAGACCACCATGCCGCCGTCGAAGTTGACGTTGGTCAAGGTTAACCGCTGGCCGGGATCCAGGATAAACACGGCGGTCTGCTGGATGTCGATGTCGGACAAGTCGGTGACGCGGTCAAAGATTTTCACAGAGGGCCCAGGTACCAAGTAGGAATCCAGGTCCCAACCCGGTGCATGGACAGGCTGCTGGACCTGCTTTTGCTCGGCTGCCCAGCTGTAGAGCTGCGAGCTGAAGTTGTGGAAGGTGTCCTTGGAGTCGATCCGCGACAAGGCAATCAGGTTCGAGTCATCGTCTTCGGTCCGGGTCCAGACACCTTTGACCTGCTTGCTCTCGCTTCGAACATGCAGCAACTCATCCTGGGTGGGGTCGACGACGACACGCTTGCGTTGCGCTTTCATGTCCGACTTCCATTTCTTGTAAAGGCGCTTGATGCGTGTCTTGTCCGTCACGCTTAAGGAAGCGTAATAGGCGCGGTCTGGAGTGCCATCGGCGTTCAACCCCAGGCTCTTCTCCTTGGCGATGGTTGCAGCGGAACGCTTGTCAATTTGCTGTTGTTGGCTCTTCCAGTCGGCATCGGCGTCGGCTTGGGCTTTCAGCCTTTGAACTCTGGCATCCTTTTCCGTCTGCATCTCGTCGAGCAGGTCGTGGCGGTAACTCCATAGCCAACCAGGCGCGTCCAGAATCAGGTAGTCACCGAGAATCTGCAGGTTGGACCCGGAGGTGTCGCCAAGTACCGATAAGGCCTTGTCCAGCAGAGGGTCGCCCGGATCCACTCGCAGGTGCACCTGGAAAGCGGTGCGCGCTGCGGACTGCATGCCGTCCACCTCGAGCTTCACTTGCGTCGGCAGAATTTTGGACTGTTCGCCGGGCAAGCGTTCGACCATGAAGGCCGACCCTTCCGTGAACATGATTGTGTCGCCGCCGGTGCCCTGCCAAAGCGGATCGATGAGCAGTTGTCGCCCGGCATATTCGAGGCCAGATTGGGCCGAAAGTTCGGCGTGCATCGCAGCCGTCTGGTCGCGCGACACCTGCAGGTGTGAGATGATCGAGCCACTGAAGGAGATGGTAAGGGTGGAAACCAAGCCGATGATGACCAGGGTCATCAACAGCACCGATCCCCTTGCTCGGAGTCGAGTGGCCTTATTCCTAAATATCATTTTTTCTTACCCAGGTCGCTCCAGCGAGCGAAAGGGTGCGTTCCTCATGGATGCCTTCCACACCGGCTTCATTGCCGGCAGTAATGCCGAGTTCCCATTCGACCGACACCCGGGTGATGACGTTCTCCTCGTCGATGGTTTCGGTCACGGTGTTGACCGAGAAGCTACGCAGATCTTGGAGTACTATCTCGGTACCGCTTGGGCCGGTGACGGTAAGCGTCTTGGAGTTTGGAGTCCAGTTGTAGGTTAAGGCTCCGGGGTCCAAGGTTCCGGTGGTGGTCACAGCGATACTCCAGCCGGTCTCGTTATCTCCGGTGATCGCGAGCGCCGCCGAGTAGCGGAAATCCTTCAGCACGCGGTCCAGGGCACGACGCCCATGCACGTTGGTGTGGACGACGGCATCGCCTTCACGCACCACGTTGAGGGTCTCGCTGGTGGAGTAGAGTGCACCGAACAGGAGAATCATCGCGATGGTGGTCGCGATCATGATTTCAATCAGGGTGAAACCGTTGGCTCGCTTGATTCTGTGGATTCTCATGGACTTCCTCCTTATCCCTCTACGGTCTCATGGATAGGTTCGGCACGGATCCTAGCGCTCAGGCCATCTACCCCGAGCAGCCACTTGTGGTTACCAAAGATCACGTGAATCGCGGCCGATTGAGAGGCCCGGCCGTTCGGCAGGAACACAAGGTCGCTGGGCATGCCGTCGATTACCTGGAATTCGGCACCAAGTGGCAGCGAATGCCAGCCGTTTTCGTTTGCGCCGATGCTCGACAGCGGCGTGCCGTCCTCGCGCAAGGTGCGCCAGCGGTCATTCACGGTGTCGACCTGCATGGTCACGGCTTCCCAGGTACGTCGCGAATAGGAACGAGCACGCACGGCGTCAGAGACCATGCTCCGCGCCACAGTTCCGGCGATGTCATTGTTCTGGGCTGCAGGCACCGCCATGCCAAAAATGACCAGGGCGATGGCAGCGACCATCACTGCCTCGATCAGCGAAAACCCGCCATCCCTTAGTGTTCTGCGACCAGCCATACTGCCTCCATGAGCTCAACACTGTCCAATGCAGCGATGACCGTGACCACGCGGGTGCGCGAGTCTCCCGCAGCGACGGTCACCGACGGGTCGTAATCGTCCACCGGAGTCACCGTTAGGTGAAGGGTCATGCCATCGGTGTCCGGCATCGCATTGCCGTCGCCGAGGATTGCCGAGCTGGTGGTGTTATGGAGTGCATCGATATCCTCGATGCTGTACTTAAAGGTGTACTCGCGGAACTCTCGAATCGCTGCCGACGCAATGGCGGTGGTCTGCGTACCTCCCATGGTCTTCATGCCGACGCGCAAGGCGGCGATGGCCGAAGTTCCCACAATCACGATGAGCACCACTGCGATGGCGACCTCGATGAGCGTGAACCCGTTTTTTGTTCTCTTCTTCATGACTTATCCGACGAACTTTGCCATGGTGAGGATGGGGGTCATCAGGGCGATTACGATGAAGCCGACGACACCACCGGCGACGACGACGGTGGCAGGGCCGAGCAGGCTGGTGAAGGCGTTGAGTGCAGCCTGAGTCTCGCGGTCGAGGAACTCGGCCGCACGGCGCAGGCTGGTATCCAGCGACCCCGAGGATTCGCCGGCGATAATCATCTGGATCAACGCAGGGGGCAGGTCCTCACCTGCCAAGGCGGTGAACATGGGCTTACCGTCGCGCACGATGGCGGAGGTCTGCGACCATAGTGCCTGCAAACGTGGCAGCTCCGAGACCTGGCGCGCGTGTTCTAGACCGGTCAGAATCGGCACGCCGGACTCCAAGGTCAGCGCCAAGGTGCCTACGGAACGTGACAGGTAGGCCTTGAAGATTAGGTCACCGATTACCGGTACGTGGCTGATGATGTCGAATAGGGTGCCGCGTGCCTTCTTGGACTTGACCAGGAAGATACCGGCTACCAGCATCACGCCGAACATGCCCATCACCACGCCTGGTTGTGCGCGGAGGCTCTGCGAGGCGCCGAGCACCAGCTTCGTGGTCCAAGGCAGCATCTCCGGCTTCTTCATCATTAGGCTCTCGAACTTCGGAACCAGGAAGTAGAGGATGCCGGTGGTCATGACGAAGGTCATAAACAGTAGGAAGCCCGGGTACATCAAGGCACCCTTGATTTTGCCGCCCAACACCAACTGGTTGTCGAGAAGTTGGATTGACCGTTGCAGTGCCTCATCCAAGGCACCCGACTGTTCACCGGCGGCGGTCAGGTGGACCACGTACATCGGGAAGCAGTTCGGCAGACTCTGGAAGGCATGCGACAGATCATGGCCGCTCTCTACAATCGCAGTCAGTCGCGTCAGCACGCGTTCGGCCGAAGGCGTCTGCGCATGTTCAATCAAGGTGCGCAAAGCCGCCAACAAGGGCACACCTGCAGTGAGCATAGCGTCCATCTGGATCAGGACCTGAAGCGTCTCCTTCGGCTTCAGCTTAATTCTCGTATCCGCCATCGCGGTCTTGTCGGCATCATCCTCCTGACTCTGGTTCGCACCACTTGCAATGGTGCCGCCGAAAGACATCTCGGTCTTGGCTGGCTTCTTCTTTCTCTTCAGGGCGGTTAGGCTCATGATTTACCTCCGGCGCGCAGCGCCTCTTCCAGGGTGGTGACGCCACGATTCACGCGGTCCATGCCATCCGCGAGAAGTGAGTCCATGCCTTCCTCTAGCGCGAGTCTGCGCAGGTCAGCAGATGATGGGTTGGTGGCGATGAGGTCCTGAATGTCATCCGTGACCTTCATCACTTCAAAGATACCGCGACGTCCGTCGTAGCCGGTATGGCGACAAGCGGCGCAGCCAGCGGATGAGAAATGAGGGCCTTCGGAGAGTCCCTGGTTGCCGAATTGACGCAAGACCTTGGCAGGATGTTCCACCGGCTTCTTGCAAGATTCGCACAGCTTCCGGACCAGTCGTTGCGCGACCACGGCGCGTAAGGTCGCAGCCACCAGGAATGGCTCCATGCCCATCTGGATCATGCGCGATGCCGCACCTGGGGCATCGTTGGTGTGTAAGGTTGCGAGCACCAAGTGACCAGTCAAAGCCGCTTCGACCGCGATTTCTGCAGTCTCGTAGTCTCGAATCTCACCAATCATGATTACGTCAGGGTCCTGACGCAGCAACGCGCGCAGGCAGAGCTCGAAGGTGAGGCCTGCCTTGTGATTGACTTGCGTCTGGTTTACACCCTTAACGGCACGTTCCACCGGGTTCTCAACCGTTGAAACGTTGGTTTCCGGATTCACGATCTCGTCCAGCACGCTGTACAGGGTGGTGGTCTTGCCCGATCCGGTCGGTCCGGTCACGAGCACCATGCCATGGGGCTGGTGGATAGCCTCCTTCAACCAAGCGTCGTTGTTGCCGTAAAGGCCGAGCATATCCAAGGCCAAGGCCGACGTGTTGCGGTCGAGGATACGCATGACAGCCTTCTCGCCGTTGACACAAGGCAGCGTGTTGATCCGCAGGTCGACGTCGCGCGAACGGTCCTGATAATGAATGCGCCCATCCTGCGGCAGGCGCTTCTCTGCGATGTCGCAACCGGCGGTCACCTTGATGCGGGCGACCAACGAGTGGCCGATCTCGACGCTCAAGCGTGCAACTTCGTGCAGGCGTCCATCTACGCGATAGCGCAGGATGTAATAGTCCGAGAAGGGCTCGATGTGGATGTCGGAGGCACCTTCGATGATTGCGTTGACGACAATCTCGTTGAAGCGATCCTCGGCACTGACCGACTCCTCGTCAATGTTCGACTCGCCGGTACCGCCACTGGTGGCGATGGCGCGTTGGATGTTATCGAGGCCGGTGTTGATTGCCTCCGGGGTAGCCACCGTGGTGATCACTGACAGGCCGGTGTACTTGCGCACCACGTCGGCGGCGTAGACGTCGGCCGGGTCCTTCAGCGAGACGGCGATGGTGTCGCCGAGGCGGAGGTAGGGCAGAATGCCGTGTACGCGCAGTTCGGCAAAAGGCACGTCACATTCAAGTGCAACGTCGAGGATGCCTTCGCGCGACGGGTCGACGTAAGGCAAACCATGTTGCATGGCCAGAGCACGCGCCAACTGTTCTTCGGTGATGTGCCCCTCCTCGACGAGCACTTGGCCGAGGTAGGTGTCCGGACGTTCTTGGGCGGCTGCAACCGCCTGCTCCAGGTTTTCGGCATCGAGGTACCCGAGTTCGACAAGGACCTCGCCGAGGCGCATGCCGAGCTCCGCCTCGAGGATGGAGTCTTCCGAACCATCCGGGAATTGCAACATGTCGTAGAGGTTAAATGCCCGACGAACCGCCAGCAGCGGGGGAGTCGGGTTCGAGATCACGACCTGCTTGCCTTCGAAGCGCGCGCGGCGCAGGCCGTCGAGCAGCAGCGCCAGGCCACCCGAATCAATGTTGGTTACCTCGCCGCCATCGACATGGTCGACATTATGCTCCAAGACCTGCTCCCACAGGTTTTGGATATCCTCGCTACGCGAACGGTTGATGACCGCTGGCAACGATAGGTCGGAGGATTTGTCTAAGGTTTCCACAGATGGATGTGATGGAAGCCCGCGGACGGATCAGGCGTCTTCCTGTCCGTCAGCGAGATCTTTTTGGATGCGCTCTTCGACGTAAGCCAAGAGCAGTTCTGCAGCGCGTTGGTCAGGGCGCTCACGCAGGGCCATCTTCAATGCGGTGCGGGCACTGCCGTAACGCTCGAAGTGAATGTCGATTTTGGCTTGCAGCACGTGGCCGCGCCAACCGCGGACACCGAGGGCCACCTTCGAGAGTTGGTAATCGGCCTGCTCGTAACGGTTCTGGGCCCACAACACGCGGCTCAAGCCCAAGCGTACTTCCATGTTCAACGGTTTGGTGTCGGCCAGGAAGCGGTAGAGGTTGGCAGCTGCTTTGAGGTCTCCCTTGGCTTCCGCGGACTTGGCCGAGCTGACCAGCGGATCCTCGCCAGCAGGGTTCTTGCCGATGACCAGCTCGATCGAGCTGGGGGTCGGGATGTTCGGATCGATCTCCAAGGCCTTGCGGTAGGATTCGCCCGCTGCCTCGAGGTCGCCTTCGGCCAGCAACAGGTCACCTGCCAAGGCCCACGAGGTGGCGTGGTTCGGATCCTCCATCATGACCTTGTGGACGAAGTCCTTGGCCTCGTCAGTTTGTCCCATCGCCGAGTAGTGGGTGAGGATGGCGCGTGCGAAGACTGGGTCGTTCTCGACGGCTTGCCAAGCGGTTTCCAAGGTGGCGGTGGCCTCATCCATGCGGTTGTTCTCCGCCAAAGCGGCCGCATAGACCATGCTGACCTCAGGGCTGCCCGGCGCGACAGTGGCCGCGCGTTCGGCGTAGATCAAGGCCGACTGGGCATCGCCGTCGGCAAGGTAGAGGCGCGCCAAAGCGGCATGACAAGCCACGTCGTTCGGATCCAGCTCACAAGCCTCGGTGAGATATTGACGAGCCTCCTCGACCAAGTTCTTCTCGAGCGCGCGGAAGGCGAAGGTGCGCAGGATACTGCCACGAGCTTCTTGCCAGTCGGCGGTTTCGCCTGGCTTATTGAGCTCGCGCTTCGAACCATCCTGACTCACTCTATGCGTGTCCTGGGGGCTGAGGTCGGTCTTATCCTCGTAGTCTCGGGGACCGATGACTGAGCAGCTGGCTCCACACAGGGCAATCAAAAGCAGGCGTTGGATGTGGATCATTTACTTTCCTCGTTTTGGCGTTGCTCGTCCAGGAAGCGCACGGCGTCCTGCAGCTCTATGGTGTCCTGTCGTTGGGTATGCAGTTCGCGACGGCAGTGCATCGCCAAGGCATTCAGGTCGGTGTCTGCAGGCATGGCTTGCAGACCCCATTCGGCTTTCGCCAGGGCAGCTTGCGGGTCGCCAGCTGCAAGTGCGGTCGCAGCTTCGGCATAGGCTTTGCGCGCGATCGACGGGCGCAGATAGCCGTGGTGGGAAGCGGCGAGGGTGGCACGGGCGGCATCGATGCGCATGCGGTAGTCGTCGGAACGTTGGGCCAAGCCGGCGTCGTCGACGATGTGGGGAGTGAGCAGCACGATGATCTCATTCTTGGACTCAACTTCCTTTTGCGAGCTGAACAGGTCACCGAGATATGGAATCGAGCCCAGCAGCGGCACCTGATCAGTCTCGGTCAGTTGTGCGGTTTCGATTAGGCCTCCGATGACAACGGTGTTGCCTTCGCGCACCAGGATGTTGGTCTTGACCTCGGTGGTGGTCTCTTCAGGCAGACCCAGCGAGTTGATGAAGCCGTCGGACTTCTTCGGATAAACCTCCATGCGCACGTAACCGTCATCGGTCACGAAGGGGCGGAAGACCAGCGAAGTACCGACTTCCAGGAAGGACACCGACTGCAACGTGCCGGTCTCGGTCACGGTGGTGGTGATGTACGGCAGCTTGCGGCCGACCAGCAGTTCCGCGGCGTGCCGGTTGAC
Organism: Planctomycetota bacterium; assembly: GCA_030749235.1. GTDB lineage: Bacteria > Planctomycetota > UBA1135 > UBA1135 > UBA1135. Next base: position 5,794 of record JASMKM010000053.1, on the reverse strand, counting down.
GGTCAGAATCTGCGGGTTCGACAATACGGTGGTATTGGAAACGCTCTCGAGCGCCGAAACGAACATTCCGATCTGGTTGCGCAGGATGCCAAAGTGCAGGCCGTCGTTGGCGCTGTTGGTGAATCCACGTTGCGAAAGGCCACCGAGCCATCCCTGCAGCGGGGCGCCTTCGGTGGTACCCGTGGTGATGCCGTCGGTCAAACCGGTGATACCACCCATGGCCTGGAAGTCGATGCCGCCAAAGGCGCTGAAGTCGACGCCCAACTGGAACTCATCAGACAGTGCGACCGAAAGGATGGTCGCCTCGACCAGGATTTGCGTCGGCGGGACGTCAATCTGAGTCAGCAGGTCATGGATCTTTTTGACGCTTGCATCGCTGGCGTAGAGAACGATGATCTCTTGCGAAGCCTCCTCGTTACCGCCGAGATCCGTAAGCGCATCAATGCCCTTCTGCGACTCCATTCCCGAGATCATGCGTTCTGCGCCTGACAACAGCGGTTGCAACATGGCCATCGCTTCCTTCGCACGGATGTGGTTCAGGCGGATGACGGTGGGGAGGAACTTCGAAGCGGTTGATGCGCCAGGAATGGCTGTTGGAGCCGGCTTGATCATGATGAACTTGCCGTCGACCTCATACATGAACCCGTTCGCTGCCAGCAGCTTGGCCAGGGCATCCTGGACTGGGGCGTTAAAGAAGTTCATGGTCACGGTGCCCATCACGTCGGGGCCGTAGACCAGGTTCAGTTCGTAGTTGGTGCTGAACAGTTCCAGGATCTCTCCTAGGTCTTCATCCTGGAAGTTGACCGTGATGCCGGCGCCGGCCTCCAGGTGTCGGAAGGGCATCGGTATGGGCGCTGTGACTTCTGCGACCGGCTCTTGCTCTGTAGAGGCTTCTTCTTGGGCCACCGCAGGGGTCGCCGAAATCACTGCGACGACCAGTGAAAACGCCGTCAGGAATCGTGGTTTATTCATTTGGTCAGGCTCCTTCTTGCACCCGGTTCAGTAGGCCCGGGGCAGGAATCCTCAGGAAGTAGGTTTCGCCGGAATAGCGAATCTCGACTTCACGCGGATTTATCGCACTGACTTCATATCGGATAGTATCGGTGCCAACCTGAACCTCGATTGTCTCGCCGACCGTGACTTTGGTGCCGTTAATCCGCGCGTAACGGGCTTTTCCCATGATTGCAGTGGTCGTGAGCTTTAGGCGGAGGTCCTCGAAGGCAATCGAGGCTTGGACTGCAGTTGGTGGAGGTGGCAAGTCTTCGGCTACAGGGACGGCCTCAGTAGCCTCTGCGACGAGATCCGTCTCCAGCAGGCCGTCATTCTCGATTTCGGTCTCGATTGGGACAATCTCCTGGATAATCCCATCGTGAACCCGACGTTGCAGCGCGTTTGGCCAGATCTCCATGCGCTTGACTGCCTGCTCGTAGCTGGTAATCGAGGTAGATTTCTTGCCGGCCGTAATCGGCCGCACCAGTGGTCCTGCCGGTGCCGGTCCTGCGCCACCTGCAGCCCCAGGGACTGCTGCTGCGGCAAGAGGGGGTGCGCCTCGCGACTCGGCATCCCCGTCGGACCTGCCGAACAGGTTCTTGCCCCAGGTCGTTGCCGTGGCCAACGCCATGACCACCAGGATCATAACCTTCTTCTTCTGCGCCTTCGCCTGTGCCTTGTTCAGGGTCTTAGCCATTTGCGGAACCTCCCGGTGCTTCGAATAGGTCGATGCCTGGAGGCATGGCCGGGATCATGACCACTGCGGCGATACGTACCGCACCACCACCGACGCTGCGATATTCCATCGACGGCATGACGTAGGACAACTTCTCGAAACGCACGAAGTGTTGGCCTTGCTCGAGTTGGTCCACGAGCTTCACTAGGTTGGTGTAGCTGCCTTCCCCGGTGAGTACGAAGCGCACTTCGGTATCGCCCTCCAAGCCAGGCTTTTGCTGGATGCGCACGGTGCAGTTCAGCCGTTCGGCGGCGGAGTGCACGCGCTTTTGAACGAGGTGGGGGTTGAGGTCGGTGGCCAAGTCAGCGAGCTCGTCCTCGGCGACCGGCAGGAACTCCTCCCACATGTCGCGCAAAGCATCACGTTGACTTGGTAGCTGACGGTTCTTGGCCTGCACGGTCTTGGCATTCTCCTGACGTTGGATGTAGGAGGTGCGGTCGTTTATCGTCGGCCTGACCTGCACGCCCCAGATCATTCCGGGAACCAACAGGAAACCAGCCAGGAAGACCAAGCGGTATCCAGAGATGCTCATCGTTGGCCTCCGTTCAAGTGCATGATTGGCTTATCGAAGCCAGGCAACAGCAATGGTCCGCGCAGGTGGATCGTGGCCCGTACGGTGTCCTTCATGTCGAGGATTAGTTCGGTATCGCCACCGATGTAGGCATCCTCGAAGCCTGTGTACTCAAGCAGGCGATCGGGTAGGTCAATTAGGTTGGTATCACCACGAACCAGCGCGGTAATCGACAAGTGGATCTCGGCGGACTCAATCTTCCTCAAGCCCTTGCGCTTGATGTCCTGCTCCCATTCAATCTTTTCAATCTGCACGTACTCGCCGACGGCGCTGGATAGTTCGGCCAGCAGTCTACCGATGGTCGGCATGCGCAGGTGGTCGGCAAGCGGATCCAGACGGCTGACGTAACTGCTCATCTCCTTGTACAGGGAGCGCAGTTCGATGCCGGCTTGGGTCTCGAGCGCGTTTGGCGCTTCGGCTTCCTCGGCGATGCTGCGTTGGTGGTTGGCCTCGAGTGCAACGGCGCCTCCGGCGACCAGACAGCCCACGGCTAACACGCTCAGAATCGCCAGGCGCTTTGGCGTGCGTCGGCGTTCAAGATGGGCTTCATAGGCCTCTACGGGCAGGAAGTCGGCAGTTCTCATACGTAACCTCTGATGGCAAGGCCAAGAGGGATGCACCACAGGTGCTCCTCGGCGAGGACAGATTCAGGAGCCTTGATGCCAAGCGACGTGAAGGGTTTGGCAACCTCGGTCGGTAGGTTCAACGCGTTCTGTAGTGCGTTTTCGACTTCCGGCAGGGCCGCGCCGAAGCCGGCGAGCTGTAGGTTGTCGAGCTTGGCGCCACGATGGCGGTTAGCGAAGTGGCGCAGGCATGCGCGCACCTCCTGCGCCAAGGCTTCGGATTCCATGCGCAGCGTGTGCATCAACTCTGCAGCATGGCCGACGGCCTTCTTGTTCAAGGCCGGAATGGTCTCGGCAGTGACCTTGATCTGTTGTTCCTGATCCTCTTCCATGCCGTTGAGCATGTCGGCTAGGGCGTTCGAATCGGGCTCTTCAAATTTGGACAAAGAGGCCTCCAAGGTCTTCATCAGCCGTTCACCAGTGAGCTGCATGGGCTTCATGAAACGCAGTTCGCCACCAAGCATGATGCCGAAGATGGAGTGGTTGAAGCCGAGGTGAAGAAAGCCCCAGGGAGCCTCGACTTCACTTTTCATGGCCTGCATGGTGCGGGCTAGGGGGAAGGCCGAAACTTCCAGGCTTGCCGGTCGCACACGCAAGGTTTCGAGTGCCGTGGAGCAACGACGCAGTTCCGATTGGCCGACGGCCAGCAGCAGCAATTCCTCGCGCACGTTCTGCGCGCCGGCTTCGTCCTCCTCACCGAGTGGCATGTAGCGGTAAGTCACACCCTCTGGGTCGGAGATCGAGCGTAAGGCGGTTTCCTTCAAGGTCTGCTGCAGGCGACCGCGGTTATGCGGATCCACAGGCACGAGGGAGACGGCGACATTTTCGCCGGAGATGCTGATGAGAGCATCCTTGCCACGGAGATTGGCATCCTTCATGCGTGGCAGCAGGGCTTCCACTGCCGTCATGTGGCGGGAAACACCGGTTCCCTCGACGGTCTCGGCTGCGCGTACTGCCCAACCACCAGGGCCGCCCTTTAGCTGCAGGACGCGGGTATCCAAAGCGCCGAAGTGGACGGCGATGGGAGAGTTTCGGGTGATGAACTTCACAGGACTTTGCTTCTCTCGAAGTGCCCATTTCATCGGCAAATCCTGCGATTTCCCTTAATGCGCGGTCTTTTGATTACCAGGATGTTGCCACCATGCACATCGCCATGAAGCTCGCTACGGCCACAAGGGCGACGGGGGGGCGTTTTTGGAATGGATTGCTCATAGGTCGTAAACTGCGTCCCCGTCGGGACATGCCTCCGTGCTGTTGATACGGAAAGTGCCGGTGGCTGCCCAGTAGATCCAGCCAGTGGAATCATCGGGACCTTGGATATCGCTACCCGGGGGCACCATCGCAACAGTGTTTAGGCCGTTATACGGGTTAGCCGGGATGTCCTCATTTAAGTAGGGGCCGAATGGGTAACCCACGGATCCCGAGGCAGCCGTGTTTCCTTCCAGGTCGCTGGACAGGCGCAACTGGCTGGTGAAGACGCTGCTCGACCAGCTCCCACCGGTGGGGTCCTGGCCGGGCATTTCTTCCTGATGCTGGAAGGCGTAGAAGTCCACAGCAGTGCGGACGCGCGCGAGCATCGAGCGAGTCGCCGCGACTTCCGCGTCGGCGACAGAACCTTGAAAGGCTGGTACCGCCATACCCGCAAGCATCAGCAGGATGGCAGCAGCGACCACGATCTCGATGATCGTGAAGCCTTGTTTATGGATTGATTGAGACTTCATGGCAGCTGGAGGGATGGGCCTCCAGTGCCATTTGCGTCATCTTATGTCAAGACTTGAGCGCCTTTTCCGCCTAAGTCAGGCCCTTAAGGCAGGAACTTTTTGGCCTGCTTGATCTTGACTGGCAGGTATTCCTCGATCACGAAGTTCAGGCCCCATTTGGCGAAGGCCTGCTGCTCGGCGCGGACTCCCATCTTGAGCATCTGCTTTAAGGCGCGCTTCCATTTCGGGTAGGCCTGGAAGAATGGGTCGTTCTTCAGCGCATCCTTGGCTCGTTTGATGTCGACAGGTTGCAGTGGGTGGGTGGCATCCTCAAGACCAAAGTCGATGATGTCCTGTGGCGTTACCCCAAGGTAGGTCGCCGACGGCACGCAGAAACGCTTGTTGACATGTGCGGCTTGGCCGGAGCCCACTTTGAGCGTGCGGTAGATATTGCAGATGCCATATGGATCGCAATCTACGAAAGCAAAGACCGGCAGCTTCAGGCCATCGGCGAGGCGACGCACGAAGCGGCGGGTGGCACGCGTCGGCACGCCGCCCATCTCCACCAAGATGCAGTTGGCGGTGCGCCAATAGCGATGGTGGTTGAGGCGTTGGAACATACCGCCAGTTTCGATGGCGATAATGAATTCAGCCGTAGTGTCGAAGCCTAAATGGTCGACCGAGCTGGGTATCGTGTAGGCTCCCGAACCCATTGCCGCGCAGTCCGAACGGATCTCCTCGCCGGTCTCGGGATCGCGGTCGATGACAGTCAATGCGCCAACTACCGAGCCACCATGCTCCTCTGGAACGAAGCGTAGGATCTCGCGGGTGACATCCTTGACCGAGAACATGCCTTCGATGTCGTCAAGCACCGTATCGGACTCGCGCTGTTCGTTGAACTTGGCCTCGCCCCAGTTCTTGGACACGTAATAGGCCTCTCGTTTGGTGGCGAAATCATCATCGCCGACCATGTCCTGGGCCAGTGACATTAAGCGCAAGGTCTGCGCGAAGGTCTTCACTGAATTGACGTCGAGCGTGCGGGTTTTCATGTTCCCCTTCAGCTCGAAGAAGCCCTTCTTCGGGTCGTAGGTGACGTTTGAGAGGTTTCGCTGCGGCATGCTCATCTGCGGCAGGCGGCCTTTTTGGGCCTCGACATAAACGTCCTGCGCCACTT
>JASMKM010000052.1 GCA_030749235.1 Planctomycetota bacterium | reverse complement strand
GTTGAGATTATTTTTTGCCGTCAACCGCTTGGCGACGGCCCCAACTAGTGCGAAGATTTAGGCCATGAACCCGGACCCTAATCAGACTGGCCTATTTCTCGTCGGCGTGCGAGGCGCCATCGGCACGACGGTGCTGCATGGCATTGAAGGCCTGCGCTCAGGCATGCCACCGATCGGCATGGTCACGGCTGGGTCGGAGTTCGCCGACCTCAATTGGGCCGATTACGAGAGCTTCTCGGTACGCGGCTGGGATGTCGCTGGCGATGCTCATCGTGCTGCCGACGACCTTGCACGGACCGGCGTCCTGCCACCGGATCTGGTTGAGTTGAGTGGCGGTTTGCGTGATCGCCTGGAGATGTCGATCGCACCGGGCGTGCCGGAGCCTGAGGACCGCCAGTTGGTCGATCGTGGTTCTGCGGATCGCCTTGACTTGTCACCGTTGGAGATGGTCGAAGCGCTGCGTGGCGACATCCGTGAGTGGATGAATGAGTTGCGCACACGCAAGGCCGTGGTGGTCTACCTGGCATCGGCCGAACGTTCGCGAGAACTGCCCGAGGAGTGGATGGATCCAGAAGCCGATCCAATCAAGTTGTTGATGACCGCGCCAATGGAAATCTCGCGGTCAATCCTCTATGCGCTTGCCGCAATCGAAGAAGGCGTTCCTTTCGTCAACTTCACGCCTGCTCCTGGTGCCACGGTGCCTGCCGTCGCCGGCCACGCGCGACGCAAGAAGGTGCCTGTGTTGGGCAATGATGGCAAGACTGGCGAGACCTTACTGAAAACCTCATTGGCGCCGATGTTCCGTGACCGACGCTTGCATGTGATGTCCTGGGAAGGCTTCAACATGCTCGGCAACAAGGATGGCGCCGCGTTGGAGGATCCCGACCGCAAGGCCACTAAGGTCGCCAACAAGGATGCCGTATTGCCAGCCATCCTTCAGGAAAGCCCGAACATACACGTCGGCGTGCGCATCGATTTCGTGCCTAGCCTGCATGACTGGAAGACCGCCATGGATTACATCCATTTCCAAGGTTTCCTTGGTACCAATATGAGCCTGCAATTCACTTGGCAGGGTAGTGATTCGGCATTGGCCGCGCCGTTGGTCCTGGATCTTGCGCGCTTGGCCTTGATGGCACAAAGTCGCGGTGAAGGCGGCCCCATGCATGCGGCAGCAGCCTTCTTCAAGCAGCCTCTGGAGGTCGAGGAACATGACTTCCATCGCCAAATGGATCTGCTGCGCAAGTGGTTAAAACCAGCGACCTAGACTTCGATCTGCCGGAGCGCCTAATCGCGAGTCACCCGCCAGCCACGCGGGCTGCGGCGCGCTTGATGGTGGCTCATTCCGCCAGCGGTGAGCTCGAGTTCACCGACTTCACCGCGCTGCCGAAGTACTTGCGCAGTGGCGACCTGTTGGTGTTGAACGATACGCGGGTGCTGCCGGCACGCCTGAAGCTGAGCAAGTTGACTGGTGGCGTGATCGACGGCTTATTTCTATACGAGAATGCCAGCGGTTCTGCGCGCTGCATGATGTCGGGCGGGCGCTTGCGCGAAGGTTTGGAGTTGGAGGCGGGGGATTCCGGTCCCTTGTTACGGCTGGAGCAAAAGCTGGAACGTGGTGAATGGACAGTCGATAAGCTCATCTCCGATTCGTGGACATCTCTGCTCGAGCAGTTCGGTTCGACGCCATTGCCACCGTATATTCGTCGTTTACGCATTGCCGCGGAAGAGGCCGACGATTCTGCAGAGGACCGCGAGCGTTATCAAACCTTGTGGGCGCAGGAGAATGGTTCCGTTGCAGCCCCGACGGCTAGTTTGCATTTCGATGCAGAAATGTTGCAAGGCTTGGTCGAGCTTGGCGTGCAGCTCTCGCATGTCACTTTGCATGTGGGGCAAGGCACTTTCCTGCCGGTCGATACCGAAGACATCGAGGACCATCCGATGCATTCCGAGCGCTTTCATGTTGGCGCCGAGTTGGAGGAGCAGTTGTGTTTGTGCCGCGAACGTGGTGGGCGCGTGATCGCGGCGGGAACTACGGTGTGCCGTGCATTGGAAGCTTGGGCACGTGGTGATCGGGAGCAAACCGAGTTGCTGATCATGCCAGGTTTTGAGTTCCAGTTAGTGGATGGGCTGATCACCAATTTTCATACACCGCGTTCGACCTTATTGGCCTTGGTCGGCGGAGTTGCACAAGCGCAAGGGGCAGAGGATGGACTTGCCTTCGTGAAGACGGCTTATGCAGCCGCGATCGACCAGGAAATGCGTTTCTACAGCTACGGCGATTCGTCGTTGTGGTTGCGAGAGTAGCCCACTGGTTCCAGCAATCATTCGGAGGGGGGATTTCCTCGGCCACCTTCATTTCCCATGATAAACTGAACTTAGATGTTGTTGTCGAATTTTGTCGTTGCTTGTCACATCCTGTTTGCGTTCGCGCAAGGTCCGGTTGTCAGTGAATTCGTGGCTGACAATGATGGCGGACTGATGGATGAAGATGGAGACCCTTCGGATTGGATTGAGATTCATAACCCTGGCTTGCAAACGCTGGACTTGGATGGATTTTTCCTGTCAGATGACAATGGTGATCTGCAAAAGTGGCAGTTCCCTCCCCAGACATTTATTCAACCTCAAGGGTACCTGTTGGTCTATGCGTCCGGAAAGGATCGGCAGCAAACTGGTTCGCCATTGCATACTAATTTCAAGCTGAAGGCTTCGGGTGAATATCTAGGTTTGGTCAGTCCTGACGGGGTCACGGTGCTCTCAGAATATTCTCCGGAGTTCCCTCCGCAGCAGGAAGATATTTCATTTGGTCTCAGATTCAATTCTGGCATCACTACTGAAACGAGTTTCTTTTCTTTGCCCACTCCTGCGGCAGAGAATGGTGGCGGCGAGGTTTTTGTAGTTCAGTCAACCTTCTCTCCTGAATCTCCGAGCGCTCAACAGGACATTGTCGTTTCGGTGGAACTGGATGCTGGGTCCCTTTCGATTCAACAGGCAACCCTTTATTCACGTGTCATGTTTGGCCCGGAGTCTCCAGTGATCCTTGCCGATGACGGTGTTTCGCCTGATCTGGTGGCTGGCGACGACTGGTGGTCAGGTACCATTCCAGGCCAATACTTCTTGCCTGGAGAGATGGTTCGGTGGCGGGTCGAGTCTTTCGATTCGCTGGGCCTGATCGGACAAGGACCTCTGCACCAAAGTCTAGACTCCGCCGAGTACTACGGAACGGTCATTAGTGATCCGTCGGTAACTAGCGATATTCCTGTGATCCAGTGGTTTGTTGAAGACCCTTTAGCAGCGAATACAGTTCCTGGGACACGGTGCTCCGTTTGGTATCTCGGAGAATTCTACGACAATCAATTCTGTCGAAGAAGAGGTGCCAGTACAGCATTTTACGCAAAGAAGAGCTATAAGATCGATTTCAATCCTGGCGAGAAGTTCCGTATGTTTGAGGGCGTCGGCAGGATGGAGGAGATAAACCTGAATACGACCTGGAGTGATAAGTCATATATTCGACCGTTTCTTGCCACGGAAACCTATCAGCGAGTGGGCGCGGATACGTTCTTGTCGGAGCCGATTCACCTTATGCAAAACGGCAGCTTCAAGGGCCTCTACGTTTTTGCCGAACAGGTTGACGACGAGTTCCTGGAGAGGATCGGGCAAGATCCTGATGGAGCACTCTATAAGATGTTCACCACAGGTAATAGTGCGGCACATAATGAGAAGAAGACGCGGCTGTGGGAAGGAACTCAGGACCTACAAGACTTGATTGACGGCCTCCACAATTCAACTAGTGCGGCAGAGATCGAGACCTATGTCTTCGACAACATCGATGTTCCAGCGGTCATCAGTTATCTGGTCGGATGCACATTGATGCAAGAGACCGACCACTTGTCGCATAATTATTATCTGTATCGAGATTCCGATGGCGATCAGGAGTGGAGGTTCTTTCCGTGGGACAAGGATTTGACCTTCGGAAGACGCTGGTCGTGGAACGAGGGCGTATTGAATGATGTCATGTGGGCGGATTTCGACCCGACGTCACATCCTTTTTACGGCGACCAAGCACATCCCGGAGAATCGAATATCTGGAACCGCCTCCTTAATGGGCTTTATCAAGTTCCGCGCTTTCGTGAAATGTATGCGCGCCGATTGTGGGAAATGATGGATGCCCACCTCGAATCTCCCGCGGTACCACTTGCCGAAACTTTCTACGAGAGCCTGCTTTCCGAGTGGGATATTCGCCTTTCCGCAGAAGTGCTTGAGGATATCTCGGTTTGGGGTTCGCCTAGTTGGGGAAGTCCTCAGACCTTTCAGCAGGCCTTGACCTTGATGTCTACCGATTATTTCCAACCACGAAGAGTACATCTGTTTCAGACGCACCGGCAGTCAGGTGAACTTCCAGGGCCAATCACGCAGTCCAATCAAGTTGTCCTCGGCCAGATGGAGACCAACCCCGTGTCCGGGAACAACGATGAGGAATGGCTGGAGTTGAAGAACCTTGGTGCTGATGCGGTCGATATCAGTGAATGGAGACTAGGCGGAGATGTCGAATTCATGTTCTCTCCCGGAACTGTGATCCCATCCATGGATAGTATTTATCTGTCTCCTTCGGTCAGGACTTTTCGCAACCGTGCAGCATCCCCTAAAGGTGGCGAAAATCTCTTTGTCGTCGGACCCTTCTCTGGCCACTTGAGCCAAGGGCAGGATTTGTTCCTTTGGAATCGCAACGGAGGACTCGAAGACTCCAATAGCACCTCCTTTGCATTGTTCGCGAATCAGTTCGTGGCAGGCGAGGATGCGATCATCAGCATTGCAGGGGCAACACCAATGGGAGGAGTGTTGGTGGCGTGGAGCATGAGCGGGCCAGGTCCAACGACGACACAATATGGTCCAGCTGATTTGTCCATGCCTATTCAAAGCATTCCCGTGCTAATGTCTGGTCCTTCTGGCACATCTACGAGTTCAATCCCATTGCCGGCAAGGTCTTCCGGAACACAGGTTTGGCTTCAGGCGGTCGACCTCAGCACAGGAGTTCTGTCGGCCGGGGCAGAACGCCTCGTTGAATAGGATCTTCAGCGGGGTCTTCTGAAGGCGAACCCTGAATTTTAAGCCAGCTTCTTCGCCAGTACCTTTCGCGCCCAGCGGCCGCACAGCAGGTTGAAGGCGATTAGGCCGCCGAAGAAGTGCCAGGCGTTCAGCCCCACACCGACCACAGTGGTCAGCGTAGTGGTCATGGTCCAATCGGGATTGGTGTAGACCATGCGCAACGGCTCGATCGCCATCGTCACCGGGTTGAAGACCACGCAGGTGCGCAACCAACCAGGTAGGTTCTCCAGCGGCGCGAAGGCGCTCGACAAGAAGATCATCGGCAGTGTCACGATCATGATGACCGCGAGCATCTCGAAGTGGCGTCGGAACTGAAAGGCAAGGCCTAGGCTGACCGAAGTGAAGCCGAAGATCACCAGGATCAAGGCCAACAGGCCGACCAAGGCACCAGTGAAGCCGCCGGCGAAGCTGACGCCTAACACCGCGGTTGCCGCCACGATCACCAGACACTGCAGCAGCGTCATCACCGAGATGTGGATCGCGCTCGACAGCACGATGCTGAAGCGATCGACCAGCGGTGCGGCACGAATGCGATCGAGGAAACCCATCTCACGATCGAACAGGATCGGCACGCCGGCGTTCAGCGCCGCATTGAAGGCGGTGAACAACAAGGCACCAGGAGTGACGAAATCCAGATAGTTGGTGCCCACCGCACCCTCCATCGAATCCTGTAGCACCAATACGAATAGGCTCATCCAGATGATCGGCTGCATTAGGCCGCTGATTACGACAATCGGGCGGCGTTTGCTGTGCAGGAACCAACGCCAGGTCTGGATGCGGGTCTCTTGCCAGAATGGGGAACTCATGCGGACACCTCTTTCTTCAGACGGGTGGCGGCAAGATAAGCATCTTGCAGGCTAGGGCGACGGATCGAAACGGAGCGCAACTCCATTCCCTGTTTACTGGCCACAGCACGCAGCCATTCGGTCCAAGGAGTGCCGGCAGCATCTTCATGACCCGCGGCGACAGCCTTGGCGTAATCGGCTGATTGTGGTGCGGCAGGCATCTCGGTGCCGGGCACATCGTTGAACAGTTTACGTAAGGACTCGCGATCGGCTTCGCTGCTGTGTTCACCGATGGCAGCACTCAATACCCAGCAACCAAGTTGAGCACGCAACTCATCAGGAGTGCCGGCGCCGACTACCGAGCCATGCGACATCATCACCGCGCGGGTCGACAGCACATCGGCCTCTTCAAAATCGTGGGTGGCAAGCAGCAGCGAAGTACCTTCGTTCTTCAACTCTGCCAGCAGTGCCCACAGCTCCCGACGTGATTCATAATCCAGGCCCGCGCTCGGCTCGTCGAGGATCAGCAGCCTTGGCTTATGCATCAACGAAGAAGCCAGATCCAGGCGTCGCTTCATGCCGCCGGAATAGCTTTCGATGAAACGGTCGGCAGCTTCGGTCAGGTTGAAGCGATCGAGCAAGAAATCACTGCGCTGCTTGACCTCGGCCTTCGGCAAGTGGACTAACCCTGCCTGGAAGCGCATGAACTCGCGGCCAGTAAGCACTTTATCCAATGCCGAATCCTGTCCAGCGTAGCCGATGAAGGTGCGCGCGGTCCGCGGGTCGGCCTGGACCTCAGTGCCGCACACGTAAATGCTGCCGCTGTCTAGCTGCTCCAGCGTGGTCATGCTGCGGATTAGCGTGCTCTTGCCGGCGCCGTTGGGGCCGAGCAATCCGATTACCTCGCCCGCCGCGACCTCGAAGGAGATCCCGCGCAAGGCATGAACCTCCCCGAAAGCCTTGGTGGCTTGGTCAATTTTGAGGATGCTACTCATTTGACTGGAAGGGAATTCTAACGACGCGTGCCGCGCCCTCTGGTCAAAAAACGGCTCTCCCTCTTTCCGGGTTAGCGAAGTTAGATCAACAAATCCACAATCAAGAGGGCGAGCAGCAGCGGAACGTAGATGGTCGAAGCCCATGCCATTACGACCCCCTTGGTGTCCTTTCGGTGCATGCCGATGAAGATGACCGCCACCATGAAGGCCAGTGACATGGAGCAGGCGCCGAAGAAGTAGATGAGGCCGACGTAATCGGTCAGCACTGGGATTTGGCTGGCCGGAATCAATACCAAGGCATAGTGCACGGATCGTTTGCCTGCTTGACGGCCAGTCGGGTCAGCGCCGGGTAACCAGTGTAGGCCGCCAATCTGATAATCGAGTCGGTGATGCCAGGCGCGACTGAGAAAGTGCGGCAGTTGCCACAGCAGCAGAATCAAAAACAGCACGGCGGCCATCGCATCTAGGCCGACACGCGCGGCGGCATAGCCAATCAATGGCGGGAAGGCAGCGGGTACTGCACCGACGAAAATGTTCACTGGCGTGATGCGCTTGAGCGGCGTGTAAATGTAGTCGTAGATGACTAGCATTACGGCCGCCAGCCATGCGGTAAGCGGACCACAGAACAACAGCAGCCATAGGATGCCGAAAACCGCGCCGCCCACGCCCCAGACGAATGCGTCGCGCTTGCGGATCCGCCCGGTTGGCAGCGGACGATTGCAGGTATGCGGCATACGCTTGTCGATGTCGACTTCGAGCAGTTGGTTCAAGGCCGCAGTGGCGCTGCCGACGGTCATCATGCCAACCGCCAAGGTGAAGGCCTGCCACCAACTCCAGGCGCCACCGTCGGCAATCCAATAGCAGGCCAATGCTGACGGCGTGGCCAGCAGCTGTAAGCGATTGTTGGTCAGTTCCGCCCAGTCACGTGGCGTGCCTTTGACCGGCAGAATCCTCACGCAGTGCCTCCGCCGTCGATGCGGAAGCGCACTTCCATCCACAGGGCGGTGGTCACCGCAAGCACTAAGACACCGCACAACAAGTGACCGGTGGCAATCAGGCTCTGCGCAAGGAAACGCGTGTCCTCGTCCGGAAAGCTGCCGACCAAAGGACCGATCAGGAAGGCCCATGCCGCAGCGCCGAGCGCAAGTTGGGTGCCGAGGATGTGCGCCAAGCTGCGTGCCAGCCGCGCCATCTTCTTCTGCTCACGGAATGTCGTGAGTGCCTGGCGGATCAAGTACAGGATCACACCGGCGGTGGTAAAGGCGAGGATCAAGTGACCTTCGAAAGCGCCTTGCTTGTGACGCAGACTGGCTGCGGCGAACAGGTTCAGGAACAAAAGGATCAATGCCACGGCACTCCACAAGCGGATACGGTCGACATGCTCAGCTTTGAAGTGCTGGATCGGCCGATGCCAATCACGCGCGGTGGCCTTGGCGAGCACCACCAACAGCAGCACCACGAACTGCGCGCCGACGGCATGGAGAATCGCGCCGGAATAGGTGTTCTCGAGCACACGTGTGGCGCCGAGCAAGCCCTGCGCGATCACGATCACCAACGAAGCCGTTGCCAACAAGCGTAAGTTCTTGGGTACGCCGCGCATGACCCAAGAGGCAATCGCCAATAGCAGGATGATAAGGCCGGTCAGGCTGGCTGCTTGGCGATGCGTATGTTCGACCACCGACCCGACTCCAAAGGTGTCGGCCAGCTTGCCATAGAAGATGCTGAACAGCGAGCCGCCATTGATGTCCGGCCAGGTGGGATAAGCCATGCCGACTTCCGCCGACGTGATTGTCCCACCAATACCAATAGTCAACGCAATGGTGACGACCACTCCAATGACCGCCAATCGATGCAACAGACGAAAGTATTGATGCTCCATCAGTTGCCCTCCTGCACGCTGCGCACGAAGGACACCAAGTCCCAGATCTGTTCCTGCGTGAGCTTATCGGCCATCGCCGGCATCGGCGTCCCCTTGACTCCGTTGCGGATACGTAAGTAGACATCTGCAGGACTGCCGCCGCCGCGTAACTCACCTTGGGTCAGGTCGCGTGCGACCATCGGTTGACCCCAGACATCCAAACCAGCGACAGGGCCACCACTAGTGTCGACTTGGTGGCAGATCAAGCAACCCAGACTCTCGTCGAAGTACATCTTGCGACCACGTTTGGAATCCGCCACGTCGGGAACTTGTGGGCGCGTCGACGAGGCTAACGCCAAGTCGAACTGCTGCCGTTGCTCTTCAATGGCCGCGGTGAATGCTGCCGCGGGGCTCATGTTGGCCTTGGCGAGACGATTGGTGGCGTCGGTCCAGACCGCACTACGAATCAACAAGTACATGGCGTAATCGGCGGCGTCCTGAAGTTCCTGTTCACCAATGCTTCCCTCGAATCGACTCATCGAGGTGGAGGGCACACCCTCCTTGATGGTGCGCAAGAGATCGTCGCGCGTGGCAGGAAGGCCGACCGGCGTGCTTGTGAACTTCACCACGCCCAGTCCGAAATCGCGCGGCGCTGGAGTGAGTAGCTTGGCGGTGTAGGTCTTCGCGCGGCCGTCAGTGCCATGGCAATGGATGCACTGCTGCTCGAAGACCTTGCGTCCGGCCTGCAGGCCTTCCATGGCCCAGGCGCCACTCATCTTGGGTTCCAGGAATCCGCCGAACTCTGCGGTCATCAAGTTGAACAACTCGCGCTGCTCGGCATTATCGAAGTCGTATTCCGGTTCGACGGAAACGCTGGCGAAGGAACCCGTCATGGTCAAGTACAAGGCGACCACGGTGGCAAGGGCGACGATTGCGAGTGGGATGGAATCGGACTTCGGCAGACTCATGTACCTAATCTTTCGAAAGCGAGGCGGCTACTGTCGGTGAAGACGTAGAGCACCAGGTAGATGAGCACGCCGGTGAGCGAGACGTAGAGCCAGATTGGGAAAGTCCATCGTGCCCACTTGCGGTGCGAAGCGCGTCGGTCATTGAGGCCTAGCCAAATCGTGCGCATGGCCATGAAGGGCACGGTCGCAGCCAGCACAGTGTGGGTGAGCAGCATCAACAGGTAAGGGAGCTTCGCCCAATCGGGGCCGGCATAGTTCACGCTGACGCCGAAGTGCAGGTGGTAATAGAGGTAGGAACAAAGGAACAACACCGAAATGCCGAAGGCGCCGAGCATTAGCTTGCGGTGGTTGGCCTCATCGCCAGAGCGGATGCGCCAGACCCCGATGACCATCAACAAGGCAGCTAGGCCGTTTAGGGCAGCGTTCAGCGGTGGGAAGGTCGATGGGTCGTCCATGGGCGTAGAATAGCGACGCCTTGACCCACATCCTTCTGATTGCCGCCGCCGGTGCCGCCGGTACGCTTGCTCGCTATGGCTTGTCGTCATGGGTGCACGGACTGAGTTCCTCAAGCTTCCCATGGGGAACGCTGGCCGTGAACGCCATCGGCTGCTTCTTGTTCGGCCTCATCCTGACTTTGGTGCGCGAACGTGGCATCATCGAGAGCGGAACCGCCAATATTCTGACGGTCGGCTTCCTGGGCGCCTTTACCACCTTCGCGACCTTCGCCTTCGAGAGCGGCGATCTTTATCGCGCAGGCGCCTTTTGGACGATGTCCCTCAATATCGCATTGAATGTTGTACTCGGTCTAGCCCTGTTCCTGGCCGGTTGTTGGCTGGTGCGCACGGCTTGAACCCATTGCAAATAGGAATCCAAGAACCCTACTCGTTCCACTCGTTGGCCTTATCAATCAGTTGCCAATTCCGATCGAAGAACAGGCGCACGTATTGGGTGTCGGCCTCGCTGTCTTTCCAGTTGAAGGAGGCGCTCTGGTCGCCCACCGGAACGGAGACGCTGAAGCCCCAATCGAACTGATCCAGCCAGCTCCAAGTCAGCACATATTGTTGGCCATCGTCGGATCGGGCCACCGAGGTGGGGGCACCGAGCTGCTCCAGGCACTTGGTCAGGTTGGAGCTGCCTGGCACCACCGCCTCGACCGCATGCCGGTCAGGAGCGGTGTTGAAGCGCTTGTTGGCGAAGTTGACGCTTGCACAGGAGACGCAGCAAACCAGCAGCACAGAGCTCACCAGGAGCCTAGAATCCACTGATGCTATACTCCGAGGTGTTTGCGTTAAGTGTTGCCCCGTAATGAGTTAGGATTCCATTGCTGTCGAAGAAGACCCAGCAGCGGTCGGCTTGGGCGTCATTGCCGTAGGAGCCCACGACCAGCAGCCATAAGCCCATCGATTTGGCATTGGTGGCTTGATACAGCCAGGCCGATCCGTCGCCAAGCTCCACGACTTGGTTGGGTGCACCGAGCAGGCGCACAACGTCGCTAGCGGTGTTGGTGCCGGGTTGCAGTTGGGAGATGGCCTCCGGGTCCAGAGGCTGATCTTGGGCGATTTCGCCCAAGTAGCAGGAGTTACAGAGGAGCAGTAGGAGTGGCAGCAGGAATCGCAACATGGCTGGCCAGCATAACTTTTTGTTTCAATACAAACTATTACAGTCTGGGCATCTATTTATGGAGTATGCTTTTACTGCGATGCGCATAGTTCCATCCCTCGTTGCTTTCGCCATTGTTGGCTCCGCCAGTGCTGCATTCTTTGCTCTGACCGTTCCGACCGAAGTCCAATCCCCCGGAACACAACAGGGAGAGGTTGTTTCCCTGGAGCGCTCGCCAAACTGCCTTGGTTGTCACGGCTATTACGACCCCGACGTCTCTCCTTCGGATACCTGGTCAGGCGGCATGATGGCCCACTCTGGTCGTGATCCACTGTTCTGGGCTGCGGTCGCCATTGCTGAGCAGGATTTCGATGGGGTGGGTGACTTGTGCATCCGCTGCCACTCGCCAGCCGGCTGGCTCGACAATCGCTCCACGCCGACGGATGGCTCTGCTTTGTTGGATCAGGAAGATGGCGGCGGCGTGGAATGCATGCTTTGCCACCGCCTCGTAAATCCGGATGGTTCCGAGCACCTCGGCACGCAGAACTCGCCTTTCGAGGCGAACACCGGTGGCACCAACCCCGAGGCCTACTTGGGTGGTGGCATGTTCGTGCTGGCCGATACGGTAGACCGCTACGGGCCATACGACACCACTTTCACCGCACCGCACGGTTCCCAACAATCCAACTACCACCGCTCCTCGGACCTTTGTGGTACTTGCCACGATGTCAGCAACCCGGTCGTCGGCGACTTGGCGCATAACAATGGCGCAATGGATGACCTGCCAAGCGGCAGCTTTAGTGGAGTGCTTGGCGCACCTGTAGATGACAAGGCGGCATTCAACAACAAGCCGCATGCCTACGGTGTGGTTGAGCGCACCTTCTCGGAGCACAAGGCCAGTGGCTTCGACGAGATTGCGGTGAGTTCCTTCAACACGCTGCCCGCGCCGTTGCAGAACGGCATCATGCAGACAGCCTACGACGCCGCTCAGCTCGCCGGCCTTGGCGGCGACTTCGAGGATGGCACCACTCGTTACTACACCTGCCAGACCTGCCACATGCGTCCCGTCGAGGCACGTGGCTCCGCAACGGCTTCACCAATCCGTAAGGACATGGCTGTCCACGACCTGACCGGCGGTAACACTCGGGTAGGCGACATGATCATCGACATGGACGCGCGCGGTCAGTTGGTGCTTGGTTCAGGACTCACCCAACGCGATAAAGCCAACATCGATGCGGCTGCCGAACGCGCCCGCGAGATGCTGCAAGGCGCAGCCAAGCTGGAAGTCGTTGGCAACACCGTGAAGGTCTACAACCTGACCGGGCACAAGCTGACATCGGGGTACCCAGAAGGTCGACGTATGTGGCTGAACATCCGTTGGTTCGACGCGAATGACAACATGATCCGCGAGGACGGTAAGTATGGTCGCCTGACTGTGGCTTATGGCGGCCGCACCTATCAGGTTGAGTCGTTGCTGGACCTGCATGACCCCAATACCAAGATTTACGAGGTGCATGGTGGCCTGACCCAGGAATGGGCCGCACAGCTGGTGTCGATTGGCACCGACCCGAACATTCCGCTGAGTTTCGACCGTATTACTGGTGCAGTGCAGCAGACCCTCGGTGGTTTGGCTGTGCAGCCTCCGGGTACCACCGCTGAGTCCCTCCACTTCGCGTTGAACAACGTGGTGCTCAGCGATAACCGCATCCCGCCTTACAACATGGATTATGACGAGGCCCTAATCCGCAACTGCCTGCCGGTACCGGCTACGCAATACGGCAATCCGGGTCCTGGTGGTAAGTTCAACTACTGGGATGAGTTCACGATGAACCCACCAGCCGGTGCCGATCGCGCAACCATCCGCCTTGTCTACCAGATTACCTCTTGGGAGTATCTTTCCTTCTTGTTCCTGGCCAACGACGGTTCGGTCACGCACCTGAAGGACACCGGCAAGGACCTGATTCGTTCGTGGTTCCGCACTGGCATGGCGCGGCCAGAGGTGATGGCCACCGCTACCTGGTAAGGTTCGAGCTGCCTACGGTTTTGGCGCGATGTTAATCTATGCGCTTCCCATGAGGCGGCTAATCCCATGACTGAGAAGGAAAGCGCAACGGATTTCGTCCGTACCATCATCGCGGAGGATTTAGCCTCCGGGAAGCACAAGTCCATCGTCACGCGCTTCCCACCGGAGCCCAATGGCTATCTGCATGTGGGCCATGCTAAGGCGATTTGCCTGGACTTCGGCGTGGCTGAGGAGTTCGGCGGGCGCTGCAACCTGCGCTTCGACGACACGAACCCGTCGAAGGAGGAGCAGCACTACATTGACGCCATCAAGGAAGACGTGCGTTGGCTCGGATTCGACTGGGGCGAGCACCTCTATCACGCCTCGGATTACTTCGAGCAGCTCTACAAATGGGCATGCCACCTGATCCGTGAAGGCCTGGCCTACGTTGAGGAGCAGACCGCCGAAGAGGTGCGCAGGAACCGTGGTGACTTGAAGAACCCAGGCGTGAATAGTCCGTACCGCGATCGTTCGGTGGAGGAGAGCCTCGACCTCTTCCAGCGCATGCGGGCGGGCGAGTTCGAGGATGGTGCCAAGATTCTGCGCGCCAAGATCGACATGGCCTCGCCCAATATGGTTCTGCGCGATCCAGCCATCTACCGCATCCAGCACCGTAGCCACCCGCGAACCGGCAATGCCTGGTGCATCTACCCGATGTATGATTTCGCGCATGGCCAGTCTGACGCCATCGAAGGAATCACGCATTCCCTATGCACGATGGAATTCGAGAACCATCGTCCCTTGTACGACTGGTTCGTCGAGCACCTGCCAGTGCCGGCGGAGCCGCGTCAGTACGAGTTCGCGCGCCTGAACCTGACCTACACCATGACTTCGAAGCGCAAGCTGAAGATGTTGGTGGATGCAGGTCATGTTTCCGGCTGGGATGACCCACGTATGCCCACTCTCAGTGGCATGCGCCGACGTGGGTTCACTCCTGCTGCAATCCGCAAGTTCTGCTCAACGATCGGGATCAAGCGCACCGAAGGCACCGTCGACATCTCCCTGCTGGAATCGATTCTGCGCGATGACTTGAACGACGTCGCCCATCGTCGCATGGCGGTGTTGCGCCCCTTGAAGGTGGTGATTGAAAATTGGCCGGATGGTCATGTGGAGATGGTCGAGGCCATGAACCATCCCGGCAAGCCGGAGCTCGGCAACCGCCAGATTCCGTTCAGCGGTGAGTTGTGGATCGAGCGCGACGACTTCCGCGAGGAAGCTCCGCGTAAATACTTCCGCCTCAAGCCTGGCCAGGAAGTGCGCTTCCGCTACGGCTACTACCTCACCTGTACTGGCTTCGACAAGGATGAAAGCGGTCAAGTTACCGTGGTGCGCTGCACTTACGATCCGGAGTCCAAAGGCGGCAACACCGAAGATGGTCGCAAGGTCAAGGGCACCATCCATTGGGTGTCGGCTGCGCATGCCGTCGACAGCGAGGTACGCCTCTACGATCACCTGTTCCGCGAGCCCGTTCCTGGTGCCAGCGGCGATTTTCTCGACGATCTGAACCCGGATTCACTGGAAACGGTGAAAGCCAAGCTGGAGCCTTGCCTGGCCGACATCCCGGTGGGGGAGTTGGTCCAGTTTGAACGCAGCGGTTATTTTTGCCAGGACCGCGATTCCAATGGTGATAAGGTTGTATTCAACCGTACGGTCGCATTGCGTGATTCTTGGGCCAAGCTCGAGCGGAAAC
>JASMKM010000051.1 GCA_030749235.1 Planctomycetota bacterium | reverse complement strand
CTCAACTGGGTGGCCGATCGGCGGCAGCATGTAGACATTTGGATACCAGATACTCTGGTTATCGGCGGAAGGGTCGGCGCCGGCCAGGATGTGGTTGGCTGGCTCAAAGTTCACTAGGCTGACCAGGTTGCCCTCGCCTTGGGCCGCGTAAAACTCCTCGGCATCCTTGTGCGGACGCACGAAGCGCGACCCCAGATACACCCAACGCCCACGCTGGTAGGTGGTCTCGTCTCGGATGTTCAGCACCAGGTCCTCGGCGCGGTAGCGGTACCGCTCCATCCGTCCATCGATCTCGCGCTCCCATTGGGCATAGATATAGAAGCCGTCGCCCTGGGCCGGGGTGTAGGAATAAGGTGGCACGCCGGCTTGGACCTCCTCGATGGTCGGCGGCGGATCGGTGGCGATGTATTCGCCGTTCACGCCCTTCTCTACGCCAAGCAACAACATGGCGGCGTTGAGGGCCTCTGCGGCGAGTTCCTGGGTAGCAAACATGGCTTCGTGATCCTTTCCTTGCGGCTGCATGACCAACAGGTATTCGAGCGGCTCGATGCGCTGGCAGATTGTGCCCTGGATGGTGATGCTCTGCTGCTCGGTATCCACCGAAACGCCTTGCTCCCGCAAGGCCTTCAACACAGCGACGAGATTGGAGTCCTGAGGGCTTGCCGGATCCTGTGCCTTCACCGGAGCTTGCATGCTTGCCGGACCCGAATCGGCGGCGTTCTTCGGCATCGCGAGGATGCTCAGGGTGACCAATAGGCCAGTAGCAATCGTAAGGAGGAACCTTGCCATGATGCTCAGATTAACGCAGAGGGGAGCCTGCGGTTCAGGCTACTCACCTACTTCCGTGCATCTGGTGGCGATAACCGCAAGAACACTTGCCGTTCGGCCGCTACCAGTCCTTGCTTTCCGGCCTTTTCGGCTGCCTTGATGACGGCAGCGTGAGTGACCGTCGAAAGTGGAAGGTGAACGGCACGACGTAACTCCAACTCCAGGGCAAGGTCGAATCGCTCCTTGTCGGTGGCAAATTCGGCGGCAGTGGCAAGAATGTCGTCTTCCACCCAAGCCTGAAGCAGAATCCTCAGGTCCTCGACCGGACGTCGCGCTTGAATGACCTCGGATAGCAGCTGTTGTTCGGCAAGGCGATCGTGAATCAAGGCCCAGCCGTTACCGTGCGGCGCGAAGGATTCGGCGATTGCGCGCGGCATATTGCGCAGCCGATCCGGGTAATCCAGCAGGCGCTGCAAGGCGGCGTCGGCGGTCGGCCCAAAAGGTAGGCGACTGGCGGCCAAGCCGGCGACTCGTACTTGGTTCTCCTCATGCAGGCTGCGCTCGGCAAGATCCTCGAACCAGTCGCTGGTGGTTTGCGGCGACACCTTGGTGAGAAAAGCTGCGGTAATCAAAAGGGCGTCAGCGCCAACTTTGCTGCTGTCGAAATTCTCAGGCAAGACCAGGGCCTGCGGTTCACGCCCACGTACGCAGGAAACATAAGCAGCCACGAGGGTGGCAAGCTCAGGATAATCGCCCTCGAAGCGGTAAAGCACCCGCCATCCCTCATCGTCACGGTTGACGCTCTGCAGCTGCAACAGGTATTCACCAAGCGCCAGGGACAACTTCAAGTGATCATCCCCTCGCTTGCGCTCCCCCAATGTGCGCCAAATCACACCACGAAGACCGCGCTGCTCATCCTCATCGAAGAAGGCTGGCGGTGTGAATGCGGTGTCCATGGCCCATTGCTGCCATTCCTCATTTTTGCTGAGCAGCATCAACTCCAATAATGTCGCAAGCACCTCGTAATCATGCGGCAACGGATCGCGCCATTGATGAAGCAGGCCCTGCGCCTCCGGAATCTCGGCTAAGGTGCGCATGGCAACGACGCGTGCACTGGTGGCTTTGGCCGGGTCGCTCACGTAATCACGCAACAGCAACAGATCATCCAAGTCGCCGCTAGCTGCCAGGGCACGTAAGGCCTGCCCTTGCTCGCTAGGCAACAACTCCGGCAAGAGTTGACGCAAGTAATCACGGGCGTCGGCCGACGTCTCCGCGCGTGCCAGCGTGAGCGGATAGAGGATGTGCTTAGGCAGGTTCTCGATGCTCAGCAATGTGGGCAACAACGGGTCGACTTCGGCAGAGCGAGTCAGATAACGCACGACGTTGCGTGCGGTATTGCCCTTTGACCAACCGCCATCGGTAAGCCATTGCATGGCTGCCTGCTTGGCCGCCGGCAGCGACAAGCTGGCGATGTTGGACATCCATTGCCCACGCCTATTCAAGGACATGCCTGGCAGGCGATCCAGGTAGGCGTCGAGCAAAGTCTGCTCATCGGAGAACTCCGGAATCAGGACCTGTGCGAGCTGGCGCATGTCGCGACCAGCCGAATCCAACTCACCAATCAGAGCAGCAGTGATGGCTGGATCCTTGCCGCCCTGGGCAAGTGCCGACAAGGCCGCTGCGCAATAGGAGGGCTCCGACTCCTGCGCCAAGGAGTAGATCCGAAGGCGCGTGGTGGTGTCGGTCTCGTTCATGGCCCATAGCTGAAGTGCGAACTGGGCGACGAAGCCGTCGGCATGGCTGGCGAGTCGTTCAAGCAGAGTAAGGTCCTCGGCAATCACGCAAGTGCGCCATGCCCCGAACAGGCGACGCAAAAAGGGCGCTTCACTCTCGGTCTGGACTACCGGCAGGATGACCTCCATGGCGGCACGTCCATCGCGCAGGATCAAGGATTCCGCGACCCGCCCACGATCCGGTGCGGAGTTTGTCTCATCCAGCACGAAATCAAGCAGCACCTGACGGACACTGTCCAACGGCGCTTCTAGCAAGAGGTTCAATAGATTGGTGCGGCGTGGGATTCCCTCTTGCTGCAGCATCCAAGCGATTTGAACCGCGGAAATTTCGTCGATGAAACCGCGTAAGCGTGCATAGGCCGCATCTTGCCAAGTGAGCGGGATCAGGTCTTCGACCCAGAAGTCGAGCACAGCCAGTACAGCAACCTGACGATCGGCCAGTGACAAGCTTTCCAGCATGGACACCTGATGAGTGCGTGGCACGAGGTGCGCGAGTTGCCAAGCCAGTTGCGCATTGACGCCTTCTTCGACCGCGGGAGCAGGGCCGTCATAACCATCGAAGACCCAAGCCTCGTATTTCTGGTCGGGCCGCACATGGGACGTGGGTGGATTCGGTTGGGCGACGGGCGGTGGACCGTCGGCCGGCTGCTGCGCAATGGTCACTTCAGCCGGCGACTGCACTGCAGTGCCATCTGTGGGCTCCTGCGCCACTAAGCTTGCCGCGCCGAAACCCAAGGCAAAGGCAGAAACCCAAGGCCCGGCCTTCACGCACGAACCTCCGTAGGATCCTCGCGCCAACAGCGCATCGCCTTCGAGATCCACATGGCCAGGTCGGATGCCGTCAGGCCATCGCTGCCCCATTCGGCGGAGAACATGTCGCCTGCGAATCCATGCAAGTACACCCCCAAGCGCGCCGCTTGCAGCGGTTCCATACCGCTGGCCAACAGTGCGCCAACATGACCGCTGAGAACGTCGCCACTGCCGGCGGTCGCCATGCCCACATTGCCACTAGAGTTCGACCAACAAGGTGCACCCTGCTGCTGCACCAAAGTTTCTGCCCCTTTCAAGACCACCACGGCTTGAGTCTTAGCGCTCAAGGCCGCCGTAGCCGCGATTCGGTCCTCTTGGACCTTGTCGGCCGACGACCATCCGAGCAGGCGCGCGGCTTCGCCAGGGTGAGGGGTGAGAATCATTTGAGGGGTGCAGATGGCGAGGTCAACGTCGCTCGCGGCCAGTCGGTTCAAGCCGTCGGCATCGACCAACACTGCGAGTTCCGGCTGCTGCCCTTGTAGTCCGTTCAACAGCTGCGGCAACCAGGGCTGTTCGCTAGAAACGCCTAAACCAGGGCCCACCACCACGGCTTGGCAGCGGATTGCCAGCTCTAGCATCACTGGCAAGTCTTCAGCTAAAAGGAACTCACGGTCCGGGGCCCCGCAGCCATGGACCATGGCGGCAGGGACGGCTTCGGTCAAAGCCGCCAACAACGAAGCCGGGCAGATCACTTCCACATAACCGGCGCCACTGCGCAAGGCTGCGGTTGCCGCTAGGGCAACAGCTCCCGCCATGCCCGTCGACCCACCGATCAACAGCACCCGGCCGCAATCACCCTTATGGGCGTCCGGGGCGCGCGTCGGCAACTTTGGCAGTGGGTCGGCATTCATGCTCAGGACTGAGGATATCGTGGACTTGAGGTACCGTGTCATGGTCGCAATTCGTATCGGCTAAGGCTCCGAGGCCAACGCAGCCAATCGGGCGTCCCGGCCGGGCTTCGTTTAACCTGTGCGAGATGGCCGACCCACGCCCCACCAAACTCGAGGCTTACCGTTCCGAAGCGGTTGCCCGTGATTACGACCAGCGTTGGGCAGGATTGATCGGTACCAAACGCGATGCACGTAAGGCCAAAGCCCTAGAACGTGCCCTGGCTTGCCTCGAGGGGCATTGTGGAGAGAGCGCCGCGAGCCTGCTCGATATCCCCTGCGGAACCGGCCGCTTCTCGCGCTTGTGGGATGATCGGAATCTACATGTCTTTGGTGCGGATCTAGCCTTGCCGATGTTGCATGAGGCTCGAGAAAAATATCCCGATTCCACTTATTTGGCTGCCGACATGGTCAAGCTGCCGCTCGCCGATGCCAGCGTCGACGTCACGATCTGCATCCGCTTCATGCATCTGGTCCGCGACCCTGACCTACGCGTGCGATTTCTGAAGGAACTGCGCCGGGTGTCACGTATGGGCGTAATCCTGGATTATCGCCATGGCCATACCTTGCGCGTTTGGGGTCGACATCTTCGTTATCGCGTCGGCATGCGCGAGGGCAAACCGGCCAATCCCACACCACGTCAGGTGCGTGCCGAGATCGACAAGGCTGGCTTTAAGAGACTCGACTGGATCGCCGTTCACCGAGCGCCTCTTTTGTCGGATAAGGTTTTGATTCCGGTCGTTCAAGCGGATTCTCCGCCCACGAAATCTTAGAGTATGGACATGAAGATTATCTCAACCCCACTAGAGCGAACCTTCCGCGAATGGGGTGCTGACTTTCTCGAAATGGACCACATTCGTTTGCCTCTGCGCGTCACTGGTGCAGGTCCTGAATACGAAGCCGCGCGTACGACAACCATGATTGCTGATGGCGGTGACCGCGCTTGGATTGAGATGCGCGGCTACGATTTGGTCGATTTCTTGCAACGCATTTTGTCCTCGGACGTTTCCAAACTGGAACCAGGTACTGGACAATGGTCTGCTATCTTGGATGGCAAGGGCCATTGGATTGCGGACCTTTTGCTGTACCGCCTAGAGGCTGCGGATGGTCAAGTTCGGATTGGGATTGATATGCCCACGGAGTGTTACAACCACATGGTCGAAAGGATCGAGTTGTTGCACTTTGCCGAAGACCTCGAGTACCTGACTCCTGAGCCTGCACGCCTGCTCCTACTGGGGCCCGGCTCCAAGGAGTCCATCCAGGCGATTGGCCTTGACATGGACTCCGACTACGAGTTCGCAAGCAAGCGGTTCGAGAATTGCACCGTGTTGCGCCGCCCTGATCGTGGCGTCGACTGTTTGGAGTTGGTGGGCTCGGAAGATGTGATTGTCGACCTCGCCACGAATCTGAAGGACAACGGTGCCGTACCTGGCGGCTGGGTGGCGCTGGACATCCTGCGCGTCGAGGCCGGTCGCCCACGTTGGGGTTCCGACTTCGACGAACATGTGACCTTGCCGGCCAGCAATGAATGGCATCGGGCATCAATCACCAAAGGATGCTATGCCGGCCAAGAGGTGGTCGCCAAGATCAACACCTATGGGGAGTCGCCGCGACAGCTTTGTCGCCTGCATTTCGATGGTGAGCCCCGGCCGTTGGTCGGCGCCGAGATTCATGACGCCGAAGGCCACAAGATGGGGCGCGTCACTTCATGGGTCTGGTCGCCACAGGAAAACCGCGCCATAGGCCTTGGCATGCTACGTCGACGAATCGCAGTCGATGGTGTTGAAGTCGATGCAATCGATCCTCAAGACGGTACATCCGTGAAGGCGACCGTCGCCGTCCCAGAGAAGGTTTTCGGTTGAGAAACCTACCACGTTTGGCATTGGCCGCAGTCCTCGCCTTGTTGGCCATCATGTTCCTTGCATCGGTGCTGTTCCCACCGGTCGGGGAGCGCGATCTTGCTGCCGATCAGGAGCCGCAATATCCATTGCAGGCAAGCGAGGGAACCAGCAAGGAATTGCCTGGCCCCTTGCAAATGGAGGATGTCTTCGAACGCGTCGAGGTGGTCAAGGAGCCTAGCTTCCACAGCGTAGATGTAACCGTCTACGCAAGGGACGGCGCGCCCTTGCCCGGCGCCGAAGTCCTCATCTTCCTCACCGACGGCAGCCGCCAGAGCCCGTCAGTGAAGGCTAAGACCGATCTCAAAGGCAAGCTGCACGTGAAGTGGCTACCGGATGGCCCCTACCGTCTCGAGGCGCGCCATGAGTTGTACTTCCCCTCCGATGGACAAAACTTCAAGCTGCCGACGAAGGCCGAGACGATGAAGCTCGAGACGCATCTTGTGCTAGGCGCCAAGCTCAGCGGCGAACTTCGTTACAGCGACGGCGCGCCGCTGGTTCATGGCGTGGTGCGCTTGAGCAACCAAGAGGAAGACCTAGAGCTCGTGCTTACCGCCGATGCAAATGGCGATTTTGCCAGCGAAACCTTGGTACCTGGCTTGTGGCACGTGGAATGGGCCAAGAACATCCATGCCAGCGCCGAAGCCACGCTGCGTTTCGATGCCGCAGTCGCACCGGGCAATCACCGGCGTCTCCGCTTCACGCTGCCCGACACCACGCAGGTCGGCGAGGTGTCAGCGAAGGTCGTCGAAATCTTCGACTAAGACGCAACCCGGGCGCCCGGTGGTCGCTGAAACAGGCTCCCTCTAGAACAGATTCTTGAGGCGCTGCGGCTTGTAGTCCGGGAAGAAACCCTTGGGAGCCTCGAAGTCCATCGAGTTCTCGAGCACGGCATGGAAGACATCGCGGAAATCGGTGGTCACGGCAAGGTCGCGACCTTGATAAAGGTCTTCCGACTTCAAGCCACGCCA